>NZ_JAAPBB010000643.1:0-288 GCF_019730395.1 Ochrobactrum sp. SFR4 | reverse complement strand
CCTTGCGACATTCTAGCAATATCTGCCTCAAACATCGCAACTGACAGCAATGATACAATTTCTGCATTCATTGATCGATTATTGGCTTCTGCATGGGCTTTTATTTGATCTCGCATTCCATCGGGAAGGCGAACGATCACTTTATCTAATGAGCGGCTTGGCGTGTCCTGAGTCATAGCAATATCATAGGTGGCCTTGTGACATAAATAAATGATGGCCTTAGGCCATATATTGGCTTGACGACAATATGGCACTAGGCCATACTTCTTGGGGCGAGATAATAAAAGG
>NZ_JAAPBB010000642.1:0-288 GCF_019730395.1 Ochrobactrum sp. SFR4 | reverse complement strand
GGAAGCTGAAATACTAGATCTCCTCTTGAATTCATAAGGAAGCAATCATGGCAATTCTGAACCGCCGCCGCCTGCTTTCCGCACTGGCTCTGTCTGGCGCGATGAGCGTTTTACCACTCTCTGCTTTCGCCAAAGAGCCGGCGAAAGTGACTGTCGCACTCGACTGGACGGTGAATACCAATCATATCGGCATGTTTATTGCCCGTGATCAGGGCTTTTACAAAGAAGCCGGACTGGACGTGACGATCCTGCCTTATTCCGACACATCGGCCGGATTGCTGGTCGCTA
>NZ_JAAPBB010000641.1:0-288 GCF_019730395.1 Ochrobactrum sp. SFR4 | reverse complement strand
CAAACCGGACAATACGCTTGCTGGCCTTTCTTGATGCGATGATAGCAGCAGCAGAGATAAGTATGAAGGAGATCATTCGTCTCACACAGGCGCGCGAACAGATGCACCGTCGTCTCAAGGGACGTCGCTCTTCCAGCAGCCTTCCCATTGTTATTGATTTCATCCTGTGACGGCCAATTGTGTCCACCGCGATGATTGCCAAAGCAGCAAAACTCACACCGCGTGGCGCTCTTAATCTGATTGTAGAGCTTGGTATTCGTGAACTCACAGGCAGAGGGCGATATCGCG
>NZ_JAAPBB010000640.1:0-289 GCF_019730395.1 Ochrobactrum sp. SFR4 | reverse complement strand
CCCGCCCCGGTAAAGATATGCGCTTTCTCAATGCCAAAGATACGCTGCAACCCACAATACCGGAGCTGAAACAGAAGGGTGTCGCCAAGATCATCGCCCGCACCCAACTCGGCTATGATGTTGATCAGCAACTTGCAGCAGAACTGGATGATCTCGATGCTATTGTCGGCGGACATAGCCATACATTGCTCGGCGACAATGCACGTGCTTCCGGCCCGTATCCTACTCTGATCAAAAATCCTTCAGGCAAAATTGTGCCCGTCGTTACCGCTTATGCCTATACGCAATA
>NZ_JAAPBB010000639.1:0-289 GCF_019730395.1 Ochrobactrum sp. SFR4 | reverse complement strand
TTCTTGATGAGCCGACCACCGGCGTTGATCCTCTGTCGCGCCGCCAGTTCTGGGAGCTGATCGACGATATCCGCAAAGATCGCCCGGGTATGAGCGTGATTGTTGCCACGGCCTATATGGAAGAAGCCGAGCGTTTCGACTGGCTTATTGCTATGAATGACGGGCAGATCCTCGCCAGTGGCACACCAAAAGAGCTGATGCAACAAACCGGCACATCGAATGTGGATGATGCCTTTACCGCCTTACTGCCGGACGCCCTCCCCCCCGCCCCCCCCCCCCCCCCCCCCCC
>NZ_JAAPBB010000063.1:0-903 GCF_019730395.1 Ochrobactrum sp. SFR4 | reverse complement strand
CGATCATGAACAGCGTCCGCTCGACGCGGCCTACTTCCCGCAGAGCTGTGGCCAGTTCATTCTGCCGCGGATAGGAGGCGAGCTTGCGCAAAATCTGGCTAGGCGCGATGCCTCCGGCTGCAATGGTGGCGGCGATGCGCAGGATATCGGGCCAGTTGCGCTCGATCATGGCCTGATTGATTTTGCCGCCGATCATGGCCCGCAAGTGGGCCGGCGCGGCCGATGGATTGAACGCATAGAGTCGCTTGGACGGCAGATCCCGGATGCGAGGGGCAAACCGGTAGCCGAGAATGGCGCATGCGGCAAAGACGTGATCGGTGAAGCCGCCTGTATCGGCGAACTGCTCGCGAATATGGCGGCCGGCATCGTTCATGAGCAGGCCGTCGAGGATGTAGGGAGCTTCGCTCGCCGTCGCAGGAATCACCTGGGTCGCGAACGGCGCATATTGGTCCGAGACGTGGCTATAGTCTTTCAGACCCGGGGTATTGCCGTATTTCGCGTTGACCAGGTTCATGGCCTCGCCTTGTTCCGTAGCGGCGAAGAATTGCCCATCGCTCGAAGCGGAGGCGCCCATGCCCCAGAACCGGGCCATTGGTAGCGCCGCTTGCGCCTCGACCACCATGGCCAGCGCCCGGTCGTAAGCTTCGCCCTCGACATGCCACCGTCCAATGCGGATCAACTCCCAGAAGGTGTGCGTGTTCGTCGCGTCGGCCATCTTGCGCAGGCCGAGGTTGATCCCTTCCGCAAGGATGACGTTCATCAGCCCGATCCGGTCGGCGCAGGGCGCTCCGGTGCGCAGATGCGTGAACGCTTCGGTGAAGCCGGTCGCTGCATCCACCTCCAGCAGGAGATCGGTGATCCGCGTGGGCGGGATCTGCTTGTAGAGATCGAGCACCAGATCTT
>NZ_JAAPBB010000638.1:0-289 GCF_019730395.1 Ochrobactrum sp. SFR4 | reverse complement strand
CTCTTCAATGAGACTATCAGCATTAATTTGCATGCACAAAGCAGCTACTAACTGGTAGATAGTCAACTGATGGAATAACTCATATTGAGGATCGTAGATTAAATTGTCGACCGGAACAGAAATTTTGTCCATACAACTTAAAATAAGTGCAGCAGCCTTGCGAGATACGATATAGCCACCACAACATAGATGCGTGGTACAGAGACGAGCCAATTCATAACCCGTCTCATCTATAGTTTGAAAATTTTCCAAAACAACGAGAGTATTGTTTGTATCAATTTTGATAATA
>NZ_JAAPBB010000637.1:0-289 GCF_019730395.1 Ochrobactrum sp. SFR4 | reverse complement strand
CCGGCCATTATCTTCTCAAAACTAAAATTGTCTCACGCAACAAGAGATATCCGCCTGCGCTTTTCGAGCTTTTCTTAAACGCAAGAGCGACGAAATTCAAATCATGCATGGTAATTAAACAGCTGCATTTCAAAAAAACTGAATCGCTGCCAGCCGGTTTCCCGACCACACGATGCCTGGTTTTTGTATCCGTCACGCCATCGTGAATGTATATTTTGTATTTTAAGATTGTAAAAAACCGTTATCTGCGGAGATTTTTATTATTCCTGTTCTCAAGCGGCGGTTAGCA
>NZ_JAAPBB010000636.1:0-290 GCF_019730395.1 Ochrobactrum sp. SFR4 | reverse complement strand
AACCTGGCCGATGTGCCGGGCTTCGTCGTGCCGGTCCACCGGGCGCTGACCGAGCACATTCTGCTCGGCGGCGCTCCGCGCTCAATCGCGATCGTCAACGGAACGCTTGCCGCCGCTCTCGGCCTCGGCCTGCGACTTTGGTTGGTCGGCATCGCGCTCGGGCTGCTCGGGCACCTCGCTGCCGTTTGGGCAGCTAAACGCGATCCGATGTTCGTCGATGTGGTGCGCCGCCATCTGCGCATCCCCGGTCACCTCGGCGTTTGAGGAGTCCTACCATCATGATGAACCTC
>NZ_JAAPBB010000635.1:0-290 GCF_019730395.1 Ochrobactrum sp. SFR4 | reverse complement strand
GACCACACCAGACGGCCTTACAATTTATGGGCGCATAGTCGGCCCGCAGGGCGAGGACATATCGGGCGCACTTCTGGCAACAACCGCTACTGTCGAGCCAGAAGCATCACCCTTCGATCCGCCTAAGCCTGCGCCCCCTGCCCCGCAGGCATCCATAACTCAGCCGCAGCCAGTTTCCCCGATACCTTCAGCCCCTCAGCCGCCACGCCCGCCAGTCGAGGCACAGGCAACGCCATCTGCACCGAAGTCGGTGCCGCAGGCCGCACAGCCAGCGCCAGCACAAGCGGTAA
>NZ_JAAPBB010000634.1:0-291 GCF_019730395.1 Ochrobactrum sp. SFR4 | reverse complement strand
GCTTTACATCAAGCTGGGCAAGCGCCCGAAAGCGACTATTCGCCAGTTGGGCTATCCAAGCAAGAACGCTTTGAAGGGCTGGTACCTGGAATATGAGTAACATCTTGAACTGCGTTTAGGATTTGCACCTCGAGCCCCGAAGTTTACACAAGCCCAGAAGGAAGCGGCTGTTGCGCACTACCGCACGCATGGTCGTTGTGTTTCTGCAACGATGCGCGCCTTGGGCTATCCTGGTCGTGCAATGTTGACCGCATGGGTTCGGGAGGCGTTCCCTGAAGCTCAAGAATCTAC
>NZ_JAAPBB010000633.1:0-291 GCF_019730395.1 Ochrobactrum sp. SFR4 | reverse complement strand
ACCGTCACAAAATCCGTCTGGATAATTGTGCCATCTTCCAGATAGCCCAGCGCCACATTCACACCGGCGGTGTGGATACGCCCGGCAACACCGGCAGGACAATGTTCACCCTGTTCATCCAGCACAAAATAACTGTTTTCAGGCAGCGGAATACCATAGGGAATAATACGGACATCCTCGGCTCTGATCTCATGCCAGATACTCCAGATCGTCGTTTCCGTCGGCCCGCCAAGCGATACCAGCCGCGCCTGCGGCAGCAATTCACGCAATCCGGCAATAATCACCGGCTTG
>NZ_JAAPBB010000632.1:0-291 GCF_019730395.1 Ochrobactrum sp. SFR4 | reverse complement strand
TGTCAGGGCCGGCAATATAACCATCAAGACTGATACCCAGAAAAACGCTGACTTTGATCTTGTCACTCATGTTCAAACCAGCGGCACAGCTTTGATCTTACGGTTTTCAAACTTGATGCCGATTTTGCCTTCGATCATCTGCAGAGCTTTTTCACCGAATAATTCACGGCGCCAGCCTTTGAGAGCCGGTACATCTGCTGCATTGCCTTTGGCCGCAATCTGATCAATATCATCGGAGGAGGCGACGACTTTCGGTGCCACGCCATGATCTTCGGTGATAATTTTGAGCAA
>NZ_JAAPBB010000006.1:0-280060 GCF_019730395.1 Ochrobactrum sp. SFR4 | reverse complement strand
AAAAACCGTTTCACACTTTTTGGAATGCGCCATCTTTGTTATCGCGCATTTTATCCAAAAACCGTTTCACACTTTTTAGAATGCGCCATCTTTGTTATCGCGCATTTTATCCAAAAACCGTTTCACACTTTTTGGAATGCGCCATCTTTGTTATCGCGCATTTTATCCAAAAACCGTTTCACACTTTTTGGAATGCGCTTTATACCCAAATCCTGCTGCGTCTTTGACATATCCATATGGACGCAAGGCGCTTAACATGCATTATGAGATAATATTTTCACGTTTTTTGTGAACAGGGCAAGCTCTATCCACCGATGCTTGCGTCAGTCACAAGAGATATGACAGGAAAACACCGCAAACTTGACCGAAACCGGCTCAAAACCGGCGCAGAATTGCATTGACTGAATGAGGCCTGAAATCTTATGAAATATATCAGCACCCGTGGCGAAGCGCCGGTTTTGGGCTTTTCTGATGCACTTTTGGCGGGTTTGGCGCGGGACGGCGGTCTCTATCTGCCGGAAACCTATCCGCAATTCTCCTCAGATGACATCCGCAAGCTGCGCGGTAAATCCTATGTGGAAATCGCTCTCGCAGTCCTCACTCCTTTTGTAAATGGTGAGATTCCGGACGCCGAATTTGAAAAAATGGTGCGCGAATCTTATGGCTCATTCCGCCATGATGCGGTCTGCCCGCTGGTGCAGACCGGCGCGAATGAATATGTGCTGGAGCTTTTTCACGGCCCGACATTGGCGTTTAAAGACGTTGCGATGCAGCTGCTTTCGCGCATGATGGATTATACGCTGGCGCAGCGCGGGCAGCGCGCGACCATTGTCGGCGCCACATCCGGCGATACCGGCGGCGCGGCGATTGAAGCTTTCGCCGGTCGTGATAATACCGACATTTTCATCCTGTTCCCGCATGGCCGTGTATCTCCGGTACAGCAGCGCCAGATGACCTCATCTGCGGCCAGCAATGTTCATGCCCTGTCAATTGATGGTAATTTTGACGACTGTCAGAACCTCGTCAAAGGCATGTTCAATGATCTGAACTTCCGTGACACACTTTCGCTCTCCGGTGTGAATTCGATCAACTGGGCACGTATCATGCCGCAGATCGTCTATTATTTCACATCAGCTATCAGCCTCGGTGCACCGGATCGCAAAGTGTCATTCACTGTGCCTACCGGCAATTTCGGTGATATTTTTGCAGGCTTTGTTGCTAGACAAATGGGACTCCCGATTGATCGCCTGATCATTGCCACCAATGATAATGATATCCTGTCACGCACTGTTGCCACCGGCTCCTATGCGATGCGCGGCGTGGAACAGACTTCTTCTCCGTCCATGGATATCCAGATTTCCTCGAATTTCGAGCGTCTGCTGTTTGAATCCTATGACCGTGATGCAGCAGCTATTCGCGGCCTGATGCGCAGCCTTGGTCAGTCCGGTGAGTTCACGATTGCCGATGCCCCGCTGAAAACTATCCGCGAACAATTTGCTGCCGGTCGTTCAACGGTGGCAGAAACCGCTGCAACCATTGACTCCGTGCTGAAACAGGATGGTTATCTGCTTGATCCGCACTCGGCTATCGGCGTTAAAGTTGCCCGCGAGCACGCAGACACAGCCTCGCCGATGGTGGTGCTGGCCACTGCCCATCCGGCGAAATTCCCGGATGCGGTGAAAGATGCCTGCGGTGTTTCTCCGGCTCTGCCTGCATGGCTCAGCGATCTGATGGAGCGTAAAGAGCATTTTACGCGTCTGCAGAATGACCTGAAAGTGGTTGAAGATCACATCCGCAATCATTCAAGAGCTGCGAAATAATTAAACCGCAGTTGCAGCCATATATTGTATTATGGCTGCAAATTTGCATAGTTTTCACTCTGCCTTTATATGCTGCAAAAACATAAGAGGCAGACGGAGTAATAGAGCAATTTCATTTACGATTGAAATGTTGAAACTGCTCTATCTGTTTAATTTGACGTATTATCATACCCGTCAGCATCAAAGAAAATGACGGTGAAATACGCAGGGGAGTATGCCTAGAATGGGTGTAGAAGTAAGTGTTCTGTCCAACGGACTCACGATTGCCACCGAAACCATGCCGCTTATTGAAAGCGTGGCACTGGGCATCTGGGTTAAGGCAGGCTCCCGCAATGAAGCGCATAACCGCCACGGCATTGCACATTTTCTCGAACATATGGCCTTTAAAGGCACTGATAACCGCAGTGCATGGCAGATTGCGGCTGACATTGAAAATGTCGGCGGTGAAATCAATGCCGCGACCAGCGTCGAAACTACCTCTTATTATGCCCGTGTGTTGCGCAATGATCTGCCGCTGGCGATTGATATTCTGGCCGACATTCTGACCAGTTCAAAATTTGACGAAGATGAGCTTGAGCGCGAGAAAAACGTGATCATGCAGGAAATCGGCGCGGCACATGATACGCCCGATGATATTGTTTTCGACCGTTTTTCTGAAACCGCTTACCTCAACCAGCAGCTTGGCCGTTCTATTCTCGGCACGCCTGAAACAGTGCAATCCTTCACGCCGGACGATCTGCGTAACTATATCAACGAACAGTATAGCGCCGACCGTATGGTTGTTGTCGCTACCGGTGCGGTTGACCACGCTTCTTTTGTACGTGAAGTGGAAAGCCGTCTCGGCGGTTTCCGCGCAACGACACAGGCTGCAGCGCCGGTGAAAGCATCCTATGTCGGTGGTGATTACCGCGAAGAACGCGATCTGATGGATGCACAGGTGCTGATCGGTTTTGAAGGCCGCGCCTATCATGTGCGCGATTTCTATGCCTCACAGCTTCTGGCAACGGTTCTCGGTGGCGGCATGTCCTCCCGCCTGTTCCAGCAAGTGCGTGAAAAGCGAGGTCTGTGCTATTCCGTTTACGCCTTCCATTGGGGCTTTTCCGATACCGGCCTGTTCGGCATTCATGCTGCGACAGGTCGTGAAAATCTTGAAGAGCTGGTTCCGGTTGTTCTCAACGAGCTTTATGAAGCCTCCACCAATATCAATATTCAGGAAGTTGACCGTGCCCGTGCACAATATCGCGCCGGTCTTTTGATGTCGCAGGAAAGTGCAGCAAGCCGTGCAGGTCAGATTGCCCGCCAGATGCTGCTCTATGGTCGTCCGGTACCGAACGAAGAACTGCTGGAACGCCTGAGCCTGATTACGCCGGAACGCCTGACAGATCTTTCCGGTCGTATGTTCCTCGACAGCAAGCCGACCATTGCCGCTGTCGGCCCTGTCAGTCAGATGATGGGCTATGATGATATTCACGGCACATTACGCGGTTTCGCAGCGAATAAACGTCCGGCGCTGGCAGTCTGAACACCGGAGCGGTTCCGGTTAATAATGAACAATTGGAACCGCTCTGTCTCTTTATTTCACGTATTTCCGCACGCAAAACAGCGTCCCGCTTTTAGCTCGGAAATGCTCTAACCTCTCTTCAGACAGGCTGGGTATCATGATCAGCTTTCCCTTCAGCAAAACACCATCTGTGTATCTGAAGGGAGAGCGTCTGTTTTTGCGTGAACCGCAATGGTCTGATTACCGCCAATGGGCAAATCTGCGCGAAAAAAGCCGCGCTTTTCTGACACCATGGGAGCCGGTATGGCGGGATGACGAACTGGAAAAATCGAGTTTCCGGCTGCGGTTACGCCATTACAGCGAAGAGGCACGCAGTGGAAATGCGTGGTCACTGTTTTTATTCCGTAAGTCCGACAATGTTTTGCTGGGGGGAATCACTCTCGGCAATATCCGGCGCGGTGTCGCCCAATCCGGACAGATCGGATACTGGTGCGGCGTACCTCATGCCGGTCAGGGCTATATGTTCGACGCTTTGAAACTGGTTATCCCCTTCGCATTCAGTGAACTGCGGTTGCACAGACTTGAAGCTGCCTGTATTCCGTCTAATCTGCGTTCGGTCAGGCTTCTTGAAAAAGCCGGATTTTTACTGGAAGGCACATTGCGCTCCTATCTCAAGATTAACGGCCTGTGGCAGGATCATCTGCTCTACAGTCTGATTGAGGGAGAAGAGCAGCGCAGAAGCCTGTCAGTCAAAACAACAGCCGTCTGACTATTAAGCGCAAAACACCTGATACCAAGACAAAAAGGTAAAGATAGTGACAGAAAACTTTCAGAACCGATTGAAAACGTTTTTCTGTGTGTTTGCCTTTATCGCAGCATTATTGCAGATCACGGTTCCTGCATCCGCAGTTGAGCCTATCAAAATTTCCAAAGAAGATACCGCTCTCGACCTCACCCGTGCTGTGCAGATTATGCATAATCAAGGTGATACTGTGCAGGTTTCCACCGCTCCCGGTGCCGACGGCATTGTCCGGCGCATTGAAGTGCAGGCCGACAAGGATAAACGCTCCAGCGGTAACTGGGCAGCTTTCGCTATTGCTAACCCGACCGATGAGCAGATTGACCGTCTGATTGTTGCGCCGCATTACCGCCTTGTGAAATCCGGCTTTGTCTGGCCGGATCTGGGTTCGCAGCGCATATCCTCGATCACGCCAAGTGAGGGCTTTGCGCTTGACCGTCAGGTCAGCCCTGATGCGGATGTGTTTCTGATTACTATCAATCCGGGCTCGGTGATTACACTGGTTGCGGAAATGGCCTCCCCTAACCTGCCGCAGCTTTATCTGTGGGAACCGGATGCCTATAAAGACACAATCAACTCCTACACGCTCTATCGCGGTATTCTGCTCGGCATTTCCGGTCTGCTGGCACTGTTTCTGACCATTCTTTTTGTCGTGCGCGGAACATCTCTGTTTCCTGCAGCGGCGGCACTGGCTTGGGCGGTTCTGGCCTATATCTGCGTGGATTTCGGCTTCTGGAACAAGCTGATCGCCATCACCCCCGGCAATGAGCAGATGTGGCGGGCGGGCACGGAGGTGGCACTGGCTGCCAGTTTCCTGATTTTCCTGTTCACCTATCTCAACCTCAACCGCTGGCACGACCATTTTTCCTATGGCGCTGTGGCATGGGTTCTCGGCCTGATGATGCTGAGCGGCGTGGCGATTTTTGATCCGCCGATTGCTGCCGGTATTGCCCGCATCTCTTTTGCGCTGACCGTTATCTGCGGCATCGCGATCATCGGCATTCTGGCTTTGCGCAGCTATGACCGCGCAATTATGCTGATCCCCACATGGCTGTTGATAGCCATATGGATGACCGGCGCATGGCTGGCCGTTTCCGGTCGTCTGGACAATGATATCGTGCAGCCTGCGCTAGGCGGCGGTCTTGTACTGATCGTTCTGCTGATCGGTTTCACCGTAATGCAACATGCTTTTGCAGGCGGTGTACTGCGTGTCGGTCTGTTCTCAGATATGGAGCGGCAGGCGCTGGCGGTTATCGGTTCCGGCGATATTGTTTGGGACTGGGATGTGCCGCGCGACCGCGTGGTGACAACGCCTGATATTTCCACCTATCTCGGCACGGCTGCGGCCAGCCTTCTCGGCCCTGTGCGCAACTGGTTGCCGGTGATGCATGGTGATGACCGTGACCGTTTCCGCACCACGCTGGATGCTATTCTGGAAAATCGCCGTGGTCGTATTCACCAGACTTTCCGTCTGCGCGCCAATGACGGCCATTATCACTGGTATCATCTGCGCGCGCGTCCGGTTATCGGCTCGGATGGCGAAATTGTACGCTGTGTCGGTACGCTGCATAATGTGACCGAACAGAAAAAGGCCGAAGAACGCCTGCTGCATGATGCTGTGCATGACAATCTTACCGGTCTGCCGAACCGCGAACTATTCCTTGACCGTCTCGCCAATGTCATGAGCATGTCCTATAATGAGAGCAGGCTCAAACCGACTGTTTTCGTCATTGATATCGACCGGTTCAAACAGGTCAATGACAGCCTCGGCATGTCAGCCGGTGATACAATCCTGCTGACGATCTCGCGCCGCCTGTTCCGCCTGATGAAGCCGCAAGATACGCTTTCAAGACTGTCTTCCGACCAATTTGGTCTGATCCTCGCATCCGAGTCTGATCCGGCAAAAGTTGCGGCCTTTGCAGAAGCGCTGCGTCAGGCCATCCGCGCACCGATTTCCTATGCCAAGCGCGAGATTGTACTGACCGCTTCCGTTGGTCTTCTGACATGGACAGCCAATGCCGCCAATGCGGAAGATATGATCAAAGATGCGGAACTGGCCATGTATCAGGCCAAGCGTTTTGGCGGCGACCGTATTGAGCCGTTCCGCCCGTCCTTCCGTGCTATCGGCAGCGACAAGTTGCAGCTGGAATCGGATCTGCGCCGCGCCATTGAGCGTAAGGAAATCACAATAGCCTATCAGCCGATTGTGAACCTGCAGGACGGTACAATTGCCGGTTTTGAAGCCCTGATGCGCTGGGAACATCCGCGTCGTGGTCCAATCTCGCCATCTGAATTTATTCCGATTGCCGAGAATTCCGGTCTCATCGTGCCGCTTGGCCTGTTCGCCATGCAGCAATCAGCCAATGACCTGTTCAACTGGCAGGAGAACCTGTCACGTCCGAACCTGTTTGTCTCCGTCAATCTGTCCAGCACCCAGTTGATCCGTCAGGATTTGCTGAGCGATGTCCGTGCGATCCTGTCCCGTACACATGTGACCAAAGGCACACTCAAACTGGAACTGACAGAATCCGTGCTGATGGAAAATCCGGAGCAGTCAGCGCATATGCTGAACGAGCTGAAATCCATGGGTGTCGGCCTGTCACTGGATGATTTCGGTACCGGCTATTCATCGCTTGCCTATCTCACACGCTTCCCGATTGATATGATCAAGATCGACCGCTCTTTTGTGAAAGGTGACAAGCCACAGAAAGCAACCTTGCTGCGCTCCATCATTCGCATGGCGCAAGATCTGGAACTCAAAGTTGTTGCTGAAGGCGTTGAAAGCGAACAGGATGCCATGCAATTGCGTGAAATGGGCTGCGAATATGTCCAGAGTTTCCTGTTCGGCCAACCGATGACTGCTGAAAATGCAGCCCGCCTGCTCAATGGCCAGACAGTAGAATAAGCATCATACGGCGAGAATAAAAAACACCGCCTCGGCAGGAGAGGCGGTGTTTTTATATGCGTAAAGCTTTGGCTCAAGCATGTCCGGCCTGCACAACGAGGCGTGCAGGATCGACGCCCATCTGCGCCATGACACGATCATATTTGCCGAGAATATCCGTATCAAACAACAAATCTGTGGTTGGCGGGCAGATCAGCCAGTCATTACTCGCAATTTCACGCTCAATCTGCCCTGCATCCCAGCCGGCATAGCCAAGCGCCATCAGTGTTTTATCCGGCCCCATACCATCCGATATGGCATGGAGAATATCCATAGTCGCGGTCATACAGATATCATCGGTGACGGGAATACTGGTACCAACCATAAAATCATCGCTATGCAGTACAAAGCCCCGTCCGGTTTCAACAGGGCCGCCACGGCGCACCATCAGCGAGCGGGCTTTTTCGGGCAGTAAAATGCTCTGCGCCTGCGTAATGATACCAAGGCGGATCAAAAGGTCGGGAAATTCAAGCGGCTGCAGCTGGTTAATGATAAAACCCATCGTCCCCTGCTCTGAATGCGCGCAAATATAAATGACCGAACGGGCAAAACGCTCATCCGTCATACCGGGCATTGCAAGCAGAAATTGTCCGTTGAGAAAACCGTTGTTCACCACACGCCTCTTTCAATTTCAATGCAACAGGATTGATGAAGATAAATGGGTAATTTTTGCCGTTCGCTTCGGATGATTATGCGTCTGTTTTATTCATTCACGGCATAGTGAATAATCAGCATAACACAACGCTTACATGAGCCAAGTCACATTTATCGAAGTTTTTTGAAGCGAAAAAATCCGGTTTATATTTTTTCAGGCATTTCAGCACATTACTTAAAATTCGTATTTTAGAAAATTCATATTAAAAGCGAAATATTCTGCCTTAAGAAGAAAATTACACGCCTGTCCGCCAGAAATTTCAAGAAATAGCGCTTCCGTAAAATCCGGTCAGAGGCTATGTATAATGCCAATATCCGTTACTCATAATCTGTATGAAGGAGAACAGACAATGGCCATTCAGATCGGCGATAAACTGCCAGCAGCGAGCTTCAAAACCAAAACTGCTGACGGCGTTAAAGACGTCACCACAGATGACGTTTTTCAGGGTAAGAAAGTCGTTCTCTTTGCAGTACCAGGTGCTTTCACCCCGACCTGCACACTGAACCATCTGCCAGGCTATCTGGCGAATTACGATGCGCTGATCGCTAAAGGCGTAGACACTGTTGCTGTCGTTTCCGTCAATGACGTGCATGTCATGGGCGCATGGGCAAAGGCCACCGAAGGTGAAGGCAAAATCGTCTACCTTTCCGACGGTATCGGCGCATTCACTAAAGCTGCCGGTCTTGATATCGACCTGTCCGGCGGCGGTCTTGGCGTACGCTCCAAGCGCTATTCAGCGCTGATTGAAGATGGCGTTGTAAAGAGCCTCGATATTGAAGAAAATCCGGGCGTTGCCACAGTTTCTTCCGCAGAAGCGATGCTCGAAAAGCTCTGATTTCATAATCCGCATGCAAAAAGCCCGCTTCAAAGCGGGCTTTTTTTTTATAAACAGAATGATCAAAATCAGAGCGAAATATATAAAATACCGGCAGCCAGCAGCAAGCAAAGCGGCGAATAATACCGGCTGTCATATTTCGCAAATTCAGATTTAGACGGACGTTTAAAAAAGCCGACCAGCCTGAAATCTCCGACAGCGCGCAGAAACAGAATAAACGCCAGTCCCCAACCTAACGGCTGAAGTACAGTGACATTCCAAACACCGACAGAGAAAACCAGAACGGCAAACAAAAACAGCGCAACGGCCACAGCCAGAGTACCGGCCTTAGACGGCGTGAATGATTGCTGCCCGTCTTCTCTTACCGGAACTGCGGCAGCTTTACCCATCTCTCCGCCAAGTGCCCAATAGACATGAATGGCTGATAAAATCAGAAAAACACCCGTCAGCAACAATCCGATGTAAAACATTGTCTCTGCTTTCTGCAGCATTGCGGTCGCACAGATAGTCTCGTTACACGAATATCAGCGCTTTTTATATGGTGCCATACCTTCACGGGCGAGTTCATCCGCACGCTCATTCTCAGGATGCCCCGCATGACCTTTAACCCAGTGCCATGTCACCTTGTGATTTTTGCGTGCAGCATCCAGCTCCTGCCATAGCTCGGCATTTTTAACCGGAGCCTTGGCCGCGGTTTTCCAGCCATTACGCTTCCAGCCTTCGATCCATTTGGAAATGCCATCGCGCACATAAACCGAGTCCGTATAGAGATCGACCTGACATGGCTCTTTAAGTGCCTGCAATGCGGAAATTGCCGCCATCAGCTCCATCCGGTTATTGGTCGTATCCCGCTCACCACCATTCAACTCTCTGCGATGGCCGTTATATTCCAGTATAGCCCCCCATCCTCCGGGACCCGGATTTCCTGAACAGGCACCATCCGTATAGGCTGTAATCGTCTTCAAGCGGTTTTCTCACATTTATTTATCAGGCTCAGTTCACGGATATTCAGCACCGTAACCTGTTATTGCTTACTGTCCATATTCACTGGCCGAGCGTACTTCGCGATGAAAACGCATACGCCGCAAATATTCCATCGGGTCTTTTTTGGTAACAAAACTGTCTGCAGGCACATTGATCCAGTCATAAAGCCGCGTCAGCATAAAGCGTAAGGCAGCGCCGCGGCACAGCGCCGGCAAAGCCTCACGCTCTGCTGAGTTCAGAGGACGCACAGAATTATAACCGCGCAGCAAAGCTGTGCCTTTAGTCAGATTATAGGAAAAATCACGCTCGAAGCACCATGCATTGAGGCAGATTGCCAGATCATAGGCCAGCATATCCGTGCAGGCAAAATAAAAGTCAATAATGCCTGACAGGTTCGGACCGATGAAAAACACATTATCCGGAAACAGATCGGCATGGATCACACCGCGCGGCAGATCAGACGGCCAGTTCTGCTCCAGATAGGCCAGATCCGCTTCTGTCTGTACACGCAAGCCGGCCTCAACGGCATCAGCATCTGCCATGCATTTTTCCCACAACGGACGCCAGTCTTTCAGTGTCAGACTGTTTTCGCGTTCCATCGCAAAATTCTGACCAGCGAGATGCATCTGCGCCATTGCCACACCCAGAGCATAGCAATGTTCCGCGGCAGGTTTGCGCAACCACATGCCTTCGAGAAAGGTGACAATTGCCGACGGACGACCAGCCAATTCACCAATCGCCTCACCGTTTTTTTGCACAACCGGCTGCGGGCACTCAATCCCGTTGGCCGCCAGATGCTGCATCAGCTTAATGAAGAACGGCAGATCATCACGATCCACGCGTTTTTCATAAAGGGTCAGAATGAAAGTGCCTTCAGTCGTGCGCAGCAGGAAATTGGAGTTCTCAACACCTTCGGCAATGCCTTTGAAAGACAGCAAAGTACCAATGTTGTAATTTTCCAGATAGGCTGCCAGTTCAATTTCATTAATATCCGTATAGACAGCCATGCTGGTCTCCCCCTGCCGTCACCTGCGAAAATCGCGGCAGATTATTCTTTATTTCAATGATTGCCGTTCACAAACGCCATGTCCTGAGTCGTTAGTTCCACATCGCGGATCTGACGATTTACGAGGAAGTTCTCGGTTTCAACGGTGGTGATCGCCAGATCAATTGTGACATCAAAACGCTGCGAAAACGCATCGATGATCTCATCAACGATAATTTCCGGTGCCGATGCCCCTGCCGAAATCCCCAGCACCGAAAGCTCGCCCAGATTATCCCAGTCAATCTCTTCCGCACGCTGCACAAGCAGAGAATGACGGGCACCGGAGCGCTCGGCCACTTCCACCAGACGTTTGGAATTTGAAGAGTTCGGCGCGCCGACAATCAGAAACAGATCACAGCCGGGAGCCGCTTCTTTCACCGCTTCCTGACGATTGGTTGTGGCATAGCAGATGGATTCAGCGGCAGGCGCTGTCAGCTGCGGAAACCGCTCCTGAAGCTTGGCAATAATCCCCGCAGTATCGTCTACCGATAGTGTGGTTTGCGTTACAAAGCCGAGGTTTTCAGGATCTTCCGGCTGATAGGCCTCTGCGTCTGCTACAGTTTCGATCAAAGAAACCGTACCTTCCGGCAGTTGCCCCATTGTGCCGATCACTTCCGGATGGCCGGAATGGCCGATAAGAATAACATGCCGGCCAAGACGCTGATGGCGCATCGCCTGTTTATGTACTTTAGAAACCAGCGGACAAGTTGCATCCAGATAGAACAGGTTTTTCGCATCCGCATCTTCCGGTACGGATTTTGGCACACCGTGAGCGGAAAATACCACCGGCTGATCGCGGTGCTCCATCGGAATTTCGTCCAGCTCTTCCACGAAAATCGCACCCCGCGCCTGCAGGCCTTCAACCACATAGCGGTTGTGAACAATCTCATGACGCACATAGACCGGAGCGCCGTATTTCTTCAGCGCCAGCACAACGATCTGAATAGCGCGATCAACTCCGGCGCAAAATCCACGTGGACCGCACAGGCGGATGGTCAGCTTAGGCTTATCGGTCATTGAACTCTGATTATCCTGTCTTCAAAGCAACATTGCGACCATAGATCATCAATGCGCTGTAAAACAAATGCTGCTGTAGCAATTGGGCTTCGCATCGCGCAATGTCAACAGCTATTGCGCATCCGCGCTGCGACGCTGACGGAAAATATAGATAAAGGTGACAACCAGCAAAACGGCAGCCAACCCGAACCATGTGCCCGCATATTGCAGATGATTATTCGGTTGCTCCAGAATGGTTATCCCGCCCTGCGGCAGGCCACCGGCATTGGCTGTGGCATCCGCATCCACAAAAAACCCGACAAAATCACGATCCTGAGCAAGGCCACTATTTTCCATCATCGCGCCCCAGTCTTTCCAGTAATAAAGTTTTTTGGCTGGTTCATTATCCGGCAGATAGAAAGACGGTTTGGCAATCAGCGGATCACGGGCAAGCCCCGTAACAGTCACCTCTCCCGTGTTCTGACCTTGCGATCGTGTTGCCGGATTTTGCTTTTCATAAAGCACAAAACCACGATTAACCAGAACAGCCCGCCCGTCATTCAGGATCAGCGGCGTATAAACCGCATAGCCGGATGCGCCTTTAAAGGTCGTAAAAAAATACTGTTCGCGCTCATGCTGAAATGTACCACGCAAAGTCACCGGCATGTAATCCACAGCACCGGTTTTTGCAAATTCAGCCTCAATGTCACTCAACGGTTTTGGTGCGGAATGCACCCTTTCTTCAATCTGCGCAATTAGCTGTTCTTTCCAGAATAAACGCTGTGTCTGCCAGATACCAAGCCCCAGCAGAACGGCAAAAGCAATGCTGCTGCAGAGCAGTAGAATCCATGGGAAGGGCTTCGATGTTTGGCCGGTGGCAGTCATTCGCGCCCCCGCCTGTCGAGCTGCCCCGATGCCGCTTTATGCTTATATTGCAGAGTTATCAGAATACCTTTCATCCAGCGTGTCAGCACCAGCCCGATGAGAATAGCCAGCGGTATCCAGATGATAAAATGCAACCAGAGCGGCAGCTGATAAGACACCTCAGCCCAGAGCGCCAAAGCAGTAACAAGAAAACCGTCAAGCAGAAGCACAAAAACAACAGGCCCGTCACCGGAATCTGCAAAACCATAATCCAGTTCGCAGACCTCGCAGCGCTTTGCCAGTTTCAGATAACCATTAAACAAAGCGCCCTGTCCGCAGCGCGGACAACGTCCTTTGATACCGGCTTTGATTGGCTCTACCGGCGGATAAAGACTATCTTCATTATGCATCATTCCACCTCCGCTGCGGTCTAGAGCGGTTTACGTCCAGATTGGATCATAGCGCTCGCTCTAGATTCTTTATTTTGTCGCATTATCACTGCCGTCAAGTTGATCCAACTTGACTGTGAAATGCTCTAGTTGCGCCGTTAAAACCAGAGCAAAATTTTAAAGTGTTGGAGCGAGTTTTATGTGCCAAGTCTGGCACACGGCACTTTAAGAAACAAAAAGCGCCGCAGCCCTCAAAAACCGCGACGCTTTCCTTATCCCATCAGGTTCAGAACTCCGGCAAAATGCCGCTATTCCTGATGCCGGTTAATGTACGGCAATCGGTGCGCCCCATGAACCCCATACATAAATGCTGAAGAACAGGAACAGCCAGACCACGTCCACGAAATGCCAGTACCATGCAGCGGCCTCCAGACCGAAATGGTTCTTCGGCGTGAAATCACCGCGAATAGAGCGGATCAGACAAACAGCCAGAAAGATCGTACCAACAATAACGTGGAAACCATGGAAGCCGGTCGCCATGAAGAATGTTGCACCATAAACGGAATCTTTGAAGGCAAATGGCGCATGAATATATTCGTAAGCCTGCACGAAAGAGAACAACACGCCGAGAACAACAGTCAGCGCCAATCCCCAGACAAGGCCTTTGCGGTCATTATGCAGCAGCGCATGATGCGCCCATGTCAGCGTTGTGCCGGAGAGCAGCAGAATAACGGTGTTATAAAGCGGCAGATGCAGAGGATCGAGAACTTCCATGCCTTTCGGAGGCCACTGACCGCCGGTGAATTCTGCACGCATCACCTGATGCACTTCATTCGGGAACAGGCTGGCATCAAAGAACGCCCAGAACCAAGCCACGAAGAACATAACTTCGGAGGCAATGAACATAATCATGCCATAGCGCAGATGGATGGAAACCACGCGGGTATGGTGGCCTTCCTTACCCTCACGGATCGTATCTGACCACCAGCCATACATGCAGTACAGGATGATGGCGATGCCGATAAAGAACAGCCATGGCGTTACAAAATTGATACCAAACAGATGCAGCTCGCCTGCATTGAGGTAGCGCATATAAGCGATACCGCCAATGGCCAGAACAAATGCACCAACCGAGCTCAGAAACGGCCACGGACTAGGATCTATAATATGATAGTCGTGGTTCTTCTGATGAGTGTCTGCCATGTCATTCCCCCTTAAGGTTTATGCCCCAAGGCTCCTCTGTTTATCTTTCCGGTGCTGCATCCGGATATCCCCCGACAAGCACCCTGTTCTTTACTTTGTGCCGCTGGCGCATTCAGTCGTTTCATGCGCCGAACATAGCCCCTCTTGACCATATTCTTGATGCAGTTCGCTTTTTTGCGCACCGCAACATGATGTCGCGGCATCTCTATCCTTGCGGCTTGACCACCGGCTTAATTTCAGCATTTTTCTGCAGAACAGCAGGCACTGCGGCTGAATTTACCGGCTCCTTGTCCAGCGGGAAAAATGTATAAGACAAGGTGATCGTCTTCAGCCCCTTGAGATCTTTTTCTTTCACAATATCCGGATCGACAAAGAACATGACCGGCATTTCCATTGTCTCACCGGCGGCCAAGGTTGTGTCTGTGAAGCAGAAGCACTGAACCTTGTTGAAATAGGAGCCTGTGAGATCCGGCGACACGTTGAATGTCGCGCGTCCCGAAGCCGGACGGTCTGAAATATTCTTCGCTTCGTAATTAACGATAGTCGTTTCACCGATACGCACAGTCACTTCGCGCTGAACCGGCTTGAACTCCCATGGCAGTCCACCGGACACATTGGCATCAAAGCGTACATTGACCGTCTGATCGAGTATCGTATCCGACATCTGCTCAACGCGCTGCGTTGTGCCGCCATAGCCGGTAACCTGACAAAACATCTGATAAAGCGGCACAGCTGCATAGGCCATGCCGATCATAGCAACGAAAAAACTGGTACAGGATAAAGCAACAATACGATTGGAACGCTGATGACGTGCGGCTTGTACAGCAGTGTCTTCTGCTGCAGGCGCCTGCATTGTTTCTGTATTTTCCGGTTTCTGTATCATTGCCTATGCCGCCTCCCTGCGACTTAAAACGCTGACAGTTCCGATTACATCGGGCGAACCAGCACACCTGGTCCGAGTTTAACCCATGTGCCGATGTAAACGATCAGAACAAAGGCCGCTAAAGCCAATGCCAGAGCCACAGAACGGCTGCGCTGGGCTTTCTTCTGTTTCTCTGTCTGCGTTATCAGTTCGAGTTCAGTTTTTGCTTCTTTATCCGCCATCATTATCCCCCTATTACCGGCAGTATTTTCGCCACCAGTGCCTCAACAAGCAAGATGCTGAACAAAGCGGACAGATAAACCAGCGAAAATTTAAACAGCGCACGGGCAGCACGCATTTGTGTTTCATGCTCCGGCGCCATCCATAGCTGCACTGCGCGCCATATGAAGATTGCGCCAAGCAATGCAGAGAGTACACCATAGACATGGCCGCCGAAACCGAGGAACCATGGCAGTACGCCAACCGGCGCAACGATCAGTGAATAGACCACGATCTGCAAACGTGTGGATTTTTCACCCCGCACATTCGGCATCATCGGAATTTTTGCCGCTTCATAATCACCGGATGTGAACAGAGACAGCGCCCAGAAATGCGGCGGCGTCCACAGGAAGATAATCAGAAACAGAACAACGCTTTCAATCGAAATCGTGCCGGTTACCGAAGCCCAGCCGATCATCGGCGGGAATGCACCGGCGGCACCGCCAATCACAATATTCTGCGGTGTCGAGCGTTTCAGCCACATCGTATAAACGACGCTATAGAAGAAAATTGTAAAGGCCAGCAAAGCAGCGGCAAGCCAGTTGACAAGCAGGCCAAGCGTCATCACGGAAAAGACAGACAGTGTAATACCATAGGCAAGCACTGTTTCTTCACGGATCAGACCCGCAGGGATCGGCCGGTTTTTGGTACGCTTCATAATGCGGTCAATATCCGCATCATACCACATATTCAGTGCGCCTGAGGCACCGCCGCCGATCGCAATACAAAGAATAGCAATCGCAGCCATAACCGGATTCATATGGCCGGGAGCCACGATCAGACCAACAAAACCGGTAAATACAACCAGCGACATGACACGCGGTTTCAGCAGCGCGATATAATCAGCCGCGCTCGCTTCCGACAGCTGCATCTGCTGTCCGGCTTCACCAGTCATGTTATTTTTCTCAACCAGAGACATTATCTGTATCTGTCCTTATTCAACAATTCCGGCAAAACCGGATACCGGATCTCAAATCCGGCAATTCCTTAAAACGAATGTCGCACTCTGAGCAGCTATTTGCGGGGAGACTGCTTCTCCCGCAACGCCGCATTTTTCTTGCGCGACTGTTGCAGCACCTGTGGTGCGTTAAGCGCTAATAGCGCCTCTATACACCCAAACACCGCACGGTACACCCGTCATAATTTAGGAAATTCATAAATAGCCTAAAAGTGAACAGCCCTATGAATTGCATAAATCATGCTATCCGGCATTTTCGGTTGTATCGGGCGGCGGCATGACTGACGCCGCCCGAACAATGATTACTTCACATGCGGGAGCTGTTCCCACTGGTGGTAAGGCGGCGGCGATGACAGCTGCCATTCCAGTGTTGTTGCACCCTCACCCCATGGATTTGCACTTGTGGCACGCTTTTTCGCAAAGGCCTCAAATACACCATAGAGGAAAACCAACACCGCAAAGCCGGAAATATACGAACCGTAGGACGACACCATATTCCAGCCTGTATAGGCATCAGGATAGTCGATATAGCGGCGCGGCATACCGGCAAGACCGAGGAAATGCTGCGGGAAGAATACGAGGTTCACACCGATAAATGTGAGCCAGAAGTGAATCTTACCGATGGTTTCATTATACATGTAGCCGAACATTTTCGGGAACCAGTAATACCAGCCCGCAAAGATCGCGAATACGGCACCCAGCGACAGCACGTAATGGAAATGCGCTACAACATAATAAGTGTCATGCAGCGCACGGTCCAAACCGGCATTGGCCAGCTGAACACCGGTCATACCACCAACGGTAAACATGAAGATAAAGCCGATTGACCACATCATTGGCGTACGGAAATCAATCGAACCGCCCCACATTGTGGCAATCCACGAGAAGATCTTGATACCGGTCGGCACAGCAATCACCATGGTTGCAAACACAAAATAGCGCTGCGTATCAAGCGACAAACCCACTGTATACATATGGTGCGCCCAGACCACAAAGCCGACTACACCAATTGCAACCATCGCATAAGCCATGCCGAGATAACCGAAAATTGGCTTTTTCGAGAAGGTCGAAATCACGTGGCTGACAATGCCGAAGCCCGGCAGGATCAGAATATACACTTCCGGATGCCCGAAGAACCAGAACAGGTGCTGATACAGGATCGGGTCACCGCCACCTTCAGGTGCGAAGAATGCTGTCGCAAAGTTACGGTCTGTCAGCAACATGGTGATCGCACCAGCCAGAACCGGCAGCGACAACAGAAGCAGGAAGGCTGTAACCAGAACAGACCATGCAAAAAGCGGCATTTTATGCAGGGTCATGCCCGGCGCACGCATATTCAAAATAGTTGTGATGAAGTTGATCGCACCAAGAATGGACGACGCACCGGAAATGTGGATCGACAGAATTGCGAAATCCACTGCAGGTCCCGGTTGCCCCGAAGTCGACAACGGCGGATACAGCGTCCAGCCACCACCCGCGCCCCAGCCACCGGCAGGACCCGGCACGAAGAAGGAGATGAGCAGCAGCAGCAATGCCGGAGGCAGCAGCCAGAATGAAATATTGTTCATGCGCGGGAACGCCATATCAGGCGCACCGATCATCAGCGGAACCATCCAGTTGGCGAAACCGCCGATCAGCGCAGGCATAACCATGAAGAAGATCATAATCAGCGCATGCATGGAGGTAAACACGTTGAACATATGCTTGCCGGCGTCCATAGCCGCATCGCCTTCAACGCCATAGACCATGGAAGCCAGACCGTGGAAAATCTGAATACCAGGCTCCTGCAATTCCGCACGCATAGCGATGGACAATGCCCCGCCGATGATACCGGAAATAATCGCAAAGATCAGATAAAGTGTACCGATATCCTTGTGATTGGTCGAATACACCCAGCGAACCCAACCACGCGGCTTGTGGTCGTCATGGTGTGCATCCGCCCCTGCGTGAGGGGCTCCCTTTCGGGTATCGTGAGCTGTTGAACCAGCCATAAGATTGCTCCCGTTCTGAACGAATACCAAATGCCCTTTAGGGAACCAAAACAGGTATTCTAAAATATTAAATTACCGCATGAATTCCGTCTTAAATCATATTTGATTTTTAAGCAGCCATGCGGTTCGTGACCTGTAAAAACCCAAGAGCCTGACGAAGTTTTCATTCACGTCAGGCTTATAATCAGTTTCCGGCAACAGTCACGGTCTTGGTATCATTTTCAATTTCAGCCATCAGTGTCTTATTCGCACCGGAAATATCTGTGCGGGCGGCAGCAAGCCATGCATCATAACGCTCCTGCGAAACAACGCGCACAGCAATCGGCATATAAGCATGATCTTTACCGCACAGTTCGGAACACTGGCCGTAATAGAGCCCTTCACGGGCAGCCTTGAACCATGTTTCGTTATTACGTCCCGGAACACCATCCATCTTGACGCCGAAAGCAGGCATTGCCCATGAGTGGATCACATCGGCAGCTGTCACCAGCAAGCGGACAGTCGTATCCACAGGAACCACAACTTCATTATCAACGGCCAAAAGACGCGGATAGGCAGCCAGATCCTGTTTTCCGGCAGCAGCACGGTCTTCGTCTTTCAGCAGAAGCGCATCAAAAGAAAGCGGCTCCTCTGTCTGATATTCATAACCCCAGTACCACTGGTAACCTGTTGCTTTAACAGTCAGTTTTGGCTCATCCGGAGAATATTGCGCTGTCAGAAGCTGGAAGGACGGAATGGCCAGAAACAGCAAAATAATGACCGGCCCCAGTGTCCAGATCACTTCAATCGTTGTGTTATGGCTGGTTTTGGAAGCAACCGGATTAGCGCCTTTACGGAAGCGCAGGATGCACCACAAGAGCAGCAGCATCACCAGACCGGTTACCGGAATAATGAACATCAGCGAATAACGTTCGAACCAATGTATCTGATCCGCAATTTTCGTTGCGGAATCCTGCCAGCTCAGCTGCCAGTCAACCGGCTTGTCAGCCAGCGCACCCGCTGCAGACGCCAAAAGACCGGACACTGCGCCGAATGCAACCGCGCTGCCGGTCAAAATATGTTTTTTCATCGCAGAATCCTTACCTGCAACGGCTTTATTTGTGGCAATAACCCTATCCACCAGCATCTTCTCCCGATTATAGCCTTGCCGGTTAATCGCAGACATAGCTCTTCCCTAGCCAATGCCCCGTTCCCCCACCGTACTGACAACACATTATAGCACCAAGCAAGGAAGGCGAAGATTTTCCCGTGCGGCATTTTTGCGCGTAATACAACTTAAAAACACCAGTCTTTTCCGGCTCACATCACCGGAAACGGGATATGGATTTTTAAAAAACAATTCATAAAAATACATAAAATCAATAAGTTATAAAGGAAAACCAACACAACGTCATTGTATATAATTTTTGTCTCTCCGGAAAAATCTTAAGATGAGTCTGATTGTCTCAACCGCGCCAAAACAGCCCAAATTCGCTGATCACGCCTTATTCCGGCCTCAGGGAGGAGAATCAATTCACAATCCGGGCTTATTTGCATTGATCTGGATCAAGTAAAATAGAGATAAAACAATAGCACCGCGTATTCCCGCTGCCCCTGCTGCAATGCCTTTAAAAGCACCGCAGATTTCAAACCCTGCACGCTCCGCCGTATCAGAGTAAAATTCACGGAGCTGAAAGGGAGAGCCGATGACGAAAACTGTGCATGGCATAGCGATAATTTCAACAATGCGGATTTAGAATGGTGTTCATAATCTGATTTATACTAAAACTTTACCTTATCCGGTTCAAATTCCGCCATTATCCATGTACACAGAATAAAAAGCATGGCTTTCTGATTTGCCGGTTTCCGGAAATGACGCAAAGACCTCACTTAAATACGCTTTCAAAGGGTACTTACGGCTCGCGCCGCATTTACCGATGTAATGTTTACCGAGCCGCCAAAGGTATCATAAATATGCACCATTTCTCTTCTGTCAGCCGTAAAGTTGCCGCTGCTCTGCTCGGTGCAGGCCTTATGGCTGTATCCGCCTCTGCTGCTTTTGCTCAATCCGCACCCCAGCCAACGGCGGCCGGTGCTTCGCAGAAAAACGGCACTTTGCGCTCTCAGCATGGCGCATGGTCCATTCTTTGTGACAAGCCTGCCGGTGCCAAGACCGAACAATGTGCGCTGATCCAGAATGTGATCGCAGCGGATCGCCCTGAACTCGGCCTTTCTGTCGTTGTTCTCAAAACCGCCGATAACAAGGCACGCATTCTGCGTGTTCTTGCACCACTCGGCGTGCTGCTGCCAAACGGTCTCGGCCTCAATGTGGATGGCAAGGATATCGGTCGTGCCTATTTCGTACGCTGCTTTGAAGACGGCTGTTATGCAGAGGTTATCCTTGATGATGCGCTGATCGAAACACTGCGCAAGGGTAAAGCTGCAACCTTCATCGTCTTCCAGACACCGGAAGAAGGCGTTGGTATTCCGGTTGAACTGCAAGGCTTCAGCGACGGCTTCAACAAACTGCCATAAGTCTTTTAATCTGATTAAAACGCCGCCGCTCATATTTTGACGGCGGCGTTTTTTATTTTATCCCGCTGTCCGGCTTGTCCCACCGCAGCAAACTCGCCATATACAAAGAACAATCACCCGTCTGATGCAGGACACAGCCGCTGTTCCGGAGTAAATCTATGAGTTCCACCACGTCCCGAAGCCTGATTGATGAATTCGATATCAGCCGTGATCAGGTTGAAAAACTGGTAGCGCAATCGCTCCACGGCAGTGAAGACGGTGAACTTTATCTGGAATATGCGGAATCTGAATCTCTGGTCTTTGATGATGGCCGCCTCAAGAACGGCGCGTTCAATCAGGGGCAAGGTTTTGGTCTGCGCTGCGTTTCCGGTGAAACGGTCGGCTATGCCCATTCCGGCGAACTGACCCATAGCGCCTTGCTCCGTGCAGCCGATGCGGCCTCTGCAATTTCGCGTAACGCAACAGGCAGTTATAGCGCGGCGCCAAATGGCACTAACCGCCACCTCTATACCGATGTGAACCCGCTGGGCTCTCCAACTTTCGATGAAAAAGTCGTGCTACTCCAGCAGATTGACGGATATTTGCGTGCCAAAGACAGCAAAGTGCGTCAGGTCAGTGTCAGCATTGGCGGCTCTTGGCAGCAGGTAGAAATTCTGCGCGCTGATGGTCATTTTGTCCGCGATATCCGTCCGATGGTGCGCCTGTCGATTTCCGTCATGGCCGGTCAGGGCGACCGTCAGGAATCCGGCTCCTATTCCATGGGTGGCCGCCGTCTGTTTGAGGATTTTATCGCAACCGGCTCATGGCAGCACGCGGCAGATGAAGCCCTGCGTCAGGCTCTCGTTAATCTTGAAGCCATCCCTGCTCCCGCCGGCACCTTCGACATCGTATTGTCCAATGGCTGGCCGGGTGTGATGCTGCATGAGGCAGTAGGCCATGGTCTTGAAGGTGATTTCAACCGCAAGAAACTCTCGGCCTTTGCAGGGCTCATGGGGCAGCAGGTTGCCGCTAAGGGCGTGACCGTGGTGGATGACGGCACCATCGCTGACCGTCGCGGCTCGCTGACCATTGATGATGAAGGCACACCGACCAACAACACGGTACTGATCGACGACGGTAAGCTGGTCAATTATATGCAGGATCGTCAGAATGCCCGTCTGATGGGCATGCAGCCGACCGGCAATGGCCGCCGTGAATCCTATGCCCATGCACCGATGCCGCGCATGACCAATACGATGATGCTCTCCGGTGATAAAATACCGGAAGAAATTATCGCTTCTGTTAAAAAAGGCATCTATGCGGTGTCTTTCGGCGGTGGTCAGGTGGACATCACCTCCGGTAAATTCGTATTTGGTTGCACCGAAGCCTATATGATTGAAGACGGTAAAGTCGGCGCACCGGTCAAAGGTGCCATGCTGATCGGCAATGGTCCTGATGCCATGCATCGCGTGTCGATGATCGGCAATGACAGCAAGCTCGATAACGGCTCCGGCAATTGCGGTAAAGGCGGCCAGTGGGTGCCTGTTGGCGTTGGCCAGCCGCATCTGCGTATGGATCAGATGACTGTTGGCGGAACGGCTGTTTAAAAATGAGAAATCTGAATGGTTTAACCGCTGTTATAACCGGCTCCGGCCGTGGTCTTGGTGCTGCAATGGCAATGATGCTGGCCGATGCCGGTTGTAAGATTGTGCTCTGCGCCCGCAATCAATCTGCACTCTCAACGATTGCTGACCAGATTGAACAGCGCACAGGTCTGCGCCCTGATCAGGTTGTGGTTGATCTCGCCGATAATGCCAGTATCGGCCGTGCGATTGCGCAGATCACTGAAAAATACGACGCGGTCGATTTGCTGATTAATAATGGTGCGATGTGGCTGGAAGCCAGCGATGAACCGCACAGCGAACAGGAAGTGTTCGGCACCATCAATGCCGCAGTGACCGGCAGCTTTCTGTTCACGCAAGGCATGCTTCCGCTGCTGAAACGCTCTGCAAGACCGGATATAGTGACCATCGGCTCGATCAGCGCATTACCAAACGCCCCGCTACATAGTGTGGCTGTACCGTTTTATGCTGCGAAACATGCACAGGCAGCGATAGCAACAGGCTTACAGCAAATGCTACGCGGCACGCCGGTGCGCTCACTCTGTGTGCATCCGCCATATCTCGATGATATTTCACCGGCGGATGCGGAATGGGATGCCATTCCGGAGCGCTCCAAAGGTGAGCGCGCGACCAATCGCGATGTATGTGAGGCGGTAATGTTTGCGATCACCCGACCGCGCCATATCACGCTGTCTTCAATCACAATTGATACGGATGAAGGCGGGTTGTTCGGCTGAACACCCGCCCTCTCCTGATTACTTTTTCGAGAGCAGTGCTACGGTTTCCACATGGGATGACCACAGGAACTGATCGACAGGAATGATCTTGTCGATCTTGTAGCCGCCCTTGACCAGAATGGCGAGGTCGCGCGCCAGTGTCACCGGATTACAGGAAACAGCCGCGACTTTAGGCACGGATGATTTGGCAATCTGCATTGCCTGTTCTTCAGCACCGGCACGCGGCGGATCGAAAACCACACCCTGATAAGCATTGAGATCCTTATGCAGGATCGGACGGCGGAACAGATCGCGTCGCTCATGCGTGACCGGCTTTAGCCCCTGCACATGACGAATACCGCGATCCAGTGCGGCCAGTGCCGGTGCATCATTTTCCACCGCATGAACCGCCATAGTTTCAGCCATACGCAGTGCAAAAGTACCAACACCACAGAACAGGTCGGCCGCTCTTTTGGCCTTTTTGAAATGGCCGATCACCAGCGCAACCATGGCCTCTTCAGCTTCAATTGTTGCCTGAAGGAAACTGCCGGACGGAATATTCACCGGCACTTTGCCAATGGTAACCAATGGCTTTTTCGGTTCCAGAATAATCTCGCCGTCAACGCTGAGACGGGCAAAGCCCAGTTCCATCATCAAAGGTGTGAGAATACGGCGAGCCGCATCATCCGGTGTCGGGCAACCACTTGCAGCCAGGTCAAGGCCGGATTCTGTATCGGTAACCGTCAGTTTGAACGGCTTTGCACCATCGGCCAGATGAATAGCGACTTTACGCAGATCATCCAGACGGGAGATAATCGCAGGAACTGTCACCGCACATTCAGAAATATTGATCAGCTCATGGCTCTGGTGGCGGTTAAAACCGAGCAGCAAACCGGCTTCGGTTTTGCGAATAGCGAAAGTCGCACGACGACGGCTCTGCTGTGCGCATGGCACCAATGGTGCCAGCTCATATTTCAAACCACGCCCATCAAGACTGGCGGCGACCAATGAACGCTTCCAAGCCTGATAAGCAGACATTGCCCAATGCTGCAAGGCGCAACCGCCGCAGTCTTCGAAATGGCGGCAGGATGGTTCCACACGCTGTTCCGATGTTTCCAGCAATGCCATCAGGCTGGCGCGGTTCTTATCCCGCGCAACATTGGCAACCTCACCTGGCAGGGTAAAAGGCACAAAAACCTGACCATCCGGCAGCTGGGCAACACCATCACCACCGGCACCCATCGCATTAATTGTAACACGCAAACTCATCAAACATCGTCCTTCGCGGCGGCAGCTTTGTTCTTCCTGCCTGCCAAAATATATTCCTGATTGCCGTCACCACCGGTAATCGGTGAGGCACAAAATCCTAAAGCCTGCCAGCCGGATTGCTCATTGAGCCAAGCTTGCAACTCCTGCGCAATCGTCTCACCCTGCGACGGGTCTTTGAGAATGCCACCCTTGCCGATTGCCTCGCGACCAGCTTCGAATTGCGGTTTCACCAACAGCAGACACCAGCCACCATCGGCACAAAGGGCAAGTGCGTTAGGCAATGCCAGTTTCAACGAGATAAAGCTGACATCCGAGACAACAATCTCAACCTTGCGTTCTTGCAAATGACTCACATCCAGCACACGGGCATTCAGCCCTTCGAGATTAGTAACGCGCTTGTCACCACGCAAAGTCTCATGCAACTGGTCATGACCGACATCCACGCAGATCACATGCTCTGCGCCGCGCTCCAGCAGCACTTGTGTGAAACCACCGGTGGATGCACCGATATCCAATGCTGTCTGACCCTCAACCTCAAAACCAAAATGATCGAGCGCAGCCGTCAGTTTCAGCGCCGCACGGGAGACAAAACGGCTCGCCGGATCATCCACGGCTAATTCGGCCTGAGCCGTTACAGTCTGACCGGCTTTTGTGACAACCTGACCATTCACGCGCACGGTGCCACGCGCCACCGCATCGCGGGCGCGTGAACGCGAGGCAAACAGCCCGCGCTCCACCAGCGCCTGATCAAGGCGTATCTTATCTGTATTTTCACTCATGCTGCCTCAATGAAGGAGACAGCAGCTTAGCGCAAGGTGTTTTATCCGCGCATGTCTATCAAGATGGCAAAGCCTGCCAGCAGATTATGCCCGCAGACCGCCACCTGCCTCACCGGTCAGCACATCACGGCCGAGCGCTGCAAAGGCCGCCCGCACGATGCCTGCACTATCCAAACCTGCACGGGCATACATAGCCTCCGGTTTAGCATGATCCAGAAATGCATCCGGCAAGGTCAATGTGCGGACACGCAGACCATTATCCAGCGCGCCTTCATTGCTGAGATAATACAATACATGCGCGCCAAAGCCACCGGCTGCGCCTTCTTCAATCGTCAGCAGCACCTGATGCTCTTTGGCGAGACGGCGGATCAGATCATGGTCCAGCGGTTTGGCAAAACGCGCATCGGCAACAGTGGTTGAAAGACCAGCTGCATCCAGCTCATCAGCAGCCGCAAGACATTCCTGCAAACGTGCGCCAAAACTTAAGATCGCAATCTTGCTGCCTTCACGGACAATACGGCCTTTACCGATTTCCAGAACAGTACCGCGTTCCGGCAGATCAACACCAACACCATCGCCACGCGGATAGCGGAACGAAATCGGCCCATCTTCATATTCCGCAGCCGTGCGCACCATATGCACCAATTCTGCTTCATCCGATGCGGCCATGACCACAAAACCCGGCAAATTGCTCAGGAAAGCGGTGTCGAAACTGCCCGCATGGGTGGCACCATCCGCGCCAACCACACCTGCACGATCAATCGCAAAACGCACCGGCAGATGCTGGATCGCCACATCATGCACCACCTGATCATAGGCGCGCTGCAGAAATGTGGAGTAAATTGCTGCAAAAGGCTTCAGCCCTTCAGCAGCCAAACCAGCGGCAAAAGTCACCGCATGTTGCTCAGCCATGCCGACATCGAAAGTTCGTTGCGGAAAGGCCTGCCCGAAAAGATTAAGCCCCGTCCCGTCCGGCATAGCGGCAGTTACGGCCACAACCTTCTCGTCGTGACGCGCCTCTTCAATCAGCGCATTGGCAAAGACTTTTGTATAGCTCGGCGCATTTGCAGGTGGCTTCGACTGTTTGCCGGTAATCACATCGAATTTATTGACGCCGTGATATTTGTCGGCTGCGGCTTCGGCTGGCGCATAGCCTTTGCCCTTTTGGGTCACCACATGCACCAGCACTGGCCCCTCAACATTATCGCGGATATTGGTCAGAACCGGCAGAAGATGATCGAGATTATGACCATCCACAGGGCCGACATAATACATGCCGAGTTCTTCAAACATCGTGCCGCCAGCCCAGAAACCACGGGCAAACTCTTCGGTTTTACGGGCTTTATCCTGAAAGAATTTTGGTAGCTTCTTGCTGATCTGCTTGGCCATCTCGCGCAGGTTACGATAAGTCGGCCCCGAAACCAGACGCGCAAGATAGGCGCTCATTGCACCGGTCGGCGGCGCAATCGACATATCATTGTCGTTGAGAATAACGATAAGACGAGCATCCAGCGCGCCGGCATTATTCATCGCCTCATAGGCCATACCGGCGGACATGGAACCGTCGCCGATCACAGCAATGACATTGCGCTTTTCACCTTTGAGCTCACTTGCCACAGACATGCCAAGACCAGCCGAAATCGAAGTGGACGCATGGCCGGTGCCGAAATCATCATATTCGCTTTCAGCACGCTTGGTAAAACCGGACAGGCCGCCCTCCTGACGAATGGTCGGCATACGCTCACGGCGACCGGTCAGAATTTTATGCGGATAGGTTTGGTGCCCCACATCCCAGATCAAGCGATCATTCGGTGTATCAAACAGATAATGCAGTGCCACGGTCAGTTCGACCACGCCAAGACTTGAACCAAGATGGCCACCGGTGCGGGACACAACATCAATCAGATCAGCGCGCAATTCATCCGCCAGTTGCGGCAATTGTGCAGGCGCAAGCTTTCGCAAATCTTCCGGCAAATGCACCTGATCCAGCAATGGCGTGTGCAACTTGTTATCAAAACCGGTCATCGGAAAACCTTATTATTCTATGGACAGTTCAGAGCAGACGGAAACTTATATAAAAAGCTTTGTTTCCCATCTGCCTGTATTTTGCAATCAGCTATTTCAAATAGTTATTCGGGAAGCGGGATAAATTCCTCCGCATCGCCCGGCACAATATCAAAGCGACGGCTGCGCCACTCTTCCTTTGCCTGTTCAATACGTTCTTTTGATGATGAAACGAAATTCCACCAGATATATCGGCGGCTATCCATCGCCTCACCACCGAAAACCATGATCTGTGCACCTTCAGTCGCAAAATTTTGCGGCACGGCTTCAATCACAATATCATCGCCCTGCCGGAATGCCAGCAGCTGATTATCGGTAAATACTTCTCCGGCGATACGTACTGCACCGCTCAGGATATAAATCGCCCGCTCTTCCTGCACCGCAGGCAGATGGAATTTACCGCCCGCCTCAATAAACACATCGGCATAAAGTGTTTCGCTATAAGTCGGCACATTGGACTTCAATCCGTGCATATCGCCGATCATCAGACGCATGCGGAATTCTTTTTCCGCCAGCCACGGCAATTGCTGCACCGTATGATTACTGAATTCCGGCGCCATATTTTCAGAGCGTTCAGGCAAAGCAACCCATGTCTGCACACCAGAGATAGCCAGCGGCGATCCGCGCATTTCTTCCGGCGTGCGTTCTGAGTGCACAATGCCGCGCCCCGCAGTCATCAAATTGACTTCACCGGGATTAATCACCTGCTCGGTGCCCAGACTGTCACGATGACGGATATTGCCGTCCAGAAGATAAGTAACAGTTGAAAGGCCGATATGCGGATGCGGTGCCACATCCAGCGCTTGCCCTGCCCGTAATATAGCAGGCCCCATCCGGTCGAAAAAGATAAATGGCCCGACAAGACGGCGCCTGGACGTCGGCAAAGCACGGCGAACCTGCAAACCGCCCACTTCACTGGTGCGCGGAATAATCAGCGTTTCAATTGCATCAATCGACTGATGATCACCGGGAACCGGATCCTGACCGGGAAAGAAGCTCACAAATCTGTCCTTTCAGAAACAATGAAACGCGTAGTCGAAGCATTGCCAGCTTAAACTGAGCCATTGAAATGCCTGATCTATTGGCTTTCACCCGCATCCCGCACCAAAGTCTGCAGCGGATTTTCGGAATGCACTTCAGATAACATATCATACAATAAGAAATGTCCGGAGTTTTACATCCGGACATTTCATCACAAATCAGTCAGACGAGACCGGATATAACCGCTCGTTATTTCTGGCCAAGCATTTTCAGCAATTGCTGCATATCCGGCACCTGACCATTCGCTGTCAGCTTGTCAACAATGCCCGGCAATGCTGCGGAAAGCTCTGCCAGCAAATCCTGCTCACTGACCCCCGTCTGACGGGCAATATCCGAAATTGTGTTTTTACCAATGGCATTGCCAAGCTGATCCGGTTCGATCGACGCATTACTGCCGGAACCAACCCAGCTATCAACTTTATCCGCATGACCAGCCTGTGTAAGCTGCTCAAGCAGACCGCCTAAACCGCCACCAAGTCCACCACCGCTGCCGGTCTGTCCGGCTTGTCCTGCGGTTGTGCCACCCAGAACACCGCCAAGCAAGCCGCCAAGAACACTGCCGAGACCACCAAGGCCACCAGCCTGTGAATCTGCCTGCGTGCCTGCCGGAGCATTCGCCTGCTGTCCGCCGCCGAACACACTGCCCAGAAGATCGCCGAGGCCGCCACCGGATGCAGCCTGATCCGGCGCATTCACCTGAGGCTGTTCATTATCATCGGATTTACCGCTGAACATACGCCCGACAAGCAATGCACCAAGTGCAATCAGAACCGGCTTGGTCAGACTACCGCCCGGAACCGGCTCATTAGAACCATCATTATTAAAAATGCCCATCGAAGACTTCCTCCAAACCTGCTGAAATACCGGATACTTAGCAACATCGCGCAAAAATATTCAGTTGGCAAGATTGTCACTTGCCAAGCATGTAATGATATGGGAGCGTTTCGGACAGCTTCCAGAGCCAGCCTCATAAATTTAATTGATGGTCTGCGTTCCGGTTTCTTTGATTTTCGCATTCTTGCAGCGCCGGATGTGATCTGTCTCTGTAGAATGCTTTTTGCGAAACGGAGAACATACAATGTCAGTTATCAGCTGGATTATTCTCGGTCTCATTGCCGGTTTTATCGGCAGCAAAATCGTCAACAAAAGCGGTCAGGGCATGCTGATGGATATTGTCCTCGGCATTGTCGGCGCGGTTATCGGCGGTGTTATTTTCAATTTCTTCGGAGCGGCGGGTGTTACCGGCCTGAATATTTACAGCCTGATTGTTTCCGTAATCGGTGCGGTAGTCGTGTTGTTCCTTTATCACGCAATCAGCGGCCAGAAGCAGCTGCGATAAACATAAACAGGCACGAATATGCATTGGGTTGAGCCATATATTGCCGCTTATGGCTCAATCGCTTTGTTTATCATCATTTATTTTGAAAGTTTCGGTGCGCCGGTACCGGGAGAGACATTGCTTATTGCTGCATCCCTGCTGGCGCAACAAGGCACCTTGTCTTTGCCGGTTATGTTGCTCGCAGTGTTTCTGGGTGCAATACTAGGCGACAGCACAGGTTATCTGATCGGCCATTTTGGCGGTCGGAAAATTCTGATCCGCTTCGGCCCCTATATCAAACTGACACCGGAACGGCTGGAGCAATTCGAAAAATTGTTTGAAAAATACGGCAGCGGCATTGTCATCACTGCGCGCTTCTTTGCTATTTTGCGCCAGCTCAATGGTATCATGGCCGGTGCTTTAAAGATGCACTGGCTGAAATTTGTCTCCGCCAATATTATCGGTGCGGCACTGTGGACTTTAGTCTGGGGTGCAGGCCCCTATTTTTTCAGCGCCTTTTTTCGCTCTCTCTTATAAGAAAATAATCATGATCCACAGAACTGTCACTGCAGACCACGAAGCCAGCTATCCCGATCCGATCAGTGTCCGGCAAGGCGATGTCTTGCAACTCACGGGTGAAGAATATGATTGGGACGGGCATTTATGGCTTTGGGCAATCAATACGCAGGGCAAAACCGGTTGGGTTCCAGACACATTAGTAAGCCGCACAGCTGGTGGCTTCTTTGCCAATAAAGATTATTCAGCAATGGAGCTGTCCTGCGAGGCAGGACAGATATTGGAGAGTTTTGAAACCACACATGGCTGGGCTTGGTGCCGCTCACTAAGCGGCAATGAAGGTTGGGTGCCACTTAAAAATCTCTCATGATACAACAATGCCTCATCTGTAAGGATGAGGCATGAGAAATCTAAAATTTTGAAACAATTTATTCCGGATCAAGCGGCTCGATACCGGTTGGCTGACCGTCACGGTTGAGCTTGATTTTCTCAACTTTATCCTCTGCCGATTGCAGCAGTTTCTCGCAATGATTTTTCAGCGCTTCGCCACGTTCATAAATCAGGATCGATTTTTCCAAAGGCACATCACCGCGTTCCAGATCATCGACAATTGTTTCCAGCTGTTTGAGCGCCTGTTCAAAGCTCATTACAGCAATATCGTCATTGGAAGCTTGTCCGGTGGTGTTCGGCTCGGTCATAATTTATCCTTTCATTAAACGCGTAATATGCGCTGCAGCGGAAAAGGACAAGCCCTGTAAATCATATCCGCCTTCTAGAAAACTGATCAGCCGGTTATTGCAGAACCGGTCGGCGCGCTCCATCACCTGCCCCGTCACCCAATCATAATCCGCTTCGGTCAAATTAAGTTGAGCTAATGGGTCAAGATAATGACCATCAAAGCCCGCTGAAATCAAGATCAGGTCAGGGCGAAAGTTGTCCAATGCCGGTAAAATGCGGGAAGTAAAGGCTTCGCGGAACTCCCGGCTACCACTGTCAGCAAGCAAAGGTGCATTAATGATATTACCGACACCGGTCTCCTTGACCAGACCGGTACCCGGATAAATCTGCGCCTGATGTGTTGAACAGAACAGCACATTCTTATCCGCAGCGAAAATATCCTGCGTGCCGTTACCGTGATGCACATCCCAATCGATAATCGCTACGCGTTCCGCACCAAAATGGCTCTGCGCATAGCGTGCAGCTATCGCGGCCGTATTAGTAATGCAAAATCCCATAGCTGTGTCGGCAGTTGCATGATGACCAGGCGGACGGGCAGCGATGAAGATATTATCCGCTTGCCCGTTAAATACATCTTCAACGGCAGCAAGGGCAGAGCCGGTTGCGGCCAACACGGCATGCCAGCTTTGCGGGCTGACATAGGTGTCCTGTCCGACATTCACAATCGGCTGTGCCATGCCGGAAGCCACTTGTTCTTCATCAAGCGGATCGGGAACCTGCGCTTTGATTTTCTTCAGATACGAGGCCGGATGCACCAAGCCTAAAGCACCCTCATCGGCAACAGGTGCTTCCACCTGATCAAGCGCATAATAATCATAGCCTTCCAGAACACTGAACAAAGCCCGCAACCGATCCGGACGCTCAGGGTGCCCTGCTGGTGTGAGATGCTCAAGAAAAACCGGATGCGAATAAAGTCTGGTTGCCATAATGCCCTGTATCTGCCTGCTATTTCAGGCAGAATAAAGTTACAAGATTTCAGTTTTAAGAATAGTAATACCGAAACCTTCCAAACCGACATAATGGCGTTCTTTGGAAGCCAGCAGACGGATGGAACTGATGCCGAGATCTTTCAGAATCTGCGCACCCAGACCAATCTGGCGCCATTCTTCCTCACGCGCCTGCGCTTCTTTATGCTCTTCCCTGTCATGATTTTCCGCACGGCGGCGCGACTGGTCATTTTTACCGACGCCGACTGACCCTTCACGCAGATAAACCAGCACGCCGCGTTTCTCGGCAGCCATTCGCTTCAGCACCGTATCAAGACCGGAACCGGCACCAAATGTATCCGCCAACACATCTTCCCGATGCAGACGCACCGGCACATCTTCACCGTCACGAATATCACCGAATACCAAAGCCACATGCTGCATCGGCTCCCAAGGCAGCTGATAAGTGAAAGCACAGGCATGCCCCGCCAGTGTATCCACCTCGGTTTCTCCCATGCGCACAATCAGCGTTTCCTTGCGCTGGCGATAGGCGATCAGATCAGCCACGGTAATACGATGCAATCCGTGTGTTTCCGCGAACTCAGTGACCTGCGGCCCTCGCATGACAGAGCCGTCATCATTGACCAGTTCACAAATCACACCAACAGGCGGTAAATTGGCCAGTTTGCACAAATCCACCGCAGCTTCCGTATGACCGGAGCGCATCAGCACACCGCCTTCGCGCGCGACAAGCGGGAAAATATGCCCCGGACGCACGAAGTCCGCAGGGCCTGCATTCGGGTTCGCCAGATTGCGCACAGTCAGCGTGCGGTCATCTGCCGAAATACCGGTCGTCGTGCCATGCTTATAGTCAAGAGTAATAGTGAAAGCAGTGGAATGCGGTGCATCATTTTCCGCCACCATTGCCGTCAGGTTGAGGCGTCTGGCCTCTTCCTTCGGCATAGGTGTGCAGACGATACCGGAAGTATGGCGCACGATGAATGCCATTTTCTCCGCTGTACAATGGACAGCGGCGACAATCAGATCGCCTTCATTTTCGCGACCGTCATCATCCATAACAACAACGATTTCGCCGCGTTCAAAAGCACGGAGTGCATCAACAACCTGTTTCTGATTATAGCTCATGCTTCACTCCGTAATCTTTCAAAGAACATCACATATAACTGCTCTGGTCGCACCAAATTCAAATGCGACCAGCTTGGAGCATAATTTTCAAACGCGGCCAGTCTGGCCCCACGATTATCAGACGCGGCCAGTCTGGCCCCATGATTATCAGACGCGGCCAGTCTGGCCGCGGTGACGTAAATAATGATCCGCAATCGCGCAAGCGAGCATTGCCTCACCAATCGGCACAGCACGGATGCCAACGCACGGGTCATGACGGCCTTTGGTCATAACATCCACTTCCTTCTTATCCACATCAATAGAACGACGTGTCGTGAGAATGGATGAGGTCGGCTTCACGGCAAAGCGAGCAATAATCGGTGCACCGGTTGCAATACCGCCAAGAATACCACCGGCATTATTCGACAGGAAGACCGGATTGCCATCGGCATCAATGCGCATTTCATCGGCATTTTCTTCACCGGTCAGCGTCGCAGCCTCAAAGCCATTACCGATTTCAACACCTTTTACTGCAGGGATCGACATCAGATTGGACGCAATATCCTGATCCAGTTTGGCATAAAGCGGTGCGCCGATACCGGCAGGCACACCTTCAGCCACAACCTCAATCACTGCACCAATGGAGGAACCATTTTTACGGATACCATCGAGATAATTGGCGAACAGTTCTACTGAGCCTGCATCCGGTGTGAAAAACGGATTATTGTCGACTTCAGCCCAATCCCAGCGGGAGCGGTCAATCTTGTGAATGCCCATGCCTACCAATGCTGCACGGATTCTCAAACCCGGCACAACTTTGCGGGCAATCGCACCGGCAGCAACACGCGCTGCGGTTTCACGCGCAGAAGAACGTCCGCCGCCACGATAATCGCGCAGGCCATATTTTACATCATAAGCATAATCCGCATGACCCGGACGGTATTGACGGGCAATCTCGCCATAATCTTTTGAACGCTGATCCACGTTCTCAATCATCATGGAAATCGGCGTACCGGTGGTAGTCATCACCCCGTCTTCACTGGTGAGAACACCGGATAATACCCGCACATGATCCGGCTCGCGGCGCTGCGTGGTATATTTTGACTGACCCGGCTTGCGCTTATCAAGATAGGCCTGAATTTCAGCTTCGGTAAATTGAATACCCGGAGGGCAGCCATCAATAATACAACCCAGCGCCGGACCATGGCTTTCGCCCCAGGTCGTCACGCGGAAAAGATGGCCAAAGCTGTTATGCGACATAGAAAACCCCAAGATTGAACCGGTTCTTTGCGGTTCATTTTAATTTCAGTTTGGTAATCTGTTTCTATTCGCCTTTTAAGCGGTGGTCAAACAAGAGAAAGACAGGCGCACAAAAAAGCAGCGCCAATCGATACTGTTTGCGGTATCGGCACCATATGACCGGAAAATGTTGCGAAATTCTGCGGATATAGTCTAGTCTGAACAACAGAGCATTTCAGAGAAGCAAGTCGTTCTAATGCCATAATTGACCTGCAGCTTTGGAACCGGATTTTTATAACGCACAAGGATTTCTCATGCGTATTTTGGCCATTCTCACGGTGTTACTCGCCCCGCTTTTTGCAGGCACAGCGCTTGCAGACGATGCTGAGGGTAAGATCACCAAGATCAATGAAGATACGGAAACCATTACGCTGGACAACGGTAAAGATTACCGCCTGCCCGGAGAATTCGATTATAGTGCGATTGAAAAGGGCATGAAGGTTATCGTCACCTATGATCTCGTCGATAATGTTCGCTATATCAGCAATATTGACGAAGCCGACGGCGGTTAAACCCGCAATTACCGGCCATTATAAAATGACAAAAGCGCCGTTTCCGGCGCTTTTTTATTATGCAGAAGCTGCTTTATTCAAACCCATTCAAGACGGTTGTTTTCAAGCTTCAGAAGCTTGTCCTGCGGCACGGAAAGATGCGCGGCATCCTGCCCGCTCATGCCTTCAACCAGATAGAACAAGGTGCGAATACAACCGCCATGGGTTACGCACACTGTTTTGCCCTTCACGCTTTCAAGCCATTTGGCAACACGTCCTGAAAGAATCATATAGCTTTCGGCATGTTCACCCGGCGGAACAAAGTTCCATTTGTCACGCTCGCGCTGCTGCAAGAGACTTGCACTGCCGACACCGGCAGCCTCGAACTCTTCCATCATATGCCCCTGCCAGTCGCCGAAATGCACCTCCATCAACAGAGGATCGGTGCGGTAAGCCAGCGGGTCGAGCCCCATACGGGTGCGGATACGCTCCATCGTTTCACGGGTACGGCGCAGAGGACTTGCAACAAAGTCAAATCCTTCTGCAGTACCAATCAGCGACTTCAGCATATCGCCGTTGCGGTCAGCCTGCGTGCGGCCATGGGCATTGATATCAATGTCCATCTGCCCCTGCACACGCTGGGAGACATTCCAGTCCGTCTCGCCATGACGCGAGAAGTAAATGATTTCCCGTGCCATCCCTGCTGTCCTCAGTCTTTTACAACCGAAATATCCGGTGCATCCACGGCCTTCATACCGATTGTATGATAGCCGCTGTCAACATGGTGAACTTCACCAGTCACGGAACGGGAGAGATCGGAGAGGAAATACAGGCCAGAATCGCCGACTTCTTCAATGCTGACGGTACGACGCAGCGGTGCGTTATACTCGTTCCATTTCAGAATGTAACGGAAATCGCCGATCCCGGAAGCTGCAAGCGTTTTGATCGGACCGGCGGAAATCGCATTAACGCGAATATTCTGCGGGCCGAGATCAACAGCCAGATATTTCACGCTGGCTTCCAGTGCGGCCTTGGCAACACCCATCACATTGTAGTTCGGCATGACTTTTTCTGCACCGTAATAGGTGAGTGTCAGCATTGAACCGCCATCTGTCATCAGTTTCTCCGCGCGCTTAGCCAGCGCAGTGAAGGAATAAACCGAGATCAGCATTGTGTTGGAAAAGTTCTCTGCCGAAGTATCGAGATAACGGCCAGTCAGCTCATCCTTATCAGAGAAGCCGATAGCATGAACGAGGAAGTCGAGCTTACCCCATTTCTCTTCGATCAGAGCGAAAACCGCATCCATAGATGCATCGTCAGTCACGTCGCAATGGCCGCAAACCAACGCGTCCAGTTCAGCCGCAAGCGGCTCGACGCGCTTCTTCATCGCATCGCCCTGATAAGTTAAAGCGATCTCCGCACCGGCATCCCGTGCAGCCTTGGCAATACCCCAGGCGATTGAGCGATTATTGGCCAAACCTAAGATCAGCCCGCGTTTTCCTTGCAACAAACCGGATTTGGTGGTCATTCACCATACCTCATAAAAAAATATAATCTGAATAGCTGCCTATCGCACAGCACAGCATTGGCTTCAAGCAAGGACAGTAAATTTTGTCCCCCTTCCCCTTGAAAGCAGGTATTTAAGTGCAAATATCAGCTTATTGTTTCTAATATGTAACGGTTCCCGTCAGTAATATAAAGCAGTATTCACGGGCGCTAATCCACCCGTGAATCACTTTATCCTGCCCGTGAACGCAATAGCGATTCGAGCTCTTCATCACCATTTTCAGGCAACATAATCCGGATATGCACGAATAAATCCGCAGCATCTCCCGTTTTATTAGGCAATCCTTTGCCCTTAAGACGCAAAATCTTATCCGAGCTTGACCAGGCAGGAATACGCACGGCCACACGTCCGCTCAAAGTTTCCACTTCCGCACGGGCACCAAGCACCGCATCACTGAGCTGCACCGGCAAATCAAGATGCAAATCACGCCCGTCCTGACGGAAACGCGGGTGTTTTTTGAAGTTGATAGTTACCAATGCATCACCGTCAACAGCACCGGGAATAGTTTCTCCCTGACCTTTCAGGCGGATTGTCTGACCGTCCTCAACATATTTCGGCAGTTTGATTGACAGTTTCTTGCCGTTCGGGAAGACAGCTTCAACCTTCTCAGCTCCTGCGGCCTGTTCCAGTGAAACAGAGATCGAGGCTTTCAGATCCGGTGCCTTTGACGGTGCACGGCTGCGTGTCCGGCCTCCGCCGCCGCCAAAACCACCACCGAAAATACTACTCAAAATGTCCTCTGCGCCGTCAAAACCGCCCTGCTGGAAGCCGCCAGCACCTTGCCCGCCGGGGCCACCCCGACGAAAACCTGCGAACGGATCGCCCTGAAAACCACCGCCCTGACCGCCAAAACCATGGCCGGCAAAACCTGCCGGTTTTCCTTCGGCATCGATCTCACCGCGATCAAACTGACCGCGTTTGTCTTTGTCGCCGATAATTTCATAGGCCTGATTAATTTCGGCAAATTTCTCCTGCGCCTTCGGATCATCCTGATTCTGGTCCGGATGATATTTCTTGGCCAGTTTACGAAAAGCAGATTTTACTTCTTCAGGCTTCGCCGTTTTAGCGACGCCCAATACGCTATAGGGATCGCGCATAATATTCCTTCATGGCTGCGGTGATTGCCAAACAGAATCACCTGTCATCTGATAAGAGCTTAGCGCATACGGCACCATTTTACCGCGCGGATTAAACACCCGATCAGCTTGTAAAGACAGCGACAGTGTTTCACGGCATGGTTCCGGCATGCTTTTATACAGCAATATGCGTATCAATACGGCTGTTTTCCAGATGTTAAACGGCAAATATAGCCGTTCATCTGCAAAATCTGGCGTTCAATTTCTGTATAATTATTAAATCGGAGCGAAAGAGGTCAGAGCCCAGGCACCACCCTGCGCCATGCAAGCTTGTCCGCGATAAAGTGCAGCACCGTCAAAGGCTTCGCGCGAGGTTTCAAATTCGCGGCACAGTCCGGCATCCGTCTTTTTCTCGGCGACTGTGGTGATTGTTCCCTGACTGCCGGTATCCGGATTAGCCCATGGGATCGGCGTTTTGCCCCATTGCGTGAAATTCAGAGCCGAAACCACATTCCGGATGGTGTTCTGATCCGATACTTTACTGCTGTCATTAACCTCTGCTGTTACAGCAGGCTGTTTTGCGACAGAACCGGTAATACTGTTTTTATCCGGCATCGCTTTTTCGAGATCAAAACCGGACATTGCACAACCGGACAGGACAGAAACAGTGCAAGCGATCATAAGAAAACGGCAGGATGCCCCCCGCATCAACTGCAAAAAACCGCTTTTCTGTAATTCTGAAGTCATTGTAGTGACTGGCAAATGATCGTCCTGACAGGCTGAAGAACAGAATATCCGCAAGGACATTCCGGTGTTAATTGAAAACAGGCCTTTATTATGTGCCGGTCTGCGTTAACAAGCGGTATGCGCAGAAGGTAAACAAATCGATAGCAGCCGTCAAAGGCTTCTGAAACATGTTTTCACAGCATTTCGCATATGCGCCGGTTTATTATCGATTTGCGATTATTTCTTGTTGTTTTCACGGCTATTTCCCATCTGCAGGCCGAAGAAAAATATGACACCCATCCGGTATCCATCCGGTATCCAGCCGGTTTTTTGTACAATAATAAACTTGCGGGTCTTCACAAGCTCAGCCGCTCATGCAAGTTATGCTGGTCATGATGATGGAAGCGCGGATTTAAGTACCGCTGAAGCCTTCCGATTACCAAGCAAGTGAACATACCGATATGACAACATCAGCGAATGATTTTACAACTGCAACCGAGCCTTTTCGTCTGTTTGCAGAATGGCTTGAGGATGCAACAAAATCCGAGCCGAATGATCCGAATGCTGTTGCAGTGGCAACTGTAGACGAAAGCGGCATGCCGAATGTGCGCATGGTGCTGCTGAAGGATTTCGATGAGCATGGCTTTGTATTCTATACAAATTATGAGAGCCAGAAGGGTTGCGAAATCCTGTCAGCCGGTAAAGCAGCCATGTGCTTCCATTGGAAATCTCTGCGCCGTCAGATCCGTGTGCGCGGCCCTGTCGAACAGGTAACGGCTGAGGAAGCTGATACTTATTACCAGTCGCGCCCGCGCGGCAGTCGCATCGGCGCATGGGCTTCCAAACAATCCCGCCCGCTGGAAAGCCGCTTTGCACTGGAAAAAGCGGTTGCCGAATATACTGCGCGCTATGCCATCGGTGAAATTCCGCGCCCTGAATACTGGTCGGGTTTCCGTATCAAACCAACTTATATCGAATTCTGGCATGACCGTCCGTTCCGCCTGCATGATCGCTTGATCTTCAAACGCGATGCACCGGAAGGCGATTGGACAACCCAGAAATTCTATCCGTAAACAAAAAAGCCGCTCTTGTTCAGAGCGGCTTTTTTATTGTCTGATCCAGATCAGATCACCGGCTTGATCACAACCCACAAAGAGCCGAGCACCAGACCGGCAAAGATCAGCCAGCCGACAATATTATTGGAGCGGAACAGGCGCAGGCATTGCTCCGGATTATCAATATCCAGCACAACAATCTGGCGGTAGAGATGCACACCGGCTGCAAGCAGACCGGCCAGTGCAGGCATCGGCACTTCTGCCACAGCAAACGCACCGGCAAAGCACATCAGCGCACCGCCATAAAGCAGCATCAGCGCCAGTTTGGTTTTCTCGCCGAACAAACGGGCAGTCGAGCGCACACCCACCAGCGCATCATCCTCCTTATCCTGATGAGCATAGATCGTATCATAACCGATCGTCCACAGGATCGCGCCGATATAAAGCAGCACAGGCGAAAGTGACAGAGAACCGGTTTGTGCCGACCACGCCACCAATGCACCCCACGAAAAAGCCATACCCAGCACCAGCTGCGGCCAGTCGGTAATGCGCTTCATAAACGGATAGGCCGCGACAATCACCAGCGAAGCAAAGCTTAACGCGACTGTAAACCAGTTGAATTGCAGCACCACAGCAAGACCGGCCAGACATTGCAACCCTAAGAAAACCCAAGCCTGTTTGCGGCTGACCTGACCGGATGGCAGCGGGCGGGAACGGGTACGTGCAACCTTATCGTCGATATCCTGATCTGCCAGATCATTGAGTGTGCAACCGGCTCCGCGCATGGCAATAGCACCGATCAGAAACAGCACCATATGCCAAAGCGAAGGCAGCACGCTCCAGATATCATCACCGGCTTTAGCACCGGCACTCGCTACCAAAGCTGCCGACCACAGGCATGGCCAAAGCAGCAGCTGCCAGCCAATCGGACGATCCCAGCGGGCAAGCTGCGCATAAGGCCACAGGCTTGGCGGCAATAACCGGTAGACCCAATGGCCGGACGGCGCGTCCATAACCTTGCCCGTTTGCCCGCGTGCCTGAATCTGAACCATTTTATGCAAACCTTTCGCAGTCGCATTCTCATAAATGCTTTTAAATTCTCTACCGATTTCGTAAAGGAGGAGCAAGCCTCAAGCACATATGGAGAAATGCCTGTGACCACCTCCCCCTCAGACGCTCTTAAAGTTCTGCTGATCGGCTCCGGTGGCCGTGAACACGCGCTCAGCTGGAAACTGGCAGCATCTCCGCTGCTCGGCACCCTCTATTGCACACCGGGCAATCCGGGCATTGCCGAATGTGCCACACTGATTGATCTGGATATTGATGATCATGACGCCGTGATTGCCTTCTGTCATAGTTTTGAGATTGATCTGGTGGTGGTCGGCCCTGAAGCGCCGCTGGTAGCCGGTATTACCGATCCGCTGATCGCTGCAGGCATTAAAGTTTTTGGCCCTTCACAGGCCGCGGCTCAGCTTGAAGGCTCCAAAGGTTTTACCAAAGATCTTTGTGCCCGTTTTGATATTCCGACCGGCAGCTATGGCCGCTTTAATAACGCGCCAAAGGCCAAGGCCTATATCCGTGAGCAAGGTGCGCCGATTGTTGTTAAAGCCGATGGTCTCGCCGCCGGTAAAGGTGTGGTCGTTGCCATGACTTTGGAAGAAGCACTGGATGCCGTAGATGCCTGTTTTGAAGGCCATTTCGGCGATGCCGGTGCTGAAGTTGTGGTTGAAGAGTTTCTTGACGGTGAAGAGGCCAGCTTCTTCTGCATTTGTGACGGCACCACAGCCTTGCCTTTTGGCAGCGCACAGGACCACAAGCGTGTCGGTGACGGCGATACCGGTGCCAATACCGGCGGTATGGGTGCTTATTCTCCTGCGCCAATCATGGATGAAGCCATGACGGAACGGGTGATGAAGGAGCTGATTGAGCCGACAATGCGCGGCATGGCCGAGATCGGCACACCTTTCAGTGGTGTGCTGTTTGCCGGTCTGATGATCGGCAAAGACGGCCCTAAGCTGATTGAATATAATACCCGCTTCGGCGATCCCGAATGTCAGGTGCTGATGACCCGCCTCAAAGACGACCTGCTGGTGATCATGCTGGCGGCGGTCAACAAAATGCTGGATCAGGTTTCAATCCGTTGGAGCGACGATGCCGCCCTCACCGTGGTGATGGCAGCGGAAGGCTATCCGGCTTCCCCGCGCAAAGGTACTGTCATCAAAGGCATTGAAGAGGCTGATGCTCTGCCGGATGTAAAAGTGTTCCATGCAGGCACTGTGCATAAAGATGGCGAGTTGCTGGCTAATGGCGGTCGCGTTCTCAATGTTACAGCCACCGGAAAGACAGTTTCCGAGGCTCAGGCGAAAGCCTATCAGGCTGTGTCTAAAATCGACTGGGCTGGTGGCTTCTGCCGTTCGGATATTGGTTGGCGTGCCGTTGAACGGGAAAAATCAGCCCGATAATCGCTTTTACACCCGCCTTCTGAAACCCACCTCTTCGGCGGGTTTTTTCTTGTTTTGCTGCCCTGAGAATTTATTGACGTTTACGTAATAAGCCGATACCAATATTTGCAGGAGAATTACGGCTGCATTCTTTCACCGGAATGCGCCAAACGGAGGAAGCAGATGTATCGCGCGCCACTTGCTGAAATCAGCCAGACACTCAATCAGGTTGCAGGCCTGCCGGAACTTTTGAAAACCGGGCTGTTTTCAGAATTATCACCGGATATTGTCGAAGCCATTTTGCAGGAAGCGGCAAAGTTCAGCGAGACGCGCATCACTCCGCTACGCACCAAAGGCGATCATCAGGGCGCAACCCTGAAAGATGCGCAGGTCACCACGGCAGATGGCTGGAAAGAACTTTACAGAGACTGGACGGATGGTGGATGGAACGCCCTGACCGGCGATCCTGTCTATGGTGGTCAAGGCCTGCCGACTTTGCTCTCGGTTGCCGTTGCGGAAATGTGGAACTCCGGTTCGCTCGGCTTTGCTATTGCTTCAACCCTGACGATGGGTGCAGTTGAAGCGCTGGAACATCATGCCAGCGATGAACTGAAAAACACCTATCTCGAAAAGCTGATTTCCGGTGAATGGTCAGGCACCATGAACCTCACCGAGCCGCAAGCTGGTTCCGATCTCGGTGCTTTGCGTTGCCGCGCTGAACGGGCGGATGACGGGACATACCGGATTTTCGGGCAAAAAATCTTTATCACCTATGGCGAGCATGATCTGACCGATAATATCGTGCATCTGGTTCTGGCGCGCCTGCCCGATGCACCGGCAGGAACGAAGGGAATTTCGCTGTTTCTGGTGCCGAAATATCTGGTCAATAAAGACGGCTCGCTTGGCGCACGCAATGATGTGTTCTGCGCCGGACTCGAAGAAAAGCTCGGCCTTCACTCCTCACCGACCTGCACCATGATTTATGGTGACGGTTTTGGTGATACGGGTGAAAAAGGTGCTGTCGGCTATCTGATCGGCGAGGAGCATAAAGGCCTCGTCTATATGTTCACCATGATGAACAATGCCCGTCTGCTGGTCGGTATTCAGGGCGTTGCGATTGCCGAAGCTGCCTACCAGAAAGCCCGCGCCTATGCGGCGGAGCGGCGTCAGGGACGTGCCCTGAATGCGCCGAAGGGCGCAGAAATGAGCCCGATCATCGAGCATCCCGATATCCAGCGCATGTTGCTGACCATGAAAGGGTTGACACAGGCTTCCCGTGCGATTTGCTATGCTACCGCACAGGCGCTGGATATGGCCAAAGCCGACAGCGCCAAAGCGGACTTCTGGGCAAACCGTGCCAGCCTGCTGACCCCGCTTTCCAAGGCTTTCTCCACCGATAGCGGTGTGGATGTGGCATCCCTCGGCATTCAAGTGCATGGCGGCATGGGTTATATTGAAGAAACCGGCGCCGCTCAGTTGCTGCGCGATGCCCGTATCCTGCCAATTTATGAAGGTACCAATGGCATTCAGGCCATGGATCTGGTGATGCGCAAATTACCACTGGAAAATGGCGGTCATATTCATGGCTTTCTGCAGGAATTACGCGACATTGCCGGACAAGCCAAAACCTCCGGCAAGCTCTCCGCAATCGTTCCGCAGCTTGAATTCGCGCTGGATGCTACAGAAGAAGTCACGCGCTTCCTGCAGGATTGCATAGTTAAAGGCGACAACCAGACAGCGCTTTGTGGTGCCACACCCTATCAGCGCTTGCTCTCGCTGACTGTCGGCGCGCTTTATCTCACCAAAGCCGGATTGCATGACAACCGTACTGCTGCCCTTGCCGGTTTCTTTGCCGAAAACACGCTTCAGGAAACTGCCGCGCTTAAACAGGTCGTGCTCAATGGTGCAGCCAGCCTGACCAATGCCGCAACAATTTTGCAGGATATTTGATGATGAGCGACTTTCTTCAGATTGAACGTCAGGATGCAGTGCAGATTATCCGCCTCAACCGGCCGGAAAAGAAAAATGCCATCACCCGCGATATGTATCACGGTATTGCCGAGGCACTGAAACAGGCTGATACCGACGACACTATCCGTGTTAGCGTTATTTTAGGCCAGCCCGGTGCATTCTCCGCCGGAAATGACATGCAGGACTTTATGCATGCAGCACTGTCACAAGGCAGCCTCGGTGCAGAGATTATCGACTTTCTGCATACGCTGGCACTGACACGTAAACCACTGATCTCCGGTGTGGACGGGCTGGCAATCGGGGTCGGCACCACACTGAACCTGCATTGCGACCTGACCTTTGCCTCGCCGCGTTCCGTGTTCCACACACCTTTTGTCGATCTCGGGCTGGTACCGGAGGCCGGCTCAAGCCTGCTCGGCCCTAAAATCATGGGCTACCAGCGTGCCTTTGCCCTGCTGGCGATGGGGGAAGCCATGACTGCGGAACAGGCACTGGAAGCCGGCATTGTCTGGCGCATTGTGCCGGAAGCAGAGCTGGAAGCGGAAGTGCTCAAAACCGCACAAAAGCTTGCAGCCCGCCCGCCTGCTGCCCTGCAACTGACCCGTGATTTGTTACGCAGCGCCGCAGAACCGCTCACAGACCGGATTGATCGCGAGGCACAGATTTTTTCTGATCGCCTGAAATCTGCAGAGACTGCACAGGCTGTCGGCGCGTTTCTTTCCCGCAAGAAATAACTCCACCGCAAAGCAAAACACCACATGCCCCTTCAAGCATGTGGTGTTTTGCATGTTCTGTGCCTGGAGATCACATATTTAATTCTTTAAACGCGCGAGATAATCTCAGTTTTTTAAACTCGCGAAATAATTTCCTGTCTTTTAAACTCGCGAAATAATTTCAGCTTTTTTACACTCGCGAGATGATCTCGCGGCCAGAAATCTTCAAACTTACGCCCAGCGAACCGGTTTTGCGGCGTGCCAGAAAACGCGGACGACGACGGCGCGGTTCCTGCCCCTGACGACGCTCTGTGCTGGCTGAAGCTGTAACACCGCCAATGCTGTCATAAAGCGGACGGGCAACACCATCGGCCTCAACCAGAAGCATCGGCAGCTTGTAAGCATTCGCCCATGCATGCCAGTCGGCAGCAACATCATCCAGATCATGCGCCACCAGCAGCGGCACAGACATTTGCGGATCTTCGTGCATCAGTTCCAGTGTCACGGTAATCAGACCCTGTTCATCTTCAACCGCACGGGCAGTCACACCGAGAAACACATGGGCAGGTAATGCCACAGACATAGGCAAACCGCTGGAAGGCAATACGCGTCGCAGCACTGCGCCACGTTCATTAATCGTAAAAGTCACATCTTCCTGCTCCCCCGCGGAAGCGTAAGATACGCTCTGAGGGAACTGGAAAGGATCGAGACGGATCTCCCTGCTCGCCCAAACTGGTTTGTCCTGTTTTTCCAGCATCTGGTTCATTGTTTTCGCGCCCTGTACCTTCTGAGAACCGCTGTTATTTTTATTTTCGGTCCTGTTATATTTGCGAGCCTTTTTGGCTTCGTTAGACACAAGAATAGCGCGGCAAAGTCACCAATCTGCTTAAATGACACGGTTAATGCTTCTGTCTTTGCGGGAATGGTTTACAGATTCCAACTATCGGCCAAGCAGAAGTAAGATTTCGGAAAGGCCGGTAAACAGCATTTAAACCATGAAAATCAGCGAATATTTATGATTTTTAACAAGAGTTAAACAATAGGCGCCTGTTCTGCTTCGCCAACAGCATTTTACCGCTTCCGGAGCTTCCAAATCTGAAGATTGTCTGAAAACCACCATCCGTCAGCAACCAGTTATTAAGGCTGAGGCTGTGGACATTAAATCCGCGTTAAACACGCCGGACAGCACATCAATCTTTTGCTAACCGCGTTTTTGCTGCTCAGAATGTGGATATTTACCGCTCGTTTATGATGAGCGGTGGGCAAAGCGGCCTGTTTTTAATAATTGAGCCGCCGCTTCTTAACGAAACGGCGGCTCAAGTTTAAATTTTAACAAGGCTCAATTCAAAGCAGCTTGTCCGGATTCATAATATTCTTCGGATCAAAAGCCTGTTTGATCCGGCGCATGAGTTCCAGCGCCAGCGGCTGTTTGAACGCCCGCAATTCTTCACGCTTCAGCGCGCCGATACCGTGCTCTGCCGAGATGGAACCATTATAGTGCATCACAATCGTATGGATGCGATGGTTGAGCTCATGCCAGCGCGCCAGAAAAGCCTGTTTATCCGCTCCCACCGGTTGCGAAACATTATAATGCAGATTGCCGTCGCCAATATGACCGAAGCAGACCACACGCGCAGACGGGATCATTTCCTCAACTGCAATCGCCGCTTCGGCAAGGAATGCAGGGATTGAAGCAACAGGCACAGAAATATCATGTTTGATTGAGCCACCTTCCGGTTTCTGCGCCGGAGACATTTCTTCACGCATTTTCCAGAACAGATCAGCCTGCGCACCATTTTGCGCAATGGCTGCATCCTGCACCAGTCCGGTCTCAAAACCTTGCGTCAGAACAGCTTCCATCATTTCCTGCGCATCCGCCTCTGAACGCGCAGAGGAAATCTCGATCAACACATACCACGGATAGGCATTTTCCAGCGGATCGCGCGCTTCTGCGATATGGCGGAGGATAAATTCCATGCCGATGCGCGGCATCAGCTCAAAGCCGGTCAGCGACTGCCCTGCCTGATCGGTAGCCAAGCGGAACAGCTGCACCACATCTTGCCCCGACTGCAATCCTGCATAGGCCACCGCTTTGCCTTTCGGCTGCGGGTGTATTTTCAGCACCGCTGCAGTGATAATTCCAAGCGTGCCTTCCGCACCGATAAACAAATCACGCAAATCATAGCCGGTATTGTCTTTTTTCACGCGACGCAGATCATTCAGCACCTGCCCGTCCGGCAAGACGACTTCAAGACCAAGGCATAATTCACGCATATTACCATAGGCCAGCACAGCCGTACCACCGGCATTGGACGAGAGATTGCCACCGATCTGGCAGGAACCCTCCGCGCCCAAAGATAGCGGAAACAACCGCCCCGCATCCTGCACGGCTTCCTGCAAGTTTTGCAAAACCACACCAGCCTCAACCGTGACAAGATTGCCGATCGTATCAATGTTGCGGATTTCATTGAGGCGCGACAGCGAGAGAATGATCGCCCGTCCGCTGGCATCCGGCTGCTGCGCACCGACAAGGCCGGTATTTCCGCCCTGCGGCACCACAGGTGTAGCGGTCTCATAGGCCAGTTTCATAATGGCAGAGACTTCTTCCACCGATGCAGGGCGCAGTACCAAGGCGGCGCGGCCATGAAACAGATCACGTGGTTCGCTTAAATAGGAAATCTGATCGACCGGATCGCGGAGTGCATTTTTCTCACCGACAATTGCAGTGAAGCGCGCAATCAACTCTTCTGAAATCGTCATCATCTGTTTCCGCCCAAATTCAACTAATCGCGCGGCGCAGCCGCCCAGTTCCAGTTATTCGCGCGGCGCAGCCGCGCGCGATAAGCGATCATTAATTGCTTCGCCCAGACCATGATGCGGCACCGGCTCAACGGCAATCGTCTTCGCCCCTGCTGCATCCAGTTTTTTCATATAATCAAACAAATGCACGGCAGCTTCATGCAGATCACCGGAAGGGCTCAGATTCAGCACCGCAGCCGCATTTTCTGCCCCCGCTGCACGTTGCGCTCCAAAACCCAGCAGCGCCTCGCCTTCACGCACTTCAGAAACATTCAACCGCATCGCTGCATCCGGCGCATAGTGAGACGCCATCATGCCCGGCGCCTGAATGGCCGCACGCTGATCCAGACGATGCAAAGGCTGGCCGAGAAAGGCTTCGATCTCTTCTGCTGCCAAACCACCCGGCCGCAGCAAAAACGCCTGACCATTTTCAATTTTAACAATGGTGGATTCCAGCCCCACCACACAGGCACCGCCATCAACGATCAGATCGAGTTTGGCACCCAGATCATCCTGCACAGCCTGTGCCGAGGTGGCGCTGATACGACCGGAACTATTGGCGCTGGGTGCAGCTAACGGGCGGTCAAGCATGGCAATAATCTCACGCACCGGCCCGCGTGGCATACGAATGGCCAGCGTTGTGAGACCGGCGGTCACCAGCGGATGAATCTCTGCACCATCACGCACCGGCAGCACCAGTGTCAGCGGCCCCGGCCAGAACTTTGTCGCAAGTTTACGGGACAGATCATCAAACTGAACATAACGTTCAGCCATTGCAAGCGTCGCCATATGGGCAATCAGCGGATTGAAATGCGGACGGCCTTTGGCAGAGAAAATACCCGCAACCGCATTGCCATTGGTAGCATCAGCGGCCAGTCCGTAAACGGTCTCGGTCGGCAGAGCCACAAGTTTGCCTGTGCCCAGCGCATTTGCAGCCAGTTCAAGAGATGCAATGTCAGTAGAAATAATTTGTGCCATGCCGCACTCCTGCAATTTTTTGCAAGCTGGCAGCACTGTCAGGACCTGCATGTTCTCTGACTACAGAACCATGAAACGCGATGCAAGACTGTAATCCCTGTCAGGCGCGATCATTGATGTTTCGCCAATGATGCAGCATCTGTTTTGCCCCGTGATCATAGTGCCAATAATGCCCCTGCGAGGGTTGATCATAGCGGCGGGAAACCGGCAATCCGGCTAACGCACAATAAAGCAATGTGCCAGTTGCCCCATGACCGCAGATGATAACAGCCTTATGCTGAGCCTTGGCGGCAGCATCCATAATGTCACGAACTGCCGTGCCAATTCTCGCCTGTGCATCCACCGCTCTTTCCCAACCGCTCACGGAATGATGCGGTTGAGCAAAGAACTGACCGACAACTTGTTCGAACTCTGCCGGAGGGAGGAAACCCGTTGCGGAGCGGTCATTTTCTCCCAAAGCACTATGGCTCTGCACAGCCTTGTTAAAATACGCGCCCAATAAAGCAGCAGTCTCCTGCGCCTTGGTTTCCGTACTGCTCCAGATCATATCCGGAACCGGCCAGATATTGCATTCGAGAAACTGTTGTAATGCAGCCCTGCCCGCTTGTGACAAATGCCAGCACTCAACCGGCACTGCCGGATCGACTACAACTTGCGGGTGGCTCACAAAAATCAGCTGCATTGCATTCCTGCCCATCTGTTACCGGCAATAAAAAATCCTGCCGAAGTATTTCCGGCAGGATTTTAAAATACATCACCAAGATGACATCAGCGTTTCTTTTTTGCGCGTCCGGCAAAAGGATTGTCCGATGTACGCAAGGACAAACGAATAGGCACGCCCGGCATCTCGAATGTTTCACGCAGACCATTAATGAGATAACGCACATAGGATTGCGGCATCACATCAGGACGCGAGCAGGACACCATAAAGCCCGGCGGGCGTGTCTTGACCTGCGTCATATACTTCACTTTAAGGCGACGGCCAGCCACTGCCGGTGGCGGGTGGTGGGTAATTACACCTTCGAGCCAGCGGTTGAGGCGGCCTGTGGAAATGCGCGTATTCCAGATACGGTGCGTCATCTCAACGCTTTCCATCAGCTTATCAATGCCGTGGCCGGTTTCACCGGAAATCGGCACAGCGCGGATACCCCGCACCTGCGGCAACAGACGTTCAGTCTTCTCACGCAGATCAGCCAGCAATGCCTGACGGTCTTCGATCAGATCCCATTTATTGAAAGCAATAATCGGCGCACGGCCTTCACGGATAATCAGATCAATGATCTGCAAATCCTGCTTTTCAAAAGGAATGGTCGCATCGAGAACGATAATCACCACTTCCGCAAAACGGATAGCGCGCAAGCCATCGGCAACGGAGAGCTTCTCCAGCTTTTCCTGTACGCGCGCTTTGCGGCGCAAACCTGCGGTGTCAAACAATTTAACACTACGGCCACGCCATTCCCATTCAACGGAAATCGAGTCACGGGTAATACCGGCTTCAGGCCCTGTCAGCAGACGATCCTGACCGAGCATCGTATTAATCATTGTGGACTTACCGGCATTCGGACGGCCGACAATCGCAATCTGCAATGGCTTGGTCGCGTCATATTCTGGGATGATTTCTTCATCCTCGTCGCTGACATCTTCACCAACCAGCGCACCGATTTTTTCCTGTGTAAACTCTTCTTCGGCTTTTTCTTCCGCGAAGGCTTTTTCTTTGCCGATGGCTTCCACAATCGCGTCGCGCAGATCAGGCAGACCCTGACCATGCTCGGCAGAAATCGGGCAAGGCTCACCCAGACCCAAACGATAGGCATCATAAAGACCGGCATCAGCGCCACGGGCTTCAGACTTATTGGCAACCAGAATAATCGGTTTGCTGAATTTGCGTACCAGCTGAGCGAATTCAATATCCGTCGGGGTCAGACCGGCTTTGGCATCAATCACGAACAGAACCGCATCAGCCTCGTCGATTGCGGCTTCGGTCTGCGCGCGCATACGGCCTTCCAACGTACCGGCTTCGGCAATTTCCAGACCGGCAGTGTCAATAACTTTGAAATGCAGATCATAGAGCTTGCCGTCGTGAATACGACGGTCACGGGTAACACCCGGCGTATCATCGACCAGCGCCAGTTTGCGCCCGACAATGCGGTTAAACAGTGTGGACTTGCCGACATTCGGACGTCCGATAATTGCGAGTGTAAAGCTCATTCAGCTTATTTTTCCGTATTATAAAGCGGTACTTAAACCGTCCCGCCCTAATGAGTGTTTCAGCCTTTTGCTGCAGTCTCTGAGCTGCGCATCAGGTCAAGCATTGTATTGGCACGCTGGCGGAGATTGGCAGGAATTGCCGCGTCATCCGCATTTTGCTGGAACAGTTTGCGCGCATCGTCTGCACGACCTGCCTTATAAGCAGCCAGACCCAGCACTTCACGGGCAGAACCGCGCATCGGATTACCATCCGCGCTCAGTGTTTCCGCACGTTTGGCAACATCTTCATAAGAGCCGGTATCCACCAGAATATAGGCAGCCCGCAGCTTGGCAACATCACGCAGAGCAACTGGTGCCTTGCTGTCCGCTGCAACCGCATCAAAAGCACTGACCGCACCGGCCATGTCTTTTTTCTGCTCAAGCAATGTTGCTGTGCGCAACTGTGCCAGAACCGGGTAAGACCCTGCGCCTTCGGTTTCCAGCTTCTTCAGAGCGCTCAGGGCTTCATCTGTTTTCTTTTCACCGGCCAGATCAAGCGCTGTCAGGAACTGGTCGCCCGACACTGCTGCTTTGCTTTCGCGCCAATATTCATAACCGACATAACCGGCTGTACCGATAACAACGGCTACCGCGCCACCGATCAAAACCGGACCAAAACGCCGCCATACAGCGCGCACCTGTTCTGAGCGGAGCTCTTCGTTGACTTCGCGGATAAAGCTGTCGTCTGTCATGAATACCCTGTGAAACTTGTCAAGATTATCGAATATGCATCAAGAGCACGGACTATGTACACAGCCCGCAACTTAACACACCTATCCGGCTTTTAGTCGGAATCGCCGACAGATGGTAGTCCTGATTGCGAATTCCTGCATAATTCCTTAATTTGCGCCGCTGAACGCTCAAATCAATGGCACAGCATTAAGAGATCAAGAGCATCTTTGTGCATCCATTCAGATGCAGAGCGCTCTCTGCCTGTGCTTTGCCACATTTCACACCTAATCAATCCGCTTCCGATTTAGCAATGAGCTTTCGTTTTCATGTATCAGTCTTTTCTTTCCGGTTTTGCGGTTTCTCTATGTCTGGCCACGGCTGCGCAGGCGATGCCCGATATGCCTGCAGCGCCTCAGCAACAGGAAAAACCGGCTGATACCCGCCCGAAACAGGTGGTGATTATTTCCTTTGACGGCGCGCATGATAACAAGCTCTGGCAACGCAGCCGCGCATTGGGGCAGGAAACCGGTGCACATTTCACCTATTTTCTCTCCTGCGTCTTTTATCTGGAACGGGCAGACCGTACGCAATATCAGCCACCGCGCATGAAAGCAGGTCGCTCCAATGTTGGCTTTGCACAGGATAAAGCAGAAATTGCCACTCGTCTCGATCAGGTTTGGAAAGCCAATTTGGAAGGCCATGAAATTGCCAGCCACGGCTGCGGCCACTTTGACGGCAAGAGCTGGACGGCAAAAGAATGGGCGCAGGAAATTCAGGCATTCCGCAATATTGTCGGCAATGCATGGAGCGCCAATAAAATTGACGGCGAACCGGAAGGTTGGAAAGATCTGGTCTATAACAAAATCACCGGCTTTCGTGCGCCTTACCTCTCCGATGACAAGCCGGTGCAGACAGCTTTGCGTGAAAGTGGTTTTGCCTATCAGGCCAGCGGCGTAACCTCAGGGCCTGAATTGCCAAAGAATTTTGCAGGTCTCAAAAGTTTCGGCCTGCCGCTGATACCGGAGGGCCCTGCCCGCAAACCGGTTATTGCCATGGACTATAATCTCTATGTGCGCCATTCGGGCGGCAAAGAGAAACCGGAGCAGGCAGCGCAATTTGAGCAGCGCAGCTATGATGCCTTTATGAATGCGTTCAACAAACAATATGACGGCCAGCGTATTCCGCTGCAAATGGGCTTCCACTTTGTGCTGATGAATAACGGCGCTTACTGGAATGCGCTGGAGCGTTTTGCCCGTGATGTGTGCAAACGTCAGGATGTACGCTGCGTCAGCTATCAGGATTATCTGGCGGAACCGGAACTACATAAAAGGCAAACCGTTCTCTGACAGAACAGAGAACGGCAGCCTCAAGGTTTAAGCAAAAAATTCCACATAAATTTCCGGCTTGAAACCGGCCAGCAATTTGCCGTCCTTTTCCAGAACCGGACGTTTAATCATCGACAGATTGCCGAGCATCAGCTCAATAGCCTTGGCTTCAGTCAAATCCTGCTTCTGGGCATCATCGAGTTTACGGAATGTCTGACCTGCACGGTTGATTACGGTTTCCCAGCCCAGTTCCTGGCACCAGTTTTCCAGCCTGGCACGATCCAGACCAACCTTCTTATAATCATGAAAATCGAATGCAATATTCTGTGCGTTCAGCCAGTCCTGCGCCTTGCGCATCGTGTCACAATTCTTAATGCCGTAAATGGTTACAGTCACGTCCATTCCTCTCTTATAGATAATGCTATTTCAGCGTCTGCGCCGGATGATCGTGATCATGGCCGCACTGGCTGTGATCTTCAAGAATCTGAATCACCCTGCATTCACAAACCCGTCCGTGATCGCACTCACTGACCATGCGGCGTAATTCATCGCGCAAGGCTGACAGGCGCCCGATACGATCTTCAATCTCATCAAGATGACGCCGCGCAATCGAATCTGCCTCATGACAGGAGGCATTCGGCGTCTCGGTCATGGCCAGTAATTCACGAATGTCATTGATTTCAAAGCCGAGATCACGCGCATGGCGGATAAAAGTCAGGCGCTTAATATCTTCCGCGCCATATTCCCGCCGCTGACTCTCAGTGCGTTCCGGCTCACGGATCAGCCCGATTTGCTCGTAAAAACGGATAGTTGGCACTTTAACACCGCTACGTGCCGCAACTTTGCCAATCGTATAACCTTTTTTGTCCATTTTTCCGCTTGCTCCTATAGCCACTAGAGCATTTAGGGTCTTTCTCAAAAGATGCAAGAGAAAAGGAAATTGGAGATGTCCGGTCCCGTCCGTCAGGATAGATTCCGTGTTGAAGGCATGGATTGCGCCTCCTGCGCCATGAAAATTGACACGGCTGTGCGCCGCCTTGGCAAACAGATCAGCGATGTCAATGTCTCGGTCACCAAAGGCACGATGACTGTAACCCATAATGGTGTCGAAGCCGACGCTATTACCGGCCAGCTGAAAAAACTCGGCTATAAATCCAGCTATATGGGTGCCAATCAAGGCGCTGTTGTTGCAGAGCCGGAAACCGACGCTCATGTCTGCTCCGGTGATCATGATCATGCCTCGCATGATCATAAAGACCATAGTCACAGTCATGCGCACGAGCAGAAGCAGGAAAAGGTCAAAGAGACCTCACCGCTGCATATGCATGATCATGGCACTGATGAAGACAGCAAGCCGTGGTGGCAGCAGGGTAAAGCGAGGCTGACAATTGCTGCGGGTACGGCACTGGTTGCGGCCTATCTTCTCGGCCATTTTGTTCCGCAATATGAAATCTATATTTTCTCTGCCGCAATGCTGGTGGGACTGGTGCCAATTGCCCGCCGCGCTCTGGCCGGTGCCCGTTTCGGCACGCCATTCTCTATTGAAACACTGATGACCGTTGCCGCTGTCGGCGCGCTGTTTATCGGTGCTGTGGAAGAAGCCGCGATGGTTGTCTTCCTGTTCCTGATCGGTGAGCTTCTGGAAGGTGTGGCTGCACGACGTGCCCGCAACTCCATCCGTGGCCTTGCCGATCTGGTACCGAAAACTGCGCGTGTGGAAAAAGACGGGCAGATTATCGAGCAGGATGCTGCAAGTCTTAGTGTAGGCATAATCATTCTGGTACGTCCGGGTGACCGTATTGCTGCCGATGGTGAAGTTATCAGCGGAAACAGCGCGGTCAATGAAGCCCCTGTGACCGGCGAAAGCACGCCTAAGAATAAAGAAATTGGCGATAAGGTTTTTGCAGGAACTATCAATTCTGATGCTGTCCTGCGGGTTAAAGTCACTGCCACTGCGCAGAACAACACCATTGCCCGTATTATTGCACAGGTTGAGGAAGCGCAGGAATCCAAAGCACCGACCGAGCGTTTTATCGACCGATTCTCGGTCTGGTACACACCTGCGGTGATGATCCTTGCTGCTCTGGTGGCGATTATACCGCCGCTTGTTGCCGGTGGTGACTGGAATGAATGGATCTATAAAGGTCTGGCTATTCTGCTGATCGGCTGTCCTTGTGCTCTGGTTATTTCCACGCCTGCCGCGATTGCTGCCGGTCTTTCTTCCGGTGCCCGCCGTGGCCTGCTGATGAAAGGTGGTGCAGTTCTGGAAAGCGCCGGTCATGTGACAGCTGCCGCCTTTGACAAGACCGGCACACTGACAGAAGGCAAACCGGTTGTCACAGACATCATCGCCTTTGGCAGCCCGGAAGAAGAAGTTCTGCGCTATGCGGCAGCCGTTGAACAGGGTTCAAGCCATCCGCTTGCTGTTGCTATTCTCAAGGCTGCGGAAGATCGAAAATTGACTCTGCCACAAATGCATGACGGCGCAGCGCTTGGTGGTAAAGGCGTATCCGGTACAGTTGACAGCAAAGCCATTCTGCTGGCCTCTCCTAAAGCTATCGCCGCCAAGACCAGCATTTCCGATGCGGATCAGAAGCGCATCGCTGATATGAATGATCAGGGCAAGACCGTCTCGCTGCTGATGATCGGCGACCAGCTTGCCGGTGGTATCGCCATGCGGGATGAGCCGCGTGAAGATGCGCGTCAGGGTATCAAAGCACTGCAGGCGCAGGGTATCCGCACCATCATGCTGACCGGTGACAACCGCCGTACGGCAGAAGCGATCGGCCGCGATCTCGGCATGGAAGTCCATGCGGAAATGATGCCCGCAGACAAGCGTCGCGTGGTCGGTGAACTGAAAGCCGATAAGCAGATCGTTGCGAAAATCGGTGACGGTATCAATGACGCTCCGGCACTGGCCGCTGCCGATCTCGGTATCGCCATGGGCGGCGGTACTGATGTGGCGCTCGAAACTGCTGATGCCGCGATCATGCATGGCCGCGTGACTGACGTTGCCAATATGATCGACCTGTCAAAAACAACCATGGCGAATATCAAGCAGAATATTACGCTCGCCATTGGATTGAAGGTCGTGTTCCTCATCACCACGATCCTCGGCATTACCGGCCTTTGGCCAGCTATTCTGGCCGATACCGGTGCCACCGTTCTGGTGACAGCCAATGCCATGCGGTTGCTGCGCTGGAAACCTTAATCCATTTACAAAATCAAAAAGGGCACCATCCGGTGCCCTTTTTATTTAGTGCGTATCCCGAAAAGTGGGAACCGCCTTCGCGGGAAAATCAGTCCACTGGACTGATTTTTTAATCCCGCTTCGATCGGATAAGATACACCAAAAACAAATAGATAGAGCATTTTCTATGATCCATGATAAACTGGAAATGCTTTATGTCAGACTGTAATCTGTTTCTTCACGGGCAATTTTTGCATATTCATTGCCGAGGAAATCCAGCAGTGACCGAACAGAAGGCAGCAAGCCGCGCCGCGACGGAAAAGCTGCATGGAGAATACCGGTGCGCGGTGCCCATTCCGGCAGCACATCCACCAGACGCCCCTCACGCAGATCATCGCGGATAACCATTGTCGGCAACTGACATACACCGACACCATGCAGAGCCGCCATACGCAGAGCCACCATATCTTCCGTTATCAGGCGCGGCTTGTGATGCACACGCGCTGTCGCACCATCTGCCTTTTCCAGACACCATTCATGATCCACCCGCAGCGGGTCCCATGCCATGCTTGGCAATACAGCCAGATCAGCCGGTACCAAAGGCCGGTTAATTTCGGCAATTACGGACGGACTGGCGACAAGACGCTGCGGACTTTCCGCCAGTTTACGGATGACAAGATCACTGTCATCCAACGGCGGAAAGCGCACGCGGATTGCCAGATCAAAGCCTTCCCGCAGCACATCAACACGGCGGTTTGTACTTTCCAGCAACACATCGACCTTGGGATTCTCCTGCATGAAGCGGGCAATCATGTCGCCGATCTGGAAGTAAATCATTGAAGACGGACAACTGACCCGCACTATGCCCTGCGGTTCCGAACGCATCCGGTCAATTACCTCCTGCGCGGCTTCGGCCTCAACCAGCATAGCCACACAATGACGATAATATTCATGCCCGACTTCCGTCACCGCAAAATGGCGGGTTGTGCGCTGGATCAGCCGTACACCAAGACTGTCCTCCAGAAGACCAATGCGGCGACTGAGGCGGGAGCGCGGCATATTCAGCTTGCGTGCCGCAGCAGCAAATCCGCCCTGCTCTACCACAACCACGAAAAATCTCAGATCATTCAGATCCTGCATGGAAACTCCCTGTCATGTCATCTGTTTCGCTGAATATAACCTTATTATTTTAAATCGCTACGATATTGTCTCATATTTCAGACATTGTAGTGCATTTTTGCTGACTACCGCTATTTTTGTCCTGCTCATATCTTCCTGTCATCAAAGCAATACAGGAGACAGGCAATGAGAAAGGTATTAGGTGTTTACAGCAGCCCCCGCCCGCATTGGGTAGGCGACGGCTTTCCTGCACGCTCAATCTTCTCCTATGCCAGCCATGGCGATCATGTCAGCCCGTTTCTTCTGCTTGACTATGCAGGCCCTGCAGAATTCAAACCCGCCGCGAAAGGTTCCGACCACCGGCGTGGTGTCGGCATCCATCCCCATCGCGGCTTTGAAAGAGTCACGCTTGTTTATCAGGGCGAGCTCGAGCATCGGGATTCAACCGGTAATGGCGGCACGATCGGCGCGGGTGGCGCAGGGAGCCTGCGCGTTATTGCCGGTACTTATAACAAGATTGAAGGCCCTGCCCGTACTTTTACTCCCGTCAATCTATGGGATGTCAGTCTGCGCCAGAACATGACCGTCACTCTGCCTATTCCTGACGGTCACACCGCAATGCTGGTGGTACTCAGCGGTGCTGTCACTATTAATGATGACAAGCAGGCAACCGAGGCTCAGCTGGTCCTGCTGGATCGCAAGGGCACGGATGTCCGGATAGAGGCGCAAAACAATACCTCTTTTCTGGTTCTCAGCGGGGAACCAATTGACGAACCTGTCGTTATTCATGGGCCATTTGTTATGAACAGCACGGAAGAAATCAGCTCCGCTCTTCGTGATTTTCAAAATGGCCATTTCGGAAAAATATCAGTTTCATGACCGGATTATCCGGCCATGCTCTGCCGGTTTCACACTGCCCCCCAGCCGCGTGAGACCGGCAGATGATAAGTGCACAACCAGACTTCAAAATCAAAGGAGAAACCGAAATGAACCTTCCTTCAACCATAGCCAATTTCAACGGTCAGCGTCCGGTTATTGATCCGGAAGATGCAGTTATGCTGCTGATCGACCATCAGAGCGGCCTGTTTCAGACTGTCGGAGATATGCCGATGACTGAACTGCGTGCCCGGGCCACAGCACTTGCCAAAATCGCAACGCTGGCAAAAATTCCGGTCATCACCACCGCATCCGTGCCTCAGGGACCAAACGGCCCGCTGATTCCGGAAATTCATGAAAATGCCCCTCATGCCCAGTATGTTGCACGCAAAGGTGAAATCAATGCGTGGGATAATCCGGATTTCGTTGCCGCCGTCAAAGCAACAGGTCGCAAGACCCTGATTATTGCCGGTACAATTACCAGTGTCTGCATGGCCTTTCCGTCAATTTCAGCAGTCTATGACGGGTATAAAGTTTTTGCTGTTGTTGATGCTTCCGGCACCTATTCCAAAATGGCACAGGAAATCACGCTGGCACGCATCACACAGGCAGGTGTTATTCCGATGGATACCGCAGCAGTGGCCTCTGAAATTCAGCGCAGCTGGAACCGTGATGATGCGGCGGAATGGGCCAAAGTCTACACTCTTATTTTCCCGCCTTATCAGCTTCTGATTGAAAGCTACATGAAAGCACAGGAAGTCGAGAAAAATCACGAAACTCTCGATTCAATGCGAAAATAATTTTCGGACGCAGAAATGAAAATGGCTGCGGAACTTATATGTTCCGCAGCCATTTTTTATCAGACATAGACCACATTACTGAGACTGTCGCGGCGCATCCAGCGCTGTGTCATCAGCACAGCGACGATTGCAAGCCCTGTCGCCAGACCAATCCACACGCCGATCCCTTCAAAATTGAAGGTAAAGGCCAGCAGCGCCCCAAGCGGCAGGCCAACGCCCCAATAACCAAGCAGCGCCAGAAACATCGGAATGCGCGTATCGCGCAATCCGCGCAACATACCCGCAGCTACAGCCTGCGCACCGTCAACAATCTGGAACAAAGCCGCAAAAGCCAGAAATGATACGCAAAGCCGGATCACTTCCGCATTGGCCGGATCACGAATATCCAGAAACGCACTGATAAAGACCTTCGGCATCAGGATCATCAAGAGCCCCATCAGCCCCATGAAACCTACCCCTAAAGCATAGGCACTCCAGCCCGCATAGGCCACAGCCTCGCGATTGCCCGCACCATAAGCGCGCCCCACGCGAACAGTCGCCACCTGCCCGAAGCCGAGCGGCACCATGAAACTCAGGGAAGCAATCTGCATCGCTACCGCATGAGCGGCCAGTGACGTCGGGCTGATTTTACCCATCATCAGCACAGCCGCATAGAAAATCGTGGTTTCAAAGGCAAAGGTCAGTGCCATTGGCAAACCAATGCGCCACAATTCAATGAAACGGGGCCAGTCAGGGCGCCAGAAGCGGCCAAACAAACGATAGCGACGGAATTTCTTATGGGTACAGACAACAACAACCAGACCAAAGAACATCATCCAGCTGGAGGCTGTGGTCGCAATACCGGCACCACGCAACCCCATTTCCGGCATGCCGAATTTACCGAAAATCAGGCTATAGGCAGCAATCGCGTTGAACACGATAGCAAAAGCCGCAATCAGCAATGTCCAGAGCGGGCGTTCCATCGCCGCCAGAAATGAGCGCAGACCGATATAACCGAGATAAGGCAGCATCGCCCATTGCAGCGTATGCATCATCTGCACGGAATGGGCGGCAATATCCGGCCTCTGTCCCATGAACAGAAACACGGATTCTGCATTCCAGAGCAAAATCCAGAACGGAATACAGATAATGATCGCAGTCCAGAAACCCTGACGCACAGTACGGCGCACGTCACGCACCGAATGACGGTTGCGGCCAAGCGCCATCGCCATCATCGGCAGTGTGGCAGAAACCAGCCCCATGCAGAAGATCATCATCGAATGATAAAAGCTGGTGGTCAGCACGGCAGCAGCCAGCGTATCGGCGCCCAGACGCCCGATCAGAATGACATCCGTTGCGGTAAGCGCTGCCTGCGAAAGATTCGTGAAAATCAGCGGCCAGCCAAGTTTAAAGGACGAAACAACCTCCCGCCCCCAGCGATTTCCTGTATTTGTCTGCGTAATTGCAGTCATGTTCAGCCGCCTCCCGACAGCTTTTTCCGGCACAGGCCGGGTTTTCAAAGCATTTTCCGGCCTGACTGCCTCAGGAAAATACGCTCATTTTGTTATGGTATATTCGCAAGCAGTTTCCGGACAGAAGAGCCGGCGCTTAACATTGAGAACCATGCTGTATCATGCCGGTTCATGAAGATCGAGAGCGATCTGAAAGAACAATCAAATGTGTTGAGCCGCAGTGCTTTCCGGCACTGCGGCTCAACATAGTAACAAGCAAGGTTACGATGCTTTAATGCACATAGGCAAAGCGGATCACAAACAAGGCCGCAACAATCCATGTTGCCGGATGAATAACCCGCCACTTACCCGAACCGGCCTTGAGCACAACATAGCTGATAAAGCCGAAGGCCAGACCATTGGCAATCGAATAGGTGAACGGAATACCCAGTGCTGTCAGAGCAGCAGGTGCGGCTTCCGTTACATCATCCCATTCGATTTCAGACATTTCACGCATCATCAGACAGGCGACATAGATCAGCGCCGGCGCTGTTGCATAGGCAGGAACGGAACCGGCCAGAGGTGAAATGAACAAGGCGGCAAGGAACAGAAGAGCGATAACCAGTGCAGTCAGACCTGTGCGGCCACCGGCCTGAACACCGGAAGCGCTTTCAACATAAGCGGTTGTCGAGCTGGTACCGATAATGGAACCGCCGATAATTGCAGTACTGTCAGCGAACAAAGCGCGGTTCAGGCGGTTCGGCTTACCTTCAGGAATGAGACCTGCACGCTTACTCACGCCGATCAGCGTACCGGTTGCATCAAAAACTTCAACCAGAACGAAAACCAGAATAACCTGCAGGAAGCCCACATGCAGAGCGCCCATAATATCGAGCTGCAGGAATGTCGGCATCAGGCTTGGCGGTGCGGAGAACACGCCCTGAAACTGGCTTACACCGAGCATGATCGACAGAACAGTTACTACAAGAATACCGATCAGAATCGAACCGCGCACTTTGAGCGCATCCAGTACGGCCATCACGAAAAAGCCGAAGATCGCCAGCAGCGGGCCGGTTTTGGTCAGATCGCCAAGAGTGATGAAGGTTGCTTCGCTGCCGACAATAATGCCGGAGCTTTTCATACCAACCAGCGCAAGGAACATACCGATACCGACAGCGATCGCACTGCGCAGGGATTTCGGAATACCGTCAACCAGCCAGCTGCGGATGCCGGAAACGGTGAGAATGAAGAAAATCACACCGGAAATAAAGACAGCGCCCAGAGCCTGCTGCCATGAGAAACCCATGATACCGACAACGGTAAAGGCAAAAAACGCGTTCAGTCCCATGCCCGGAGCCATACCGATTGGCCAGTTAGCAACGAAGGCCATCACGAGTGAGCCAAGCGCAGCGGCAAGACAGGTCGCGACAAAGATCGCATTGCGATCCATACCGGTGGAGGACAGAATATCCGGATTAACAAAAATGATATAGGACATCGTCAGGAACGTTGTCAGGCCGGCGAGCACTTCCGTGCGCACATTGGTCTTATGTTCCTGTAATTTGAAAAGCTTTTCCAGCATGGTAGCTCCCTGTCAGTCTTTGGTAAGAAAGCATTCTGACGTCTTGCAGATGAATGGCCTCCTCGCAAAATCCTGATAGCAAAACCTGCTGCAGTCCACGGGAGGCGACCTGTTTTAGGCCGCCTGATCCGGCGGGATAAAACAATGCCACATTTTCGCCATTATCATGAATAGCCGGTCGCGTAAATGCACAGCACGATCCGGCACTCCGCTGTGCAGGCTTTATGCACCGGAATCTCGCAGGCAAAAATGACTGATAATAATGATTATATGCTGGTTAGAAGCGAAGCGTGTCGCCTTTAAACACGGCTGCACACGCTCCGCTTTAATGCACCGCAGCTTTGCGATGATTACGTAAGGTTAATCTTGCAACGGCTTTAGCCGAGCGCTTTTGCAGCCTCATCAATCAGATTTGCAACTTCTGCCGCGCGGGAAGCAAGCGAAGCATGGCTCGCATCCAGCTCAATAATTTTACGCGGATTCATCCGTCCGGCCATATTTTTCTGATTGTCAGGATGGATCATGTGATCCTGCGTTGAAAGCTGATACCAGACCGGCTTATGCTTCCATGCAGGGTCAGTTACATTATCACCAAATGTGGTTGCAACCGGTGCTTTCTGCGCCACAGCCATTACCAGAGCTTCATCTGCGCTCATGTCCTGACAGAAGCTTTCGTGGTATTTATCAAACTTAATCCAGAGATAACCGTCACTGTCCGGCTCCAGATTGGCGATGGCTGCAGGCGGTTTTGCCTGACTGATACCACCAGGACTTTCCCCTGCATCCGGGGCGAAAGCGGCAATATAGACCAGTCCGGCAACATTAGGCAGGTTACCCATTTCTGTTATAACGGCACCGCCATAGGAATGCCCCACCAACAAAACCTTGCCTTCCTGCTGCTTCACCATTTTTCGGGTTCGCTCCGCATCATCAGCCAGAGCTGTCAGCGGCATTTCCACTGCGCGGATTTTGTCATATCCCTTACGGGACAATTCGAGAATAACTTTGCTCCAATGGGCGGCTCCGCCCCAAAACCCGTGCACTAATACAATTGTCAGCTGACCACCCATAGCTATCTCCTTTTGCAGTGGTAATCCTGAATTATGTGCTGTCTTTTGATGAACGACAGAATAGGGAATATTATTATTTTAGAATTATAAGATATTTATGTAAGAACAGTGCATCGTAATTAGAGCGCCTGTTTTGTCCGGCAACCGGATGTCGATTATTTTTTGGTAGCAGCACGCCGCATATTTCTGTATGGCGTGCCGCCCTTCTCAATAGCAATCAGAACAGGTTGTAACGCTGCGCAAGCGGCACGACAGAAACCGGCTCCGCCCCCACCTCTGCTCCATCAACGCTGACTTTATAAGTCTTCGGATCAACCGTAATTGCCGGCAATGCATCATTGAGCTTCATGTCAGCTTTAGTCAGGCCACGACATTTAACGACCGGCTCAATGCGCTTGTTCAGGCCAAGATTCAGTACATTGCCATCATTGACCGATGCCTGACTGACGAACAGGATTGAGGTCTTGCCAATACCGGAAGACAATGCACCGAACATCGGACGCATGATCACCGGCTGTGGCGTCGGGATCGACGCATTGGCATCACCGATCTGCGCATAGGCGATGAAACCGCTCTTCATCACCAGTTCCGGACGCTGACCGAAGAATGCCGGTTTCCACAGCACCAGATCCGCGACTTTGCCGGTTTCAACTGACCCAATGAGATGGCTGATACCATGCGCGATTGCCGGATTAATGGTATATTTGGCGATATAGCGTTTGATACGGAAATTATCATTTCCCGCACCGTCCTGCGGCAGGCTACCGCGCTGCGCTTTCATCTGATCGGCAACCTGCCATGTGCGCATAATCACCTCACCACCGCGTCCCATCGCCTGACTGTCAGAGGTCATCATGGAAATCGCACCGATATCATGCAGCACGCCTTCGGCAGCAATCGTGTTGGCACGGATACGGCTGGCTGCAAAAGCCACATCTTCCGGAATATTCTTATCCAGATGATGACAGACCATCAGCATATCGAGATGCTCTTCCACCGTATTGACAGTGTAAGGCAAAGTCGGTGTGGTAGAACTGGTCAGCACATTGGCTTCCGCACAGATGCGCATCAGATCAGGCGCATGACCACCGCCTGCACCTTCCGCATGATAGGCATGGATCGAACGACCGCCAAAGGCCTTGATGGAATCCTCCACCGTGCAGCTTTCATTGACGGAATCCATATGAATGGTGACCTGAATGTCATATTCGTCGGCCATATCCATACAGGTTGCAATGGCTGCCGGAGTTGTGCCCCAGTCTTCATGCAGCTTCAGACCAGCAGCACCGGCCAGCACCTGCTCGCGCATACCTTCAGGACGGGATGAACTGCCGCGACCGGTAAAGATCACATTGAGCGGCAGATCATCGGTCGCCTGCATCATATTATGCAGATAATTCGGATTTGGCGTGCAAGTGGTCGCCATTGAGCCTGTTGCAGGACCGGTACCGCCGCCAAGCACAGTGGTCAGCCCGCTGGCAATCGAGGTGATTGGCTGTGACGGCGTGATATAATGGAAGTGCGTATCAATACCGCCGGCGGTAACGATACAGCCCTCACCCGAGATCACTTCTGTATTCACCCCGATCACCAGATCCGGATGCACACTGGCCATGATATCCGGATTACCGGCTTTGCCAATACCGGCGATTTTACCGTCTTTGATACCGATATCGGCTTTAACAATGCCGGTATAATCAATGATCAGCGCATTGGTAATGATGCAGTCCAGAGCCTTGTCACTGCTGACACCGGTGGCCTGTCCCATACCGTCACGGATGACCTTGCCGGAACCGAAGATGCATTCATCTCCATAGACAGTGTAATCGTGTTCGACTTCCGCATAGAGATTGGTATCGCCCAGACGAACTTTGTCGCCCTTGGTCGGGCCGAAAAACTTGGCGTAATCTGCACGGGTTATTTTATAGACCATGTTTTATCCTTATCGGCAGAGCGCGGTGCAACAGCATCTCCGGCGCCCTGCAAGCTTAAATTATTGTTTGAAATTGTGATGAAAGCGCTCATTCAGCATGGCGGCTGTTGGCAAAAGCCCGCTCATTCACGCGGGAAAGTGTGCGTGCTTTATTGTCCGCATCCACCGCGCCATCGACCAGATTATTGCCGCCGCGAATGATCTGATTGCCGGAAATCGCGACCAGTGTAACGTCCTTGGTTTCACCCGGTTCAAAGCGCACAGCCAGCCCCGCCGGAATATCCAGACGCTTGCCATAGGCTGCTTCACGGTCGAATTTCAGACGCGGATTGGTTTCAACAAAATTGAAATGGCTGCCGATCTGTACCGGACGGCTATCGGTATTGGTGACGCTGATCGTGACAGTTTCACGTCCTTCATTCAGCGCAATGTCACCCTCAGCGCAGACAACCTGACCGGCAATACCAATCTCTTCATCATCCTGCATTTTCTCCGGAACCGGCAGGAAACTGCCATAGAGTGCCAGTTTCATATCGCCTTTGTCAGCACTGATTGGCGCGCGCACGGCCACCAGCTTGGTGCCGTCTTTAAATGTGCCTTCAATTTGCACATCTTCAATCATCTCGGCCACACCGGACATCACTTCGCGTCTGCCGAGAATAGTGCTGCCGATGTGCATCAGTTGCGCGACTGAATGCTGACCATCACGGATCAACTCCAGCATGACCAGTGAGATCAGAGCCACGGCTTCCGGATAATTCAGACGCAGGCCGCGTGCGAGACGACGCTGCGCCAGCTGACCGGTGGTTACAAGCATCAGCTTGTCAGTTTCATGAGGTGTAAGATGCAATGGTGTCTCCTTTGTTTTCGGGAAACACAGGCACAGCAAATCGTAAGGCGTGCCAAAGCCTCGGCAAGCCACTATGAATTAGCAGAAACCTGTGTGAAGAATGGACGGCTGCGAAAACGAAGCTGACGCGGCGGTTTGTACTGACCGGTATCAATGACATCACGGCTCGTTCTGCGGGGCAGACAGAGTTACAGATTACACAGCATCACCACCGCATATATTCATGACAGTGAGATTCATAGCACTGATTGCCGGACGCAATACGCCCGCAAGCAGAGCCGGTTATGCCGGTAATTTTCGGATGATACGGATTAGCAATACAGAAAGGGCATCAGCACTTCGCAGCGGCTGAAACTAGCCGACGTTAAGTCCTGAGAAATGTTCCATCATGTGATTAACGACAAAAAAAGTCAGCAATCTCGGCCCTGTCATTTCAACTCTGTATGAAGAAAAAACTGCGATGCAGACTGGTCAATCTGAGTCATCGCATGCCCCGATAAAGACAGCAGTATAAACCGAAGTCAAGGGGACATTGCTGCGCTCTTCACGACTAAAAATTACAGCTAAACACAACGACAAATGTTGTTTTGTTAAATCAAAAAATGAAATTTTACACTGAATCCTAAGTCTTTCCCTGTATGGGAGGGAAGGCAAATTAATACGAAAGCCTTTGCAGTGATTTGGCACCGCCAGTTTAAGTTCAGAAAAAGCAGTTATACAGCACGACATATTATTGTCGTTTTGCTGGCTTTTTTCACACCTATACTTCTGGGACTGCCGATTTTATACTGGCAATCAGGCAATGCTTTACACGAAAGAGCCCGGTCAGCCAGTCGCGCCATTATTGAACATGTCAATAACATTCTCGATAATGCAAGGAAGGTGACAGAAGAAACCTCATCATTGATTGAGAAACCCTGTTCCGAGATTGTCGAGACGCTGCGCCTCAAAGCGACCACAACATCTTTTGTAAGATCTCTGTCCGTTATAAAAAACGATATCATAACCTGCAGCACTATTTACGGGGACACACGCCTGCCCTTAACAAATGCCCGTTTTTATGATGACCGGCTGGCTTTAATCGCAGGAAACAGAGTCTCTCCCGACCGTGCAATTCTGCTTTACAGGTGGAAAAGCGGCAACTCTTATATACTGGCAGGGATTGACGGGCTGCATATCATTCAGCTGCTCAACAGCCATGAGATGACACCGGCAACAACGCTGATTATCGGATCTTACCGGCTGGAACAGGACGGCAAAGTCCGCAACATATCCGCAGGAACCAATAGCAGTATTCTGATCCGTGCCCGTTCTGATAAATATCCGTTTTCGGTTGAGACCGGTTTCCACCATGATGCATTACGGGATTATATTTTATCCCGTCACCTTCCGCTTATCATCCTTCTCGTCATTCTTGGCGGGTTGAGCGCGGTGGCAACAAACCGGATGACTGTCAATGCCCGTAACATGACGGCTGAAGCCAAACGCGCCATCCGCAATAATGAATTTATCCCTTATTATCAGGCGATTGTCCGGAGCGACACACATGGATGGGTTGGCGCAGAAGTTCTGACCCGCTGGGATCATCCGCTTGAAGGCCTGATCCTGCCGAACAGTTTCATTCCTTTTATGGAGCGTTCCGGACTGATTATTCCGATGACTGCCGCCTTGATCCGGCGCGTTGCGGAAGAGTTTACGCCACTGGAGAAACAACTTCCGGACGGTTTCCATATCAGCATCAATATTTCAGCAGTCTATCTGGCCGACCCGGAACTGATCAAAAGCTGTCATTATTTCCTGAACCAGTTTTCGCAGAACAAAATACGGCTGATGCTGGAGCTGACCGAACGCGAAGCAATTGATCCAACGCCGGAACTCTTACAGCAAATCCATACACTGCGTCAGGCCGGAATTCTGATCGCACTGGACGATTTTGGCGTCGGCCATTCCAATCTGAATTATCTGAAAGAATTTCAGGCAGATTTGCTCAAAATTGACCGTAGTTTTATTACCGGCATTGGCAGTAATGACTTCTCCCGCCATGTTCTGCAAAGCATCATTGATCTGTCACAGCAACTGGAACTCCGGATCATTGCAGAAGGTATAGAAACCCGCCAGCAAGCTGATTATCTTCAGAAAAGAGGCGTCCAGTATCTTCAAGGCTATTATTTCTCCACGCCGCAACCCATTGCTGTTTTCCAGTCCCATATGCATAAACATTTATCAGGTCAGAAGCCTAAACGCGGCAAGTGACCAGCCACACTGTTCCGGTTTCATTACACCTGAAACATTATTTCGTCAGTTGTCATTCTGTTTGACTGAACTCTGCCAAAACAGGCAACTTCACTCAGTTCTCTGCCCTGAGCAGTCCCCATGCGTTGCCAAAAAGATACCATCCTTCTGACATTTACCCGATCTTTGTAAAAATAATTGATCACTTGGTAAACTCTTTGTAGACGCTTAAGAAAACCTTAAGTATCGCAAGGGAGCAAGTTGTCTTCCTTGCTAAAAACTGGAGCCGGTTTGTCCGTGTCATTATCCCCGCTAAAATTATCCCTGTTATTCGCCTGCGCTGCTGCTCTTTCTGCCTGTACCACCGTTCAGAATCCGCCACCTGTCGTTAATGCCACGATCATCGAGCCGCAGCCGGTAAAGCCGGAACCGGTCTCCGAACCGGAGGCACCTGCAGCAACACCGGAAACTGACAGCGCCGCGCATATGTATCGGGCAATGACGGATCAGAATTACCAGATCCCTGCTATTGATCTGACCAAACTGAAGCCGGAGCACCGCCGGACTGTTGTTGACTACAAAACCTCAGAAAAGCCAGGCACGATTATTGTCGACCAGCCTGCCCGTTATCTCTATCTGGTACAACCAGAAGGCAAAGCTATCCGCTATGCCGTAGGTGTCGGTCCTGCAGCACGCGGCTTTAACGGCGGTGATGCAATTATCGCGCATAAAGCAGCATGGCCGCGCTGGACGCCAACCCAGAACATGATCAAGCGCAATCCGACCCAGTATCTGCGCTACAAAGACGGTGTTAATGGCGGCCCGAGCAATCCGATGGGAGCTCGTGCGCTTTATATGCATAAAGACGGTATCGATACTTATTACCGTGTTCACGGCACCAACAATCCGTCTTCAATCGGCAAAGGTGTTTCTGCCGGCTGTATCCGCCTTATCAATCAGGATATTATTGACCTGCATTCCCGCGTTAAAAACGGCGCACGCATTGTTGTGAAATAAGCATAAATAATACCCTGCCCCGTGATCAGTGTATTTCGGGGCAACATCCAAACCTCAGACATAAAAATACCGCCGCAGTTTTCACAACTGCGGCGGTATTTTTTTATTCCAATCATTAAGCGGGATTATTCCCACTCAATGGTGCCCGGAGGCTTCGAAGTAATATCATAGACCACGCGGTTGATGCCGCGTACTTCATTGATAATACGGGTCGCCGCCTTGGCAAGGAAGTCCATATCATAATGGTAGAAGTCAGCGGTCATACCATCAACCGACGTTACCGCACGCAGCGCACAAACGAATTCGTATGTACGGCCATCACCCATAACACCAACGGTCTGAACCGGCAGCAATACTGCGAAAGCCTGCCAGATCTTGTCATAAAGACCGGCTTTGCGGATTTCATCCAGATAAACTGCATCAGCTTCGCGCAGGATTTCCAGTTTCTCACGGGTGATACCACCCGGGCAACGAATTGCCAGACCAGGCCCCGGGAACGGATGGCGGCCGATGAAAGAATCCGGCAGACCGAGTTCCTTACCGAGAACGCGCACTTCATCCTTGAAGAGTTCACGCAGTGGTTCCACGAGCTGCATATTCATACGCTCAGGCAGACCACCGACATTGTGATGCGACTTGATTGTAACCGAAGGACCACCGGTGAAAGATACGCTTTCGATCACGTCAGGATAGAGTGTACCCTGCGCGAGGAAGTCTGCACCACCGAGTTTAGCCGCTTCTTCTTCGAACATTTCAATGAACAGACGGCCAATGGTCTTGCGCTTCACTTCCGGATCAGTTTCACCTTCCAGAGCGGAGATGAAACGATCCTGTGCATTCACCAGAACCAGCGGCATGTTGTAATGTTCTTTGAACATTGCAACAACCTGCGCCGCTTCATCCTTACGCATCAGGCCATGATCAACCAGAATACAGGTCAGCTGATCGCCGACTGCTTCATGGATGAGCAGCGCTGCAACGGAAGAGTCCACGCCGCCTGAAAGCGCGCAGATAACCTTGCCTTTGCCAACCTGTTTGCGGATGGCTTCAACAGCCTGTTCGCGATAAGCGGACATTGTCCAGTCCGGCTTGATACCGGCAATATTATGGACGAAATTCTGCAGGAGTTTCGCGCCGTCCGGTGTGTGCACCACTTCCGGATGGAACTGCACCGCAAAATATTTGCGTTTTTCATCGGCAATGGCTGCAAATGGTGCATTCGGCGATGTGCCGACAACTTTGAAGCCTTCCGGCAGCGCTGTTACACGATCACCGTGGCTCATCCACACCTGATGGCGGGTGCCTTTGGCCCAGATGCCGGAAAACAGTGCGCTGTCCTCGTTCACTTCGAGGAACGCACGGCCGAATTCACGGTCATGGCCGCTTTCGACCTTGCCGCCCAGCTGCTCGCACATGGTCTGCTGACCGTAGCAAATGCCCATAACCGGAATACCGGCTTCAAACACTGCCTGTGGTGCGCGCGGACTACCGATATCGGTGGTCGAATGCGGGCTGCCGGACAAGATCACAGCTTTCGGATTGATGCGCTTGAACGCTTCATCTGCCAGCTGGAACGGCACGATTTCGGAATAGACTCCGGCCTCGCGCACACGCCGCGCTATCAGCTGCGTGACCTGACTGCCAAAGTCAATGATAAGGATAGTATCGGGATGGGTGCTCATGGGCAGCATCTAGAGAATTATGTTGATTGTTGCAAGCCGGAATCGAAACCCGCGACAATATATTAGGGTACAAACAGCGGAGATAAGATCAGTCGCCGGATTTTACCGTCAGCGGCACTGTACGCTCAAGATCAGCCTTGTAAAGACCCGGATCCGGATGACCGGTTGTTTTAACCAATGTGCTCTGTAACATTGCCGCTTCCAGCAAACGCACAGCCTGTGCCAGTTTCTCATCAATAATATGCAGATAACGTGTCCAGTCAGACACCTGCTTCACGGCTTCATCACCATCAGAAATACCACGCAGACCGATCAGCGGCACAGCAAAACGCTGACAGGTGCGCAGGATCGCAAAGCTCTCCATATCCACCATATCCGCATCAATGTCATTATAGGCAGAACCGGTGACGATATTTGCGCCTGTGGACAAGGACGCGCTGGCAACACCCGGAATATGATATGGCAGAGGAATGATGATCGGGAAATCGGCAGATGGTGTCTGGCCTTTGGCATAGCCGAGAGCCGAAGCATCCATATCGCGGTAACCGACATTCACCGCCTGATAAATCTCAGTCTGCACCAGCTTTGCCGAACCGGCAGACCCAAGTGACACCACCAGATCAGGCAAAGCGCCGCGCATGGAAAGATCGGCCAGAACAGCAGAAACCACAACAGCCGCCTCAACAGGACCAATACCGGTAATCAGCGGCTTGAACATAGCCTGCAAATGCGGACCGTATTCTGAAGGGGACGCCATAACAAACAGAACTTTTTTGCCGCCGAAATCATGCACATATTGCAGCATCGACATAGCATTTTCTGAAGCACCCTGTACCGGCGCGGACATAATCTTGGTCATTCTAACACCTGAGGCCATCAATACAGACGATTGCGGCACACCCTTTTATTCGGACTTGCGCGGAGCTTTGGGATAAATCCGCACGAGGTTCAAATCAAAAAGCTGTTTACGGAAATTCTTCTGTAAACAGCACACTCAGGACAGGTGTTCAGAGGATAACCTAGTCCTGCAAATCTTCGCGATCTTTCACCACCATCAGCGTCGCTGTCATCGTGGCTACCAATTTCACTTCAGTCTCACCAACGGCAAATGCCTGACCGTCGCTGACCATAATCGTACGTCCCTGCTTGGTTACATTACCGCGGAACAGAAAATGGTCGCCTTTACCGGGTGCCAGCAGATTGACCTTGAACTCGATGGTCAGCACTGCGGCATCCGCCGGCATCATTGTCAGCGCCGAATAAGCGCAGACAGCATCAAGAGCCGTAGACACAATTCCCGCATGTAAAAAACCATGCTGCTGGGTCAGATCGGCACGAAACGGCAATTCTACTTCAACCACACCCGGTTCGCAGCGTGTGAGTTGCGCGTCAATCAGCTTCATCGCCGCCTGACGTGCAAAACTTTTCTCTACCCGTTCTTTGAAATCCGGTTCTGCTATTCTCGGTACTGCCATAATATCCCTCAGCCTTGCACACTGAATGTCAGTTTTATGGCATCTGCATAACAGTCTTCAGAACCTATTCCAACCACCGGCTCGCACAAAGCATGCCCATGTACGACCGGAAACAGGATATATCCTCATAGACATATATTTATATCGGATATTGCTATTCAAGCCTAACTAATAGCGCAAACAGAAAAAAATACCAGCTTTAATGGCTAAAAAGCCCGTATTTTTTCAATATTGTGATCAGGATCAGAAAAATACCTGACACTCAGACAGGCTGATTTTGCAAAACAGCGATATAGAAGCCGTCTGTATCCGTGGAAAGAGGCGAGAAGACGGCACCGAAATCCGGATAATGTGGTTGTGCCAGATCAGTTATGCCGTTCCACAAATCAGCCATCGGCAGCGCTGTATAATCAGAGTTCTCGCTTAAGAAACGGGCAATCTGCCGGTTATTCTCGGAGGCAAACAGCGAACAGGTCACATAAACCAGCCGACCGCCCGGCTTGACATAATGTTTGGCTGCTTCCAGCACTTGCATCTGGTCAGCAACGCGGCGCTCAAGCTGCACATCTGTCAAACGCCATTTGGCATCAGGACGACGGCGCCATGTACCGGAACCGGTGCAAGGCGCATCGGTCAGTACAATATCCATCTGACCTTTATAAGGCTCCAGATTTTCCGGCCGGTTATGCACCTGTGTATTGCGCACGCCCGCGCGGCTCAGGCGATCATGAATCGGATTAAGGCGCGAGCGCTCAGCATCATAGGCATGGATCTGCCCTTTATTCTGCATCGCAGCGGCTAATGCCAGCGTCTTACCACCCGCACCGGCGCAATAATCCATAACCTGCTGACCGGGCTGCGCACCAACCAGTTTCGCGGCAAGCTGCGAGCCTAAATCCTGCACCTCATACCAGCCATCGAGAAAAGCCTGCTCGGTCTGTACATTCGGATGGCGGCCCAGAGCACGCAAAGGCGGAATACGCACTGCTTCCGGCAGAAAAGGTGCAGCTTCTGCACCGGCGTTTTTCAGACCCTCCAGTGCGGCCAGCACCTTATCGCGATTGGTTTTCAGCGTATTGACCCGCAGATCAACCGGCGGGCGTGTGGCAAGTTCAGCGGCCTGCGCAACCCAGTTCTCACCAAACAAGGCTGAAAATTCCGGCACCCAGCTCTCAGCAATATCCGCACGGATATAATCCGGAGCATCTGCCAGATCACGGCCTTCCCAAGCCTGCAAGCGCTCCGCTTCAAGCGGTGCCGGTGCAAATTTATCACCGGCCAGATTAGCTTCCAGCCATTCGCCGCCCATATCCTGATCGCTCAGGACAGAGGCATAAACCAGTGCGCGGGCATCCTGCGCATCCATCCGCCAGCCGAGAGAAAGTTTACGACGCAGAACATCATAGACAAGATTACCGATCACGGCGCGGTCGCCGGCACCAGCAAAACGGTGCGCAGCGCCCCAGTCTTTCAGCGCATCGGAAGCAGCACGGCTCTGGCGTTCAATATCTTCCAGCACTTCTATCGCTGCCTGCAACCGTCCGCCCAAACGCATCTTTACCGCTTTCCTGTCTGTATCTTGTTCATCTGTTCTCACCGCATAGCTTAAAATACGCCAAAGTGAAACGACCTGAACAAAAGAAAAAGCCGGAGCAGTGATACTCCGGCTTCTTTGTATTGCGCTTTCAGCACTTATTCTGCAGCAGTCTGCTTTTCCTCATTGGAAATTGTATTGGCTTCATAGCCATGCGCTTCTTTGAGGGCTGCACGTACACCCGCTTCATAATCCGGATGGATCAGCTTGAAGTGGCCGAGCTGACGCTCAATGATAAAGCCCGGAACCCCACCCATTGCCGCAGCAATATTCGAGAACAGACGGCTCTTCTGACCTGCATCAAACAGGTTGAACAGCGCGCGCGGCTGCGAATAATCATCATTGCCGATACGGTGATTATAACGATCCGCATCGCCGGAGATTTTCAGCGGCGGCTCTTTCGCCGAAGGCAGTTCAACCGGACCATTGAATGAATTCGGTTCATAATAAGCATCGGAATTTCCCGTTGCGATGCCGCCATAAGTATTCATCTGGCCATCGCGGTGATAGTGATGCACCGGACAAGCAGGCTTATTCACCGGAATCTGCTCATAATGAGTGCCGAGACGATGACGATGGGCATCCGCATAGGAGAACACACGCGCCTGCAGCATCTTATCCGGCGAATAACCGATACCCGGCACGATATTCGACGGCGAGAAAGCAGCCTGCTCGATTTCCGCAAAATAATTATCAGCGTTACGGTTCAGCTCCATAATACCGATATCCATCACCGGATAATCCGCATGCGGCCAGACTTTCGTCAGATCGAACGGGTTATAAGGTGTTTTATCGGCATCGAGTTCAGGCATGATCTGAACCTGCACCTTCCAGCGCGGGAACTCACCTTTTTCAATCGCACCAAACAGGTCGGCCTGCGTGGATTCGCGGGTCTGGCCGACAACTTTTTCGGCTTCTCCATTGGTCCAATGTTTATGGCCCTGCATGGTTTTGAAGTGGAATTTCACCCAATAACGCTCACCGGCATCATTCCAGAACGAATAAGTATGCGAGCCGTAACCATTGATGTGACGCACATCAGTCGGCAAACCACGGTCAGACATCAGGATGGTCACCTGATGCAGGCTTTCCGGCGACAATGACCAGAAATCCCACATGGCTGTGGCAGAACGCATATTGGTTTTCGGATGACGCTTCTGAGTGTGAATGAAGTCAGGGAATTTCACAGGATCGCGCACGAAGAAGACCGGCGTATTGTTACCAACAAGATCCCAGTTGCCTTCTTCAGTATAGAACTTCAACGCAAAACCACGCACATCGCGCTCGGCATCTGCTGCACCGGCCTCACCGGCCACAGTAGAGAAACGCGCGATCATCGGGGTCTTCGCACCCGGCTGCAAGGCTTTGGCTTTGGTAAATTTGGAAATGTCACCGGTAATGGTCAGTGTACCATGGGCACCCCAGCCTTTGGCATGCACCGCACGCTCAGGAATACGCTCACGGTTCTGATGTGCCAGTTTTTCGATCAGCTGGTAATCGGTCATCAAGACAGGACCGCGCTCGCCTGCAGTCAGGGAATTCTGGTTATCCGGTATTGGTGAACCGGCACTGGTGGTCATAATCGGACGATCGGCCATTTTTAACTCTCCCTTGTATGATTGGCTCTGTTTTGAACCATTATAAAAAAACCTGCATGACAAGATTATGACGGGCGCAGAACCACCATCAGGGATCCGGCACCAGTCAAAACATGTATTAAATATTCAATTTCAATTGCTTAATCATATACATTGATCAGAACTGAAATTGCATTCTCATGCTCATTCTAAAGAATAGAACTATTCTAACCATAATTTCCAATTGAATTTCCTGCAAATATTGATAGGATTTTCTTATCATGTTTACAGTCAAACAAATGCGTTATTTCGATGCGCTCGCCACTCATCTGCATTTCCGCAAAGCAGCGGAAACGGTATTCGTTTCACAACCCGCTCTGTCCGCACAAATTGCGGAAATGGAAAATCTCGCGGGCAGCCCGCTCTTTGAACGCGCCAATAAAACGGTTCTGCTCACAGAACTCGGCCACACACTCTGGCCGCGCATTAAAGTGATTTTGCAGGAAATCCGTGCGCTGGAAGAACTGACCGAGCAGAAAAGCGGTATTTTACAGTCACGGCTGCGGCTTGGCATCATCCCAACCATTGCCCCCTATTTGCTGCCGGATCTTATTCAGGCGCTGAAACAGCAATATCCGGCACTGACGCTGGAACTGCGCGAGGCACTGACCGACAAGCTGCTGGAAGAATTGCGCAATGGTGAACTCGATGCGGTGATTGCCACTATGCCGGTGCATGATCCCTATCTGACGGGTAAACACTTGTTTGATGACCGGTTTCTGATTGCCACTTCCAGCAATAATAATGATGTCCTGCCCTCACCACTCACGCAGGGCAATGCGGCATTGGAAAAACTGCTGCTACTTGAGGAAGGCCATTGCCTGCGCGATCAGGCACTTGAGGTCTGCGCTCTGCCGCGCGAGCGTACACTGGTGAATTTCGGTGCAACGAGCATGGCCACGCTGCTGCAAATGGTCAGCAATGATATGGGACTGACACTGATACCGGAAATCGCCATCCGCTCTGAGGTTCCGCATAAACGCATTCGCATTGTACCATTCTCGGATGATTGCCCGAAACGTCAGGTCGGTCTGTTCTGGCGTAAACAGAGCCTGCGCTTAGCTGATTTTAACGCTCTGGCCGAACTGGCCAGACAAGCAGCACAGCCTTTACTGCTTTCCGAAACTGAGATTACAGAGCTTCCCAAGCAATAAAAAGGCCGGTTAAACCGGCCTTTTTTCTATTCGTCTTATACGCTGCCCGGATAATTCGGGCTTTCACGGGTGATAGTCACGCCGTGCGAATGGCTTTCACGCAAGCCCGCATTGGTGATGCGAACAAATGTTGCCTTCTCACGGAATTCCGGCAGTGTTTTTGCACCGACATAACCCATCGAAGCACGCAGACCTCCGGCCAGCTGATGCAGGATATTGGCAACAGGGCCTTTATAGGCAACCTGACCTTCAATACCTTCCGGCACCAGCTTCAGCTCATCGCGCACTTCCGCCTGGAAGTAACGGTCAGCGGAACCGCGTGCCATCGCACCAACGGAACCCATGCCGCGATAGGATTTATAAGAACGCCCCTGATGCAAGTAAACTTCGCCCGGGCTTTCTTCTGTACCCGCCAGCAGCGAACCGGCCATCGCAGCAGATGCACCGGCAGCCAGTGCCTTGGCGAAGTCACCGGAGAATTTAATACCGCCGTCAGCGATAACCGGAATACCGGCTTTCTGAGCCACTTCAACAGCGCCCATAATCGCGGACAACTGCGGTACACCAACACCGGCAACAATACGGGTGGTGCAGATCGAACCAGGTCCGATACCGACTTTAACCGCATCGGCACCGGCATCAATCAGAGCCTGTGTTGCCGCACCGGTTGCCACGTTACCGGCAAGGATACGTACATCGGAAGACAGTTTCTTCATGCGGGTCACCGCATCCAGAACACGCTGCGAGTGACCGTGGGCAGTATCAACCACCAGCAGATCAACACCGGCTTCGATCAGACGTTCCGCCCGTTCAAAACCATCATCGCCAACGGAAGTTGCAGCAGCAGCACGCAGACGACCCTGCGCATCTTTAGCGGCATTCGGGTTGAGCTGCGACTTTTCCATATCCTTGACGGTGATCAGACCGGTGCAACGACCCTGCGCATCAACAACCAGCAGTTTTTCAATGCGATGTTGGTGCAGAAGACGCTTGGCTTCTTCCTGATTAACGTTTTCACGCACGGTGACCAGATTTTCACGGGTCATCAGTTCGTAGATTTTCTGTGCAGGGTCAGAGGCAAAACGCACATCGCGGTTGGTCAGAATACCGACCAGACGACCCGGGCCTTTACCGGCATTTTCAACAACCGGAATACCGGAAATACCATGCATGCGCATCAGCGCCTGTGCATCAGCCAAGGTTGCGTCAGGGCCGATGGTGACAGGGTTTACAACCATGCCGGATTCGAACTTCTTAACGCGCAGAACAGCTTCTGCCTGTAATTCCGGTGTCAGATTACGGTGAATAACGCCGATACCACCAGCCTGCGCCATAGCAATCGCCAAGCGGGACTCAGTCACTGTATCCATCGCTGCGGAGAGCAGCGGCAGGTTCAGTTCAATACCTTCAGCAATGGTAGTGCGCAGATCGACCTGACCAGGCATAACCTCGGAATGACCGGGTTGCAGCAAGACATCATCAAAAGTCAGCGCGTATGCGCCGGTGGATGATTCAACAATTTTCGCCATGGCCAATTCCTTTAAACAGGTAAAACACCCTGTGGGAGCAGAGGGTGCAACGACTCTTATCGTTTCAATTGAATTGGCAGCGGCTGGTAACACGGATATGACTTTTTGAAAAGACTATTCGTGAAAATAGCGTAAATTTTACCAGATCTTGTATCAGGCAGCTTAATTACAGCTAAAATGACGGCTGAATTCCTTCCGTCCTGCCGATGTAAAATGCAAGGCACGTCCCTGTTCGCGGCGTAGCCAGTTGCGCTCCAGCATCATGTCCAGCACTGCCGCACCCAGCGCACCACCGAGGTGATGGCGGCGCTCACTCCAGTCCAGACAATGCAGACAAAGCGGACGGCGTTTGCTTTCCAGCGACTTCAGCTCAAGACCGAGTGTGTGGAAAAATTCACGCCCCTGATCTGTCAGTTGCAAATCTTCCTGCTCTGTCGCTTGCAGATAATTACGCGCCGTCAGGCCGTTGAACAGCGTGACACCCGTCTCACCCGCCAGATGATCGTAGCAAATCCGCGCCTCACGCAAGGCTGCATCTTTAGGGCCTGTACGTACCCGCACAGCACCCGTGCGTTGCGCCAACCCCATCAAGGCTTCCAACACTTGCGCCACATCTGCACCTGACAAACGGAAATAACGATGACGCCCCTGTTTTTCAGCAGTGAGCAAACCGGCATCACTCAACTTGGTGAGATGTCCGCTGGCTGTCTGCACGGTGACACCGGCCACACCTGCCAGTTCACTGACCGTCAAAGCACGGCCATCCATCAGCGCAGTGAGGATGTTTGCGCGGGCGGGGTCGCCGATCAATGCGGCGACAGAAGCTATGACAGGGCCATCTTTCATAGTTCGATGATAACCGAAACATCGATGCACAACAATAGCCTATTTACTGCCCTGACACAGCATAAGGAGACTCCCCATGATCGCCGTTATCTTTGAAGTTTTTCCCGCCCGCGGACAGAAAAACACCTATCTGGACATTGCCGCCAGCCTGAAAGAGGAGTTGCAACAGATTGACGGGTTTATCTCCGTTGAGCGTTTTCAGAGCCTGAGTGATCCAGACAAAATTCTCTCCCTCTCCTTCTTCCGTGATGAAGAAGCCGTGAAAAACTGGCGTTCAAGCTTCATGCACCGCTCGGCGCAAGCTGCGGGGCGCAGCGGTGTTTTTGCCGATTACCGGCTGCGGGTGGCCGATGTTACCCGCGATTACGGCTTAAACAGCCGCACACAGGCACCACAGGACAGCCGCAGCTTTCATCATGAGCGGGAACTGACCTGACCTCAAAACATCAGCCTGCCCATTCACCACATTAGATGTCGCGTCCAGAACGATATCTCACCAAACTTGGCATACACTTTGGCCAGCATTGCAAAGACCTTCATCCACTATTCGCACATTTATTCATCTGGTGATTTATCTGGGAGGAAAATCCATGAGCAGTAACCGTGGTGTCGTTTATACGGGTCCGGGACAGGTTGAAGTACAGAATATCGCAGATCCGGTTTTTGCCGACCCGACAGGACGCAAGATCGAACATGCGGTGATCCTCAAAGTCATTACAACGAATATTTGCGGCTCCGACCAGCACATGGTGCGCGGCCGCACCACAGCGGAAGCAGGTCTTGTACTCGGCCATGAAATCACCGGTGAAGTGATTGAAAAAGGCGCGGATGTAGAAATGCTGGAGATCGGCGATATCGTCTCCGTACCATTCAACGTGGCCTGCGGCCGCTGCCGCACGTGCCGCGCGCAGGATACCGGCGTGTGCCTCACCGTTAATCCGTCCCGCGCCGGTGGCGCCTATGGTTATGTCGATATGGGTGGCTGGATCGGCGGTCAGGCCAAATATGTCACCATTCCTTATGCCGATTTTAACCTGCTGAAAATTCCGGATCGCGATCGCGCGCTGGCCAAAATCCGTGATCTGACCATGCTGTCCGACATTCTGCCAACCGGCTTCCACGGAGCAGTTAAAGCCGGTGTCGGTGTTGGTTCCATCGTTTATGTGGCCGGTGCAGGCCCTGTCGGTCTGGCGGCTGCTGCTTCTGCCCGCATTCTCGGTGCAGCCGTGGTGATGATCGGTGACTTCAACAAAGAGCGTCTTGCCCATGCCAAGAGAGTCGGCTTTGAACCGGTTGACCTTTCCGCCTCTGACCGTCTCGGCGATCTGATTGCCGATATTACCGGCAGCAATGAAGTGGACAGTGCCATTGATGCCGTGGGCTTTGAAGCACGCGGCCATGCAGGCGGCGAGCAACCGGCAATTGTGCTTAATCAGATGATGGAAATCACCCGCGCGGCTGGCAATATCGGTATTCCGGGGCTCTATGTGACCGAAGATCCGGGTGCAGTGGACAAAGCCGCCAAAGTTGGCAGCCTTTCCTTACGCTTCGGCCTCGGCTGGGCAAAAGCACAGAGCTTCCACACCGGCCAGACACCAGTGCTGAAATATAATCGCCAGCTGATGCAGGCCATTCTCCACGACCGGCTGAATATTGCGGAAATCGTCAATGCGCAGCTGATCTCGCTGGATGATGCACCGAAAGGCTATGAAAGCTTTGATCAGGGCGCCGCGAAGAAATTCGTCATCGACCCGCATGGCGATCTGCTGAAATCAGCCTGAGAATGATTTGATACGAAACAGCCCCGCATGATAGCTCATGCGGGGCTGTTTTTTGTTTCCGTCTCTTCGAGGTGTCTTTAAATTTACGCCTCTTCGAGGCTTCTTTTATTTCACGCCTCTTCGAGGCTTTTCTTGTTTCACGCCTCTTCGAGGCTGGCACCGAGAAACAGCTGCCCGACACGCGGATCAGCCAGCAGCGCATCTGCCTTGTTATGCATCCGCGTCTGCCCCTGCTCCAGCACCAAACCATAGTCAGACATCGCCAGTGCCGCCTTGGCATTCTGCTCAACCATCAGCACCGTCACGCCTTCATCGCGCAGACGGATCAGCGTACGGAATGTCTCGCTCACCATTTGCGGTGACAAGCCAATGGACGGTTCATCAATCAGGATCAATTTCGGATCAAGCAGCAGTGCGCGGGCAATTTCCAGCTGCTTCTGCTGACCACCGGAGAGTGTAATCGCTTGCTGATTGGCTTTCTCTTTGAGGATCGGAAATTGCTCCATCACCTCATCAATGCGGCGTGCAACCCTGCTCTGATCCGGTGCGGAAATACCGCCGACCTCCAGATTATGCTTCACCGATAGCATAGGAAACAAGTTGCGCCCCTGCGGGACATAGCTCACGCCATGAGCCAGCATTTTAGCAGGCACCTGCCCTGTCACATCCTTGCCGTTGAGCAGAACCTGCCCTGAGCGGATATTCAGAAGGCCGAAAATCGCTTTGAATACAGTAGACTTCCCCGCTCCGTTAGGGCCGATCACTGTGGTGATCGTGCCTTTTTCAATGCGGAAAGACGTACCGTTGAGAATGGTCATCTTGCCGTAGCCGCCAAAGACCTGTTTCAGTTCCAGCATGGCTCAGCCTCCCAGATAGGCTTCAATGACGTCCGGATTGTTACGCACGGTTTCCGGATCGCCTTCGGCAATGATACGCCCGTTTGCCAGCACAATAATGCGCGTGCAGAGCGACATGACAAATTCCATATTATGCTCGATCACCACAAAGGTTGCTCCGCGCTCACGGTTGAACGCCTTGAGCCGCTCTTTGAGGTCGGCCAGCATGGTGAGATTAACCCCGCCTGCGGGTTCATCCAGCATCACCAGCTTCGGCCCCGCCATAAAGGCCATAGCCGCGTCGAGCAATTTCTGCTGCCCGTAAGACAGAGAACCTGCTTTTTCATGGGTCTGATGTGTGAGACGGAAGAACTCGATCATCGTCTTCGCTTCTTCAGTCAAACCGGCATCCGGACGACCGAACAAACGCGACAGCATCGAGCCTTTATGCTCCTGACCGGCCAGAATAATATTATCCAGCACGCTCATATCCGGAAACACCTGCAGCATCTGGAAGGTGCGGCCGACGCCGAGCTTATTGAGATCGCTTGGGCGTTTGCCCGCAACATTCTGCCCGTCCACCAGCACCGTGCCATTTGTGGCAGGCAATTGCCCGAGAATACAGTTGAACAAAGTGGATTTGCCACTGCCGTTCGGCCCGATCAGGCCGAGGATTTCCCCTTCATACACCTCAAAGGATACATCATCCACAGCGGTTACCCCGCCGAAATTCTTGCTCAGATTACGCACGGAAAGAACAGGATTCATTGGTTTTTCTCCCCGTTGCTGTCGAGCGCAGCTTTTGTCGTCCATGCGGTTGCCTGCGGATTACGGCGCTGCTTCAATGCATTCTTGGCACGCTCAGCCAATCCCAAAAGTCCTGTCGGGCAGAATACCATCAGCACAATCACCAGTACCGCATAGAGCATCAGATAATAGCCTTCGGTAAAGCGCAGGAATTCCGGCGCCAGCACGATCAGGAAAGCCCCCAAGACCGGCCCGAAGAAGAAGCCAGCACCGCCGACAATCACCATCAGCAGGATTTTGAGCGAGATTGGCAGACCGAAAGAATGCGGCTCGATATATTGGGTGAGTTGCGCAATCAGACCACCCGCAAGACCGCCATAGGCAGCACCGATAGCAAAGGCCAGCAAGGTCATTTTACGAACATCAACGCCAAGACTATTGGCGCGGATCGGGTTCTCACGCAGGCCTTTAAATGCCCGCCCCCAAGGAGAGCGGATAATGCCGTAAAGCGCCAGTGCCGTCACCACAAACAGGCCAAGCACGAAATAATAAAACGGCGTGGCCATCATGGTTTTCATGCCGAAAATTTCCGGACGCGGAATACCCGTCAGGCCGTAAGTCCCGCCGGTCAGCCACTCTTCATTACGCAGCACGAGGATAACCAGCGCATTGAAAGCCAGCGTGACGAAAGCCAGAAAATGATGCTGCACACGCAAAGCCGGATAACCGAGCAGCAGACCAAGCACAAAGCACAGCAGCATTGCCGCAATCAGCGCGAATGGCCATGCGATACCAGCCATCGTCATCAGCGCCACAGTATAGGCACCCAAAGCCATAAAACCGGCCTGCGCCAGCGAAATCTGCCCCGCATAGCCGAGCGTCAGATTAAGCCCCATGGCAGCAATGGAATAGATCAGCCACGACGACAGTACCAGCAATCCATAATTGGATTGCGAGAACGGCAGAGCGATCAGAATTGCCAGACCGGCCAGCAGAAGGAGTATTTTGCGAAGGCTCATATTGTACGTCCTTCCGCCTTGCCGAGCAGCCCCTGCGGGCGCACGAGAATAATCACAATCAGCAGGATCAACGGCACTGCCGAGCGATAGGATGCGGAAATATAAGCAGCTGAGAGATTATCAATCACGCCGATCAGCAGACCACCGGCCAAGGCACCACGAATCTGGTTAAAGCCGCCGACAATCGCCGCGATAAAGGCGATCAGCCCCAGCGTTTCACCATTGGAGAATTTCGCCAGATAGATCGGTGAAATCAGAACAGAAGCCAGCAAAGCCAGCGCACCATTGATCAAAAATGTATAGAGTATCATACGCTTAACCGGCACGCCGAGAATTTCCGCCACCTGCGGGTTTTGCGCTGTTGCCTGCATACAGCGCCCCGTCTTGGTGCCGTTGAGGAAGAATTGCAGCAGTGCCACAGTGCCAAGCGAGATCGCCAGAACCGCAATATCCTGTACCGAGATCGCCGCTCCGAAAATATTCAATGTGCGGTCGGTAAACAGCGCCGGAAACGGCATGGCTTCCGCCGTATAGAATTGTTTGACGCCTTCTTTCAGCAGAATGCCCAACGCAATTGTCGCAATAACAATCGGCAGCACGCCATGCGGCAGCAACGGATCAATGATGATACGCTTGAAACCATAGCCCAGAAACAGCAGTGTCAGCACCAGTGCCAGCAAAATGGCGACCGGAAAACTGAGACCTAAAATCTGTGTGCCTGCCAGCACAAAAAATGCGGGCAGCATGACAAATTCGCCCTGCGCGAAATTGATCGTCTGTGAAGCCTGCCAGAGCAACGTAAAGCCGATTGCCACAAGGGCATAGATCGAGCCTGTTGCCAGACCCGATACCAGCAACTGAAAGAAAGTAGCCATCAGGAAAAGTCCGTTTTGCGGGCATAATCCGGCGGGACATACCCGCCGAATTATACGATCAGCTTAAAGCTTAGGCAGCGTGGAAACGACAGACTGCTTGCCGTCTTTGACTTCCACAAGGAAACTCTCACGGTTCACTTCGCCTTTGTCGTCCCATGTGGTTTCCATCAGAATGCCCGGCTCATCAGCAGGGGTGATGGTCAGCCCGTGAAGCGCATCAGCAAAGGCCTGACGGTCAACTTTGCCGTTCTTCACAGTCACATATTTCACGATATAAGCACCCATATAGGCTTTAATCGCATTGTGATCCGGCTTGTAGCCATATTTGCCTTCGAATTTCTTGGCAAAATCCTGCACACCCTGCACCGGTGCATCGGCTGTCAGCCCGACATGGCCACGCACGCCGTTCACTGCATCACCGGCCAGATCAATCACCTTCTGGTTCATCAGCGTGGTTTCACCAAAGATCGGCTGCTTCACGCCCTGCTTCTGCATTTCTTTCAGCAAACGTGCGCTTTCTTCTTCATGCAGATAGGCAAAGATCACATCGGCATTGCTGTCTTTAAGCTTCACCACGTCAGCGGCGAAATCCGCCTGACCGACTTCACTGGATACATCACCGACAAGTTTGATGCCGCGTTTGTCGAGTTCAGCAACAAATGCATCGCGTCCGCCTTTGCCGAAATCATTATTGACCCATGCAACGGCAACGGTTTTAGCGCTCAGTTCATCGGTGAGATATTTCACCAGCTTCGGCATCGACTGCTGCGCGCCGAAGGATGTGCGGAAAATATAAGGATTACCGAGATCGGTGATGAATGGTGCTTCCGCACCAGTCAGTTGCGGCACACCATTCTGCATGGCAACCATCATATTAACCTTGACCGAGCCGGAATAAATCGGCCCCATAATCACATAAGCGCCGTCGTCAATCGCCTTCTGCACCATAGCGCGTGAAGTCGTTGCATCGGTCTGCGTGTCATAGTCTGTGACTTCGAGCTGCTGTCCGAGCACGCCGCCTGCGGCATTGATCTCTTCAACAGCCAGCTTCAGACCGTCGCGCCAATTCGTGCCAACGGTCGCACCTGCTCCGGACAGTTCAATCACGTCTGCGATTTTGATGGTTTCCGCCGCAAAACTCATTTGCGGTAACGCTGCTGACAATGCAGCTGCTGCAGTTAAAGCCAGTAAATGTCTTCTGTTCATAAACCCCTCCCAAGGCTCCCCGACCGGATGGGATTTCATTCTGTCTGCACAATCATTCACATCATTATTGTCAGCACAAAAACAACATATGTTTTTCACCATACAGAAATGTATATTCAATGACCGGAGTTTCAGCCCATCATAATCTGATTTAACGGCTTGTTTGCACAGTTGCAAGCACAGGCTTAACCAATAAAGCCCAATATTTCCGCATTGCCGGAATGCTCAGATTTTATCCCCGTAAAACATATATAATTGTCAGTATTTCACCGGCCAAAACTGTCTATGGTGCGGATTGTTTTTATTTAACAGACCCAAAGAGAAATACAGCTGACGGATTTTTTGGAATATCCGTCAGTCATTCAATGAAACGGGGGAGAGCAAACTGATGAACAATAAAAATATCCGCAAAATAATATCCGGAACTGCCATGGTACTGATGCTGCACACCGTTTCAGTATCTGCTGCCACCGAATTACCAGGCGGTGCATCATCGCTCTCTGAAACTTACGGCAACTGGACAGTCTCCTGCCTTGTTCAAAAACAGGATGAAGCGCAAAAAGTCCTCTGTTCCATGTCCCAGCAGCAGGTTGATGATAAAAGGCAGCGGGCACTTGCCGTTGAACTAAGCCCCGATAAAAGCGGTGCATCCGGCGCTTTTGTTCTGCCATTTGGCCTCAATCTCAGCGCCGGAGCGGTTTTGCAGATTGATGAAACAGCTACTGACAAACCTGTCGCATTCTCAACCTGTCTGCCTGCCGGTTGCATTGTACCCGCCAGTTTTGATGCTGCGAAGACAGATGCCTTAAGTAAGGGGCAGAACCTGTCTGTCCTCATACAATCTGCGGACGGAAAAGATCTTAAACTCACAGTCCCGCTAGATGGCTTTGCCTCCGCCATAAAACGCACCAGAGAATTGCTGAAATAGTGCCCGCTTATAGCACAAAACAAAAAAGCTCCGGCAAACCGGAGCTTTTCTTTTTCAGGTACAACCCGATCAATATGGTGAATCAGGGAAGTAGAATTCCTGCGCATTGTCCTTGGTGACAAGAGTTGCATCCAGAATGTAACGTCCGCGCACAGGCACCTGATCGTAGAAATTGGCAACGGTCAGTTCCATTGCAGTTGCGATCATTGCAGGCGGATAGAGCACATCAACCGGCACCAACGCATCGCCGTCGGCAACCTTTTTGATCATTTCTTTCATACCGGCACCACCGACAACCATTTTAATATCTGTGCGTTTGGCCTGCTGAATGGCTTCAAGAGCGCCAACGCTCATATCGTCATCCTGCGTCCAGACCGCATCGATTTTCGGATATTTAACCAAATAGTCCTGCATCACTTTAAAGGCATCATCACGTGACCAGTTACCGAACTGCTTGTCCAGCACCTTGATATCGCTACCGGCGACTGCGCTATCAAAACCCTTTTGGCGCTCTTCATCAATCACGATCGGCAGGCCACGGATAACCACGACATCGCCTTTACCGAGCGTGTCTTTGAGATACTGACCGGCAACGCGACCGAGTTCTTCATTATTACCGGCAACATAAAGATCCTGAATGGACTGGTCAGACAATGCGCGGTCAACAACGGTAATGAAAATGCCCTTATCCTTCACCTGACGGATCGGATCGGTCAGCTCATCGGAATTATGCGGCAGCGTTACCAGCGCATCCATGCCCTGCGTGGTCAGATCTTCCAGTGCGTTGGCCTGCGAAGCGCCGTCCGGCGAGGTTTTGATAACAATTTTCAAACCCGGATGGTTCTTCTCCAGAACCGCTTTTGCACGTTCTGCGTGATAGACAACGCCGCCGGTCCAGCCGTGGTCAGCCGCCGGTATCGACACGGCAATCGTGACTTTCTTTTCTTCCTGTGCCTGAGCCGCTGTCCCGAACAGGGCAGCAGCACAAACAGCACCTAACAGAATATTTTTCATGGTCTCACTCCCTGATATTTGGCCTGACGACACGGCGGTCCGGCCTCCCCTCCGCCGCTTTTGCGGCAGCGGAGCCACAGCCCCGCCACCAAATACACCTGCAACTACTGTCGCCGCGACAATGAACGCTGCACCAGCATCGCAATGATAATGATTGCTCCTTGCACCGCCCCGATCAGATATTCACTGACCAGATCAGACAGAACCATAATATTACCGACAACTTCCAGAATGAGCGCACCGCAAACAGTGCCCCAAATGCGCCCGACACCGCCACGCAAGGCTGTGCCACCGATTACCACCGCTGTAATTGCCTGCAATTCCCACATCAGTCCCGTGGTTGGTGTGGCCGCCCCCAGACGCGGAATGTAAATCAGAATAGCGATAGCAACACAGATACCCTGAATGACAAAAGCCATCGTGCGCACGCGGTTAACCGGAATGCCGGAATAACGCGCCACATCCTGATTGGAACCAACCGCGATAATATGGCGGCCAAAAGCTGTGCGGTAGAGAATGAAGGACGCAATCAGCGCCACAACAATGATCGCAACAATCGGCACCGGAACGCCCAGAATATTGCCGAAATAAACCGGACGATAGGCTGCCCGCAGCTCCTGCGATTTCATAGCAATGGAACCGCCTTCAGCCAGATAGATGGTGAGTGCGCGGAATATCCCCATTGTACCAAGCGTTACGATAAACGGCTCGATGCGTCCGAGTGTTGTCGTGACACCATTGGCCAGTCCGCAAAGCGCACCGACAACAATGGCGATACAGGCAGCCACCAGCAGCATCGGCAGAATGCCGGTGATAATGCCGGAATTCATAAACATGATCGTGACAGCTGCAACAAAGGCAGACATAGAGCCGACAGACAGATCAAGACCGCCGGATGAAATGACAAAGGTCGCGCCGATAGCGATAATCGCGATGAAGGCGCTGCGGGTTGCAATATTCAGCAGATTGTCCACGCCGATGAAATTGGAGTTCACCAGCGTTCCGAAGACCAGCAGAGCAGCCAATGCCACGAAAGGGGCAACAGCGCGCAAATCCATATCCTGCCAGAAACGGCGTTCTGTTGTATTTTGCGGAGTGGTTTTAGCCTGTTCTGTCATAGCGCCTCTGCAAAAATTGCAGCCTCTGAAGATGTGACACCGGTAGCGTGCACAACAATTTCATTCTCGGTCATTTTGTCTCCGCTGATTTCCGCAACGATACGGCCATTGCGCATCACCAGTGCACGGTGACACAGGCCGATCAGTTCCGGCATTTCCGAAGAAATCACGATAACGGCTTTGCCTTGTGCGGCCAGCTCGGCAATAAAACGGTAAATCTGCTCTTTGGTACCAATGTCGATACCGCGTGTCGGCTCATCAATGATCACAATATCCGGCTCAAGCAGCATCATCTTTGCCAGCAGCAATTTCTGCTGATTGCCGCCTGAAAGCTGTCCGGCGAGAAGATCAGGATTACGGGTACGGATATCAAAGTCCCCGATTGCCTTTTCCAATGCTGCGGCCTCGGCAGCGCGGTTGATCTGCAAGCCTGAAAACTGGCTTAAAGCGGCCAATGTCAGATTGGTGCGCAAATTTTGTGCCAGCAACAGTCCTTTACCTTTGCGATCTTCACTCAGGTAAACAAGTCCGGCATCCATACTCTCACGGGCATTGTGAAAGCGCTTCACTGTTCCGTTCACACGCACAGTACCATGCGCGTGACGCAAGCCCACAACGCCCTCGCACAGCTCGGTGCGACCCGCGCCAATCAGGCCTGCAAAACCGAGTATCTCGCCTTTATGCAGCGTGAAAGCACAACCGGATGCATAGCCCGGAACGTTAAAATCCGAGACTTCCAGCACAGGCGTTTTGACCTGCGGGATGACACGTTCCGGATAAAGCTGGGACATATCACGCCCGACCATCAGCTGTGCCATATCCAGCGGCTCCAGCCCTTCTGCCTCGCGCGTTGTAATCATCTGCCCGTCGCGCAGCACTGTCACACGATCGGCAATGGCTTTCACTTCCGGCAAGCGGTGTGAAATATACAAAATCGCTGCACCGCGATTACGGATAGCCATGATGACTTTGAGCAAAGCTTCAGTTTCAACCGGCGTCAGTGAAGCAGTCGGCTCATCAAAAATCACCAGTCTGTGCGGCACCAGCAAAGCACGGGCAATCTGTACCAGCTGACGTTGCGCAATCGACAATTGTTCAACACGCATAGTCGGCTCGATATCAGCACCGAGATCTGCAACTGCCGCTCTGGCCTGTGCATTCATGGCACGGTCATTCAGCATCAGGCCTTTGCGCTGCTCACGGCCGAGGAAAATATTCTGCGCAACCGTCATATCCGGTGCCAGCAAAATTTCCTGATGCACCAGCACAATACCGCGTTGTTCCGCACCAACCGGCCCTGACAGCACAACCGGCTGCCCATCAATAAAGATTGTGCCTTTGCTCGGACTTAAATGTCCGGCCAGCAGTTTCATCAGTGTTGATTTACCGGCACCGTTCTCGCCGATAACCGTGTGAATTTCACCCTCACGGATATCCAGCGTAATATCGCGCAGCACTTCCACCGGACCAAAACTTTTGGCCAGTCCCTCAACACGCATAAAAGGTGATTTGCTGCTCGTGTCAGTTTCTGTCATCGCAAATTTGTCCAGACATTGCCCGCTTTGGATGAAGCCACAGAAGCTTCAATAAAGCGCATTCCTTCAAGCCCATCCTCAACAGTCGGAAATAACACTGCCGCATCCGGTTTTTCACCGTTGCGCGCTGCGCGGATAGCGCGTGCTGCTTCCGTGTAAATCGTGGCAAATCCTTCGAGATAACCTTCCGGATGTCCGCCCGGAATACGGGTAACACGAGCGGCTGAGGCACCGGCTCCGGCACCACCACGAGCGATGAGTTGCTTCGGTTCGCCAAAACGTGTGAACCACAGATAATTCGGGTCAGACTGCGACCATTCCAGCCCGCCTTTGCTGCCATAGACGCGCAGTTTCAGCCCGTTTTCATTGCCGACTGCAACCTGACTTGCCCATAACATGCCACGCGCGCCGCCTTTGTAGCGCAGCATAATCTGCACATCATCGTCCAATGCACGACCTTCAACAAAACTGGTCAGCTGTGCCAGCACTGCCTCGGCTTCAAGACCGCTGACAAATCCGGCCAGATGATAGGCATGGGTGCCGATATCACCGATTGCGCCACCGGCTCCGGAGCGTTTCGGGTCTGTACGCCATTCAGCCTGTTTATTACCGCTCAGCTCACTGCGCTCTGTCAGCCAGTCCTGCGCATATTCGGCCTGCACAACACGGATATCGCCCAGATCACCATTGGCGACCATTTCCCGCGCCTGCCGGATCATCGGATAGCCGCTGTAATTATGGGTCAGCACAAAGATTTTGCCGGACTGCTGAACAGTTTCAACCAGTTGCTCGGCTTCAGAAACTGTTGTTGTCAGCGGCTTATCGCAAATCACGTGAATGCCTGCGGCCAGAAAAGCACGGGCAGCTGCGCCATGCAGATGGTTCGGCGTGACTATAGCCACAGCCTCAATCCCATCCGGCCTTTGGCTTTCCGCCAGTGCCATTTCTTCAAAAGACGCATAGGAGCGCTCAGACGAAATGCCTAGCTCTTGCGCAGAAGCACCGGCGCGTGCCGGATCGGATGAAAGCGCACCGGCGACCAGTTCATACTGATCGTCAATCCGCGCTGCAATGCGATGCACGGCGCCGATAAAAGCGCCCTGCCCGCCGCCGACCATGCCAAGTCTGATACGATGTGCTGCGTTTCCCATAGCCGCCTCCCTTAGCTCAGACCGAGCATTTTACGGTTTGCCGCATCATCAGTGCCCGCATCGGCAAAATCATCAAAAGCACGCTCTGTAACGCGGATAATATGATGGCGGATAAATTCCGCACCTTCTCGCGCACCGTCTTCAGGATGCTTCAATGCGCATTCCCATTCAAGCACTGCCCAGCTGTCGAAGTCATGCGTTGTCAGTTTTGAGAAAATTCCGCCGAAATCGACCTGTCCATCCCCCAATGAGCGGAAACGGCCTGCGCGGTTCACCCAGCTCTGGAAACCGCCATAAACGCCCTGCCGTCCGGTCGGATTAAATTCCGCATCCTTGACATGTAACGCTTTGATGCGTTCGTGATAAATATCAATGAAATCAAGGTAATCGAGCTGCTGCAGCACGAAATGCGACGGATCATACAGGATATTAGCGCGGGTATGATTTTTCACCCGATCCAGAAACATCTCATAGGAAATACCGTCATGCAGGTCTTCCCCCGGATGTAATTCGTAGCAAACATCCACACCGTTTTCGTCAGCATAATTGAGCAGCGGTGTCCAGCGTTGCGCCAGCTCATCAAAAGCTGTCTCGACGAGACCGGCAGGCCGCTGCGGCCACGGATAGACATAGGGCCATGCCAGCGCACCGGAGAAGGATGCCATCGCATTCAAACCAAGATGTTTTGAGGCTCGCAACGCACGGCGCACCTGATCTTCCGCCCATGCCCGACGTGCCTGCGGATTGCCACGCACATCCTCATCGGCAAAGCCGTCAAAGGCTGCATCATAGGCCGGATGCACCGCAACAAGCTGCCCCTGCAAATGCGTTGAAAGCTCGGTGATCTCCAGGCCGTTATCAGCGGCGATGCCTTTGATTTCATCGCAATAGGTTTGCGAATCTGATGCTTTTTTAAGATCGAACAGCCGCTTATCCCATGTCGGAATCTGCACGCCTTTATAGCCCAGCGAGGCTGCCCATTTGCAGATATTTTCAAAGGAGTTAAACGGTGCCATATCCCCCGCAAACTGCGCCAGAAATATCGCCGGCCCTTTAATCGTTTTCATCATCCCACTCCCGAATTTTCTGTATCGTTTCTGATGTTCACCGTTGCCAGAAGTGCAACTAAACGTAACGCCGTTGCACGAAGGGCAACTAAACGTAACAATTCACGATATTTTCCAGATGTTCCTGACGACCGGAAACCGGCTGCGGCTCAATCCCGCTGTCACGCACATAGGTAGCAATGTCTTCCAGTGATTGTTTGCCCTGCAACATGGCTTGCGCCTGCGGCTGCTGCCATCCGGCATAACGTGCATCAAGCGGAGCAGACAAAGCTTTATCCTCAATCATTTTCGCTGCGGCTTTAAGCCCGCGTGCACAGCAATCCATCGCGCCGATATGCGCAATCAGCAGATCCTGCGGATCGAGCGACTGACGACGCAGTTTGGCATCAAAATTTGTGCCGCCGGTGGTAAACCCGCCGCCTTGCAAAACCTGATAATAAGCCAGCGCCATTTCCGGCACATTGTTCGGAAACTGATCTGTATCCCAGCCGGACTGGTAATCATTGCGGTTCATATCGATGGAGCCGAAAATACCCAGCGCATTGGCCATTGCCAGTTCATGCTCAAATGAATGACCGGCAAGAATGGCATGCCCCTGCTCGATATTGACCTTCACTTCGCCTTCTAGGCCATAGCGCTTGAGAAAGCCGTAAACAGTAGCAACATCAAAATCATATTGATGTTTGGTCGGCTCCTGCGGCTTAGGCTCGACAAGGATTGTGCCTTTGAAACCGATTTTATGCTTGTAATCGACCACCAGCGAGAGAAAGCGTCCCATCTGGTCAAGCTCACGCCCTGCATCGGTATTCAACAGGGTTTCATAGCCTTCACGTCCGCCCCAGAGCACATAATTCTCACCATTCAGACGGTGCGTCACATCCATGCAATGCTTAACCGTGGCGGCAGCATAGGCAAAAATTTCAGGATCAGGATTGGTGGCAGCACCGGCCATATAGCGGCGATGCGAGAAAAGATTGGCTGTTCCCCAGAGCAGTTTGATGCCCGTCTGGTTCATCTTCTCCTGAAGATAATCAGCCATGTGGTCGAGATTGGCCGATGTTTCCGCAAAATTTTTGCCTTCAGGGCGGATATCCGCATCGTGGAAACAATAATAAGGCGTACCGAGCAGTGTAAACAGTTCAAAAGCCACATCAGCTTTGTGTTTCGCATGATCTAACGTATCACCGAACCACGGGCGTTCAAATGTCTGTCCGCCGAACGGATCGCCGCCAGCCCATGCAAAACTGTGCCAATAGGCAATGGCAAAGCGCAGGTGATCTTCCAGTCTTTTGCCCAGTACAATCTCGTCCGGATTGTAGAAACGATAGGCAAGCGGATTGGTGCTTTTCTCACCCTCATAGCGGATGGGTTTGTCCAATCCGAAGAAACCTATGCTCATGCCGTTACCCTCTGTGCGTTATTATTATTTGTCACCAGCAATTTTGATTTCTGAACTTCCGTTTCCGCATCAACGCGGAGCAAAGATGTGATTGCACAGCCTTGCAGGATCAGCGGCTGTTCCGACGGATAGCAACGGATAGTCAGATTTTTTGGCGACTGCAGACCATTACGCGGCCCGACCTGCCGTCCATCAGCAAGATCGCCGCTGATCGTCTGGCGCAATTCATCCTCAATGAGATCAAAAGCGTGCACACCGGGACCGACAAAAGCCAGCGGCACCGGATCAATCAGCGAGAAAATGCTGCGCAAGGCAAAACCAAGCGCCTTGCCTGCCTGCTGGAAAGCCTGCCGCGCAACGCCGTCTGCCGTTCTGGCCTCATGCGCGAGCGCATAAAAATCGCTTTCCGGAATCATCGCCACAGGCGCACTGTTTTCATCAACACCATGCGCCTTACGCCAGATGCCATAATCACTGGCATAGGCCTCAAGACAACCGTGGCGACCACAGCGGCACAAAGCGCCGTCCGGCATATAGACCACATGACCGAATTCCGCAGCGGACGAGCGCGCACCGGAAAACGGTTCGCCTTTCAGATACAGCCCCATGCCGATACCGGAAGAAAACAGGATAGCAGCAAAATCACCATGGAAGATGTCCGGCTGCGACCAGCGCAAAGCTTCAGCGATCATCAGACAGTCGTTGAAAACCATCACCGGAACATCAAAAGCCTGTTTCAGGAAATCTGCGATGGTTACATTTTCCGCACCGATGGTCGGCGACCAGACCAGCATCTGATGGGCTGCATCAGTCATGCCCTGCACGCTCACGGAAATATGGCGCAGATTTTCAGCCTGCTCAGAATAACGGCTGAGCAATCCTCTGATCTGCAGTTGTAAGGCAGCGAGAAGAGTATCCGGCGCTATAGTCAGCGTATCGATCTGCAATTGCTCAAAGGCAACTCTCTGTCCCGTATAATCGAACAGGTCTACGTCAATCACATTCAGCGCGATATTGACCGCAACGACGGATGCGCATTGCGGATTGAGCCCGAGTAAAACCTGCGGACGGCCGCGCTTACCCTCGGCATTATTCGCGGCTTCTGTTTCAGGCACTTCAACGAGCACCTGTTCTGCCAGCAACATGGCACTGATAGCGGAAATTGTGGAGTGGCTCATACCAGTCATGCCGGCGATATCCGTGCGCGACAGACTGCCGGACTGCCGCAGCAATCGCAGAATCCGCCGCCGGTTTTGCCAGCGCAACTCTTCAGATCGTGAAACGCCTCCCGTCACACGACACCTCCCTTATAACGGAACGGTTCTTGCCGACCTGCTTCCGTCTGTCTCCTCTGCAGATAAGACTGGCACGGATTTTTCTGCTTGTCATCTATTTTTCGAGCATCGAAAAAAATAAGATTTCTATGTATCAGCAATAAAATCAGGCCGGATAATTAAAAATGAAGGCTGATGTCGGGGAAATGAAAGAATCACATGCCGCATCCGCTGGTGCGATTCGTATGGATTACAGTTTTCGGAAAATTCGGTTCTTCCTCAGAAAACACCGCCGACACGGAAATATACCGTATCAAAACAATGGATTACCGCATCAAACCGGTAAATTATTATATTCTATGAATTGAGAAGAAAATTGGCTGGGGAACCTGGATTCGAACCAAGACTAACGGAGTCAGAGTCCGTCGTTCTACCATTAAACTATTCCCCAGCATCGCTGCTCTGTGAGAGCGAAGCGGTGACGCTCGCGGCGCCGTGGGTGGTCATATAATTGATATTTTCACAAATGCAAACCCTCTTTGCACTGATTTCAATATATTTTTCCACAGATCACAAAATTCTCCTTTCTCTTAGCAATTTGCGCCCCTTGGTAAATCGGCAAAGGACTGTTACATTAAGGGCAACGTGAAATAGTCTGCACCATGCCTGCGTCCCTGAAGGGTTCGCGCGGTGCCAAAAGGACAAAAACTTTGAAGAACCCCGATCTGCACACCCCAAAGGTGTCTATCAACGGGGCGTCTGGCGGCAAAGAAGGAAGAACATCTTCCTCTGAACCACCAAATACAGGGCAACGGTCAGGCCGTTCTCCTGTCGGCTCATCGTCACCAAAGCCCGTGGCAGATGAATCGGGACGCTTCGATAAAAAACAGCGCAAACGTGCGCGCCGGCGAAAAGCCGGTAAGCATAATGGCTCGGAAACGATGTCAGCCGGTGCACAAGGTTCTTCTCTTGCCACCGAACGGGTTTCTGCGAACAGCGATAAGTCATCTGCAGCCAAATCAGCGCGTGCAGAAAACAGTTCCAGCAACCATGCACCGAAGAGCGAGCAGAAAAACGGCCAAAGAAACGGGAAGAAACTCTCGAACCGCCGCAGACGTTCGCGTCGCAAAAAGCAGCAGGACAATCCGGCCGCAGCCAATAATATAGCTGCAGCACCGTCGGCACAATCTGCATCACAAGTTCAAACCGCCAAGCACGGGCATGCGCCGAACCGCCAGAGCCCGAAAACAAGTGCGGCCAGAGCAGAGCATAATTCCGGTCATTCAGGTGAAAACCGTGCGCCGCAGGCCGCGCAGCCGCGTGCCTATGAGCCGCCGCTTTATGCCGCCCTTGATCTCGGCACCAATAATTGCCGTTTGCTGATTGCCACACCAAGCAGACCCGGACAATTCCGCGTTGTCGACTCTTTCTCGCGTATTGTGCGTCTTGGCGAAGGCTTCGGCACCAGCGGCCGCCTGAGCGATCAGGCCATGAACCGTGCGATTGAAGCGCTGAAAATCTGCCGTGATAAGCTTGAGAGCAAGAATATCCGCCGCAGACGCCTGATTGCGACAGAAGCCTGCCGGTCGGCCAGCAATGGTGCGGATTTTCTGGAGCGGGTACGTGAAGAAGCCGGTCTTGAGTTGGAAATTGTAGACCGTCAGACTGAAGCAAGCCTTGCGGTTTCCGGCTGCGGTACACTGGTCAATCGCGAGACCGATGCGCTTGTGCTGTTTGACATCGGTGGCGGCTCTTCGGAAATCGCTCTGATTGATGTGACCTGCCGCCGCTCTTCGCGCCTTGCAGAACATATCACCGCATGGACCTCCCTGCCCGTAGGTGTTGTTACCTTGGCGGAGAAATTCGGCGGACGTGATGTTACGCCGGAAAATTATGCGGAAATGGTTGCCTATGTTGCCGGTATGCTGAATGATTTCAGCGAACGCCATAAGCTGGGTGAGCTTGCTCAAAGTACGCATTTCCATTTGCTCGGCACATCCGGTACGGTAACCACTCTTGCGGGCATTCATCTGGGGCTCGAGCGCTATGACCGCCGCCGCGTGGATGGCATGTGGATGGGATCACAGGATGTGACCGATATGACCGCCAAGCTTCTGTCATGGGATTTCAAAACCCGTGTGGCCAATCCGTGCATCGGTGCAGACCGTGCCGATCTGGTGCTGGCCGGTTGTGCTATTCTGGATGCCATCCGTCAGATCTGGCCGAGCGAAAGATTGCTGGTTGCCGATCGCGGTTTGCGCGAAGGTATCCTCACTGAATTGATGTCCCGCGATGGTGCTTGGCGCCATCGCCGCCCTCATCAGGCAAAAGAAACTTATATGAAAAACGGTTCCGGCAGGGACACGCAGCTAAAGGGCAGACAGTCGATATGAGCGGTTCTGGAAGCAAGTCCGGCAAATCAAAATTCGGCAACACCACCGGTGGCCGTGGCGGCGCAGGCACGCGCGGCATGCATGTGCGTGTCAAGAAAAAGGCCGGTACGATCAAAGAAACATCGCGCCGGTGGCTGGAACGCCATCTCAACGACCCTTATGTGCAGCAATCCAAGGCAGACGGCTACCGCTCCCGTGCGGCCTATAAGCTGATCGAAATTAATGAGCGCTATAATATTCTGAAAAAAGGCCAGAAGATTATCGATCTCGGCGCCGCCCCCGGTGGCTGGAGCCAGATTGCAGCGAAGATCGTCGGCTCCAATGATGAGCAGCCTCATGTTGTCGGCATTGACTATCTCGACGTTGATCCGTTACCAGGTGTTGCGCTCCTGAAAATGGACTTTCTGGATGATGAAGCACCGAATGCAATTATGAATGCATTGGGCGACTCACCGGATCTGGTGATTTCTGATATGGCGGCACCAACGACCGGTCATCGCCGCACCGACCATCTGCGCACCGCGCATTTATGCGAAGTGGCAGCACATTTCGCCGTTTCGGTGCTAAAACCGGGCGGTCATTTCCTGACCAAAACCTTTCAGGGCGGCACCGAGAACGACCTGCTGACCATGCTGAAGCAGAATTTTCGCTCTGTGCATCACGTTAAACCGCCTGCATCGCGTGCAGAATCCGTTGAGCTTTATCTGCTTGCCCGTGATTTCAAAGGCCGCAAGGAAGATGACAGCGAAGAGTAATTTCGCTTAGCAGACCCATAAAAAGCGCGGTATAACCGCGCTTTTTTGTTTCACCCTGTAGCAAATACTTAGAGCGTGTCGCGTTTAATTGTATCCACTGCGCTCGCTCTGTCTCCTTGTTTTTACCCATATCGTCATCGGAAAACCGTTACCCACTTTTCCGCGACATGCTCTAGTGTATCTTTTTCACTCTGGGCGCGAATTTCTTTTCATAAAGCTCCTGCCCTGCTTCCGGCTTCAGTTTGATAAAAGAGAAAAAAGCCAAAGCTGAAATAGCGCCGACAATATAAAACGCGATATGGAAATCCTGCAATTGCAGCACAGACCCGCGAATGATTGTACTCAGCTCCAGTATCACACCGGCCAGCGCCACCCCCATCGCAATGGAAACCTGCTGGGCAACCGCAGAGATCGGTGTTGCCTGACTGGTTTTGTCGTCGGGAATTTCTGCAAAACCAAGAGCATTGACACCGGTAAAGAACATAGAACGCAGGAAGCCGCCAAACAGCAAGGCAATCAGGATCAGCGTCATTGGTGTTTGCGGCGTGAAAAAACCGTTCAGGATAATGAAACATGCTGATGCGAGAGAGCCGAACATCAGCAACCGGCGAAAGCCGAAACGGGAGAACACCCGCGTCGCTCCGAACTTCATCAGCAATGCTCCGATTGCTGAAACAAAAGTGATCATGCCGGATTGAAACGGATCAAGCCCGAAGCCGAGTTGCAACATCAGCGGCAGCAAAAACGGAATGGCACCAATACCCAAACGAAACAGGCTGCCGCCGACAACGGAAATACGGAACACATCATTCTGAAACAATGACAAATCCAGCAGCGGATTTTCCACGCGCTTTGCATGGCGGATATACAAAACTGTCGACAGCAGACCAACACCAAGCGTGATGATCCCCACTGCAGGCGGCAGTGCCGGAAGACTGACCACAGAAAGCCCGAATACCACACCGGACATTGCCAGCCCCGACAGGATAAAACCGGTTACGTCCAGCTTGCGCGGCATCGGCACATCCAGCACCGGAAGATATTTGGTTGCAAACCAGATCCCCGCCAGACCAATCGGTACATTAATCAGAAAAATCCAGTGCCAGCTGAAATAGGTTGTGATGAAACCGCCGACCGGCGGCCCGACCAGAGGTCCGACCATGCTCGGTATCGCCAGCCATGCCATGGCATTCACCAGCTGATTGCGCGGAGTGGAGCGCAACAAAACCAGACGACCGACCGGCGTCATCATCGCCCCGCCCATACCCTGCAGGAAACGCGCGACCACAAAGCTCATCAGAGAATTGGATGCAGCACAGGCCACAGAGCCGATCACAAAAACCGCAATCGCTGCACGAAATACATTGCGGGCACCATAACGGTCGGCCATCCAGCCGCTGACCGGAATAAACACCGCCAAAGATACAAGATAGGATGTGAGCGCCAGTTTCAGTGCAATCGGACTGGTGCCGATATCTGCCGCAATTGCCGCCAGAGAGGTCGAAATCACATTCGAATCCATCTGCTCCATAAAGAGCGCGACGGCCAGAACCAGCGGAATAATGCGATTCACAATACGAATCCTGAATGTCAGATATGTTTCATTATGGCCATTATATAAACCAGCCGCACCGGATTACACGTCGAATTGACCGGATCGGCAAAGTTTTTTTGACGGGCAAAAACATACTGTCACAAAATTTAACGCAGGCAACAAATCGTGTGCTGACATGCTTAATTTCGACTTAAAAAACAATGGATTGTGATGAGCACATCACAATTGACAGGCCAGCTTACCCTTACCTGCACAGTCTGGAAAACAAGGCTCAAACCATAATTGTCATTGCCGGAACGACAGAAAAAAGCGCTTTCGGGTTGCGTGACCGGTTACACACTGTTACATTTGGTGAGTAAACAGAACTGAGCAAAGCATCGATAAGGGGCCGATGCGTAGAGGTGTGAGATGACTGAGATCACCAAAAGCGCAATTATTTATACCATGATGATTATCACGCTGAATACGGCCATTGCCATTAGTGTGATAGGTCTGGACTTCCTGCCATAACCATCATGACGGATGAGCATAGCGGCGCTGTATTGATAAGCGAATGAATGCTCTTACAGCGGTTTCAGTTAGGACTGAATCGGTTACTCCGCTGTAACTTTTTTTATGCATTATCCTACGCATCGTAGCGGGATAAAAATCAATCCTGTGAATTGATTTCCCTGCGAAGGCGGTTCACATTTTTGCTGGAAATGCTTTAACCTGTTTATGTGGGAGAATTTCCTGCGCTGCAGATTTCACAAGAGGTCTGCCGGAAGTGCTCCGGCAGACCTTTTTTAGGTGCCTGTCAGGGTTACAGGTCACGGCACATATGGATGACTTCAAAAGGCAGGCCTTCCGCATCCTGCGGATCACGCGTGGTTTCCATAAAACCGTTACGCAGATAGAAATTATGTGCCTGCGTGTTCAGTGCGTAAACTTCCAGCGACAGCGTTTTCTTTAATTGCAATGCATGGTCGAGCAATTGACGGCCAAGACCCTTGCCATGAATTTTAGTGTCGATGAAAAGACCGCCGATAAACTGATCCATCAGGCCGATAAATCCGGCCGGCTGTCCGTTTTCGAGGATCACCCAGTTTTCAGCTTGTTTCAGATAAATATCCCGCACCTGCTCAGACTGTAATTGCAGGCGTTCCTGCCCCAGAAAACTATGGGCGAATTGTGAAGCCTCCAGCCAGATAGTAACCAGAGTTTCCGTATCCTCATTGCGGATCGGGCGGATTTCATTTCGTATTTGTATCATGATATTTTTTGTCCGTTGAAAGATATTATACGCGCCCTGCTATGGGCTGCAAAAGGCGCAACTCAACCCTCAGCCGTGTATGAAAGGCTGTCGGGGAAACTCTTGTTATGAGTTGCTGCGCATAAATCTCCTGATTGGACTGCGCCTCCATATCACCGGCACAAAAGTGAAACAAGATTGTAAAGTAAAACAGCAACACATTGTCTACTCGACTTCCCCCTCAGCTATCTGTATGAGACATGCGTCGCGCAATAGTGCGCGATGTTGTTCTCGGGGCGGGGTGCGATTCCCCACCGGCGGTATGAAGAGGAAACTCTTTGAGCCCGCGAGCGTCTGAATAAAGCGATTTGTTCAGAGTCAGCAGATCCGGTGCGATGCCGGAGCCGACGGTATAGTCCGGATGAAAGAGAGCAAAGACACGGTTAAACAGCACACTTGTTATGGGTGTGATCTGTCGATTTGTGAATTTGCGCCCTGATTCTAGTATCAAGAGATGAAACTATGAACCAGAGCTTGACCAACCCATCTTCCCTCAAAGTTGCATTCATTCAGGCGCGCTGGCACGCCGATATCGTGGATGAAGCGCGCAAATCCTATATTGAAGAACTGGCTAAACTGACTGACAACGGCATTGAGGTCGAAGTCTTTGACGTGCCGGGCGTATTCGAAGCACCGCTTCTTGCCCGCACACTGGCCGGCACCGGCAAATATGCTGCTGTTGTTGCGGCGGGCTTTGTGGTTGACGGCGGCATTTACCGCCATGATTTCGTATCCGACGCAGTTATCAAAGGCCTGATGCAGGCACAGATGGATACAGATGTGCCGGTTCTCAGCGTTGTACTAACTCCGCACCATTATCATGACAGCAAAGAGCATCATGATTTCTTCTATACGCATTTCAAAGTCAAAGGTCGTGAAGCGGCTCATGCAACCGTGCAGATTTTGAATACTTACAGCAAAATCGAAGCGTAACTTAAAGAAAGCGGCTTGTATCGGCAGGCCGCTTTTTATTCCGTAATGCGCTGCGGATGCGTATAGACATCGAATTCCGAGCCACGCACCAATGCCACCAGCGTAATATTCAATGCGTCAGCTGTACGGATTGCCAGAGCCGTCGGTGCGGAAATCGCCATGATCACCGGCGAGCGGATCGCCGCTGTTTTCTGTACCATTTCCAGCGAGACACGACTGGTCACAACCACTGCACCACGCGACGGATCGGCATTTTCAGCCTTGCCATTCCCGCTTAACAAGAAGCCTGCCAGTTTGTCCAATGCGTTATGCCGCCCGACATCCTCGCGCACGGCCAGTATCTCGCCACTGTTCCGATACGCCTGATAGAAACCGGCCGCATGCACGGCTCCGGTTGCCCGATGCAAGACCTGCGAATGCCACATCTGCTCTGCAGCCTGCACAATCTGCTCAGAACGCAGCTTGAAATCGCTATCCCCAACCGGCGGAAACTCCCGCACAGCCTCAGTGATCGATTCAATACCGCACAAGCCACAGCCGACCGGCCCTGCCATATGGCGGCGACGGGCGGTCAGTGCATCACGCTGCTGATCGGATAACTGCATCTGCACATCAATACCGGCGGGAAAGCTCTGAATATCCATCGCTTCGATTTCAGAAGACTGTGCAATAATGCCTTCGCAGAGGCTGAAACCAACGGCAAAATCCTCAATATCCTGTGGACTGGCCATCATCACCGCATGGGTGGTCCCGCCATAGGAAAATGCCACAGGCAGCTCTTCTGCCACCTGCCGATGCGAAGCTTTCAGTACGCCCTGACGACGGATAATATTACTGACCTCAGATGTAGCGGGCGGAATATCATCCTTCCCCTCTCTCTCAAGTCCGCAGGTTTTATCCATAGCTCTCCCTTTCAACCCTCTGACTGCATGACTATATGCTTTTATTGAAAGCATATACCAGCATCTTTAGTGTCGCTTCTTCGGTGAAATTTCCGCCGTTACGTGGCAGTTTCAACAGGCAATAAGCGCTTTCGGGGTGGTAAGCACATCACGATGGTATATTCTGAAAACAAACCCACCAGAGCGTGTTGTATTTGATCTCAGCCACCGCACTCGCTCTGGATTCTTTTAATTGTCGCATGTTCGCGGTAGCTCAAATGAATCCATTTGAGCCGACATGCATTAATGAGGTTCCGACTTATGGACATTCGTCTGATTGATGAAAATTTTGCTGTCACCGGCCAGCTGTCACCGGAAGATATTGCCGGTGTTGCGGCACAGGGTTTCAAGACCCTGATTTGCAACCGCCCGGATCACGAATCCGACGGTCAGCCGCTCTATGATGCCGTTGCACAGGCTGCAGTTGCAGCCGGTCTGCAAACCTATTTCATTCCTGTAGCTGGTGGCCAGATCACACAGGAAAATCTGGACGAGATGACTGCAGCCGTAGAAAATGCACCAACGCCAATTCTGGCCTATTGCCGCTCTGGCACCCGCTGCACCAATCTTTATGGCATTGTTCAGCAGCAGAAACAGCGCTGATTAAACTCCGTGATGATGTGCGAATACACTCCGCACATCATCTGACTTCTACAAAACGCAGCGGATCATTCTATGTCTATCAGGCTCCTGAGCGAAACCATTATCAACCAGATTGCCGCCGGTGAGGTGATTGAACGCCCTGCCAGCGTGGTGAAAGAACTGGTTGAAAATGCAATTGACGCCGGTGCCACACGCATTGAAATTGTCACCGCAGGCGGTGGCAAGAACCTGATCCGCGTAACTGATAATGGCGGCGGCATTCCCGCTGATGAACTGACACTCGCTGTCTCGCGTCACTGCACCTCAAAACTCACGGATGATGTACATGACATCCGCGCCCTTGGTTTTCGTGGCGAAGCCCTGCCATCCATTGGTTCTGTTGCGCGCCTCAGCATTAAATCACGCACTGCTGAGGCAGATTCCGGCTATGAGGTCGTGGTACGCGGCGGTCATCTGGAAGGCCCGCGCCCGACAGCCATCAATCGCGGAACCATTGTTGAAGTCAGCGATCTGTTTTATGCCACCCCTGCCCGCCTTAAATTTATGAAAACCGACCGCGCTGAATCCACCGCCATAACGGAAGTGGTGAAGCGCATCGCGATTTCCTTCCCGCAAATCCGTTTTTCCATCGCCGGTACGGATCGCAGCCCGCTGGAATTGCCTGCCACATGCAGCGCCGGTGAAACCATTACTGAAGTCGCCATGCTGGAGCGTATTTCGCAGGTACTTGGCGCAGATTTTTCCGAGAATGCGCTGGCACTCGACAGCGAGCGTGAAGGTGTACGTCTGACGGGCTTTACGGCTATTCCGTCATTCAACCGTGCCAATTCTTTGCACCAGTTTGCCTATATTAACGGCCGTCCGGTACGCGACAAACAGGTTTTTGGTGCATTACGCGGCGCCTATTCCGATGTGATTGCCCGCGACCGTCATCCGGTCGGCGTATTGTTTCTCCAGCTTGATCCGGCTCATGTTGATGTCAATGTGCATCCGGCCAAGGCCGATGTGCGCTTCCGCGATCCGGGACTGGTGCGTGGTCTGATTGTCGGCACCATCCGTCACGCCTTGGCGCAGTCAGGCATCCGCCCTGCGACCAGTGGTGCGGAAGCCATGCTGAAAGCTTTTCAGGCACAGGGATTCGAAACCAAGGGTTTTGAAGCGCCGGAACCTTCATTAAGCTCATTCACCTCACCCCCTGCCCGCAACTGGCAGTCTGCGTCCAATTATCGACCTGAACCGCCGCGTCAGGAATGGTCACCGCAAACTGCCCATCCGGCACAGCGCCCCCTGCATCTTGATACACAACCGGTACCACGCTTTGAACAGGCCGGTTTCGGCGAAGCGATGCAAGCAACGATTTCACAATTCACGGCGCCCAGTGCTGACAGCCGTGCAGCCGAAATTGAAGCGCCCGCAGAATTGCTGCGTGCACCGCTCGGTGCAGCACGGGCACAAATTCATGCCAATTATATTGTCGCCCAGACAGAAGACAGTCTGGTAATTGTGGATCAGCATGCCGCCCATGAGCGACTGGTTTATGAAGCGTTGAAAACCGCTCTTGACGCCAAGCCCATGGCTGCGCAGATGCTGCTGATCCCCGAGATCGTCGACCTGCCGGAAGAAGATGCGGAACGTGTTGTCGCCCATGCGCAAACACTGGAGCGTTTTGGTCTGAGTGTTGAACAGTTCGGCCCCGGTGCTGTAGCTGTGCGTGAGACGCCAGCCATGCTCGGCGAAATGGATGTGCAGCAGCTGATCCGCGATCTGGCGGATGAAATTGCCGAACATGACACCGCCAACGGGTTGAAAGATATGCTCAATCATGTGGCTGCGACGATGGCCTGTCATGGTTCCGTGCGTTCCGGTCGCCGTATGAAAGGCGAGGAAATGAACGCGCTTCTGCGCCAGATGGAAGCGACACCCGGTTCCGGTACCTGCAATCACGGGCGGCCGACCTATATAGAATTAAAACTCAGCGATATTGAACGTCTGTTCGGACGCAGGTAAAGAGACCTTCAAGAAGGTTTACAGGAAAGAATGATGAATATGTTTTCCAGCAATCGCAGTGGTGAAGCCAAATTGCGCTATCTCGATGGTGATTATCAGGTTCTTGAGCCAGGCTCCTATGTGATTTGTGCAGTGACGGCCGAAAAAATCGAGCTGGATGATCTGCGTTACTGGAGCGTTGCCCGTCAGGAAGCCTATGTAAACGGCCTCGTCTCCTATCAGCGCGAACTGGAAGCCAATCCCGAACTGCGTCAGCGCAGCAAAAGTTAATAAGAGTTTGAATGTCAAAGACATATACAATATCCGACCTTAAAGCCCGACCAGAGTTTCTTGGCGATGCAGCCGACCGCGTGTGGAATGCATGGTGGCGGCAGGATGGTCATGAACTGGACTTTATCAAAGGCCTGTTCGAAGAAAACCTCACAGCAGAGAGCACACCAGTTGCTCTTATCGCTCATGACGGTGCTGAATTTCTCGGGACTGCATCACTGATTGACAGTGATATGGAAGCCCGCCCGCAATATACGCCATGGGTTGCAGCTCTCTGGGTTGATGAACAACAGCGCTCGCATGGCATCGGCAGCGCGCTGATTAAAGCGACGATTGAAAAAGCCCGTGCACAAGGTTTTCCGGAAATTTATCTCTGCGCGGAAGCCGATAAACATGAATATTACACGGCACGCGACTGGGTGCTGATTGAAGAGAATATTGATGATCTCAATATTTACCGTATAGCACTCTGATCAGAGCGGTTTACGTCCGGATTGGATCATAGCGCCCGCACTAAATTCTTTAGTTTGTCGCATTACAGCCGTCGAATTGGTCCAACTTGACTAAATCAAGAATGTGCAAATTGATCCAATTTGGCTGTGAAATGCTCTAGAGTTCAAGGCGGCGTTCGAGAAAATTTTGTCGCGTTGTTCTGATGATACGCTGCAAAATTTTCTCGCGGCCAAAATCAAGCCGTACATCAAAAACAGCAATGTCGCGCAGCCAGTTGCCCTCAACGGCAGATTGCAAACCATGCAGGCGCACATAATCTTTCGCCGTTGTGGCCAAAATCAGATCAGCTTCCCGCGCATCGGACAAAAGCTGACGGATATCTTCCGGCTTATAATTATAATGATCGCCAAATGAGCGGTTGATCACCACTTCCCCGCCCAGTTCGGTCACACTGTCATAGAATTTCTGCGGATTGCCTATGCCCGCAAAAGCGAGAAACTTTTTGCCCTCGGCCGGTTGCTCCGCCACCGAGACCAGACGTGCATCAAAAAACGGCTTATTACTGCGTGCCGCCATGCGGATCACATTTTCCGATGCATCCTCACCTTTCAGATGGTTCGGCGTAATGCGGAGCAAAGCTGAAGCCTGCTGCATCTGCGCCATCAAAGGTGCCCGCAAGGGTCCTGCCGGAATGATTTTTCCGTTGCCGATCCCGCGTGAAGCATCCACCACCAGCAGCGCGTAATCATAAAACAGACGTGCACTCTGAAAACCATCATCCATAATGATGAAGTTGCAGCTATGCTTTTCCAGCAATTGCGCGGCATGCAAACGATTGGCCGAAACCGCGACCATGGCATGTCTTGCCAGCAGCAGCGGCTCATCGCCGGTCAACTTGGCCGTATCCTGATCCGGATCCACAAGATGCACACCTTTAAAAGAACCGCCATAACCACGCGAGACTATACCGGGCTTAAAGCCTTCGGCCTTTGCAGCCTCGGCAAAGGCGATACAAGTCGGCGTTTTACCCGCTCCGCCAACGGTGAAATTGCCGATACACAAAACAGGCATGGCAATTTCCGGCGGCTCCGCATTCACCATCCGCTTTTTAGCAACCGAGCCATAAATCGCAGCCACCGGCGACAGCAATGCAGACTGCCAGCCAGCCTTACGCCACCAGAAGCCTGAAATATCTGCCGGTGTCTTATTTGCAGCCATCACGGCTGCTCCGCTGCATCTGTCTCAGTCAGAGGTTCAACAACTGTCGTATCCAGACGGGATTTGACAGCCAGTGGCCGGATAAAAGGCTCAAGCGCCGTAAGAGTGCGTTCCAGCGCACCGCGCATATCACCGACCGTGCGTTTTCCGGCCTCGGTCATGGTTTTCAGCTTTTCCGGATTATTGAACAGGAAATTCACCGCGCCAGCCAGCATATTATGATCGCTGACAAGTTTTGCGCCGCCATTTTTAATCAGACGCTGATAGGATTCACGGAAGTTCTGTACATTACGACCGGACAAAACTGCTGTGCCGAGCATTGCCGGTTCCAGCGGATTTTGTCCGCCCTCACCGGTCAGGGATTTGCCAACAAAGGCAATCTGTGACAGGCGCAGATACAAGCCCATTTCGCCGATTGTATCACCAAGATAAACAGCCGTTTGCGGAGTGACCTCCTCATTACGACTGCGCTGTGCAACAGTAAGCCCCTTGGCTTCGATCATCGTACGGATTGCCTCGGCGCGATCCGGATGACGCGGTACAATCATAGTCAGTAAATCCGGATGGCGGGTGCTGAGCATTGTATGCACCGTTGCTGCAATATCTTCCTCACCCTCATGGGTGGAAATCGCAGCCCAGACTTTGCGCTTGCCAATTTGCTGTTTCAGGCGTTCCAGTTCCTGCGGATCAACCGGCGGGGCATCGGTATCCACTTTGAGATTGCCGGAAATCGTGACCGGACGCGCACCAAGCTGGCGAAAGCGTTCACCATCCGCATCAGACTGCGCCACCACATGGGCAAAATTTTCAAACAAAGCCTCAGCAACGGAACTGCGCTTTTTCCATTTTGCATAGGAACGATCAGACATGCGTCCGTTGATCAGGATTTGCGGAATATGGCGTTTGCCAAGTTCCAGAATGGTCATCGGCCAGATTTCGGATTCGCATTTAATCGCCACATCCGGTTGCCAGTGATCCAGGAAACGGCGCACGGCAGGTAGTAAATCCAGCGGTACATATTGGTGAATAACCCTATCACCAAGACGCTCACCCACCAGCGCAGCAGAAGTGCGCGTGCCGGTCGTCAGCAGAATGCGAATATCCTGCGCCAGAAAGTGCTCGATCAGTGGCAGAATAGCAGTAAACTCGCCCACACTCGCGGCATGCATCCAGACCAGCGGCCCGTCAGGACGGGCGATCTGGCTGCGGCCGTAACGCTCGGCACGGCGGGTACGGTCTTCTTTGCCTTTCGAAACACGATAGCTGATATAGGGCCCGATCAGCGGATAGGCCGCACAACTGGCAGCCTTGTAGATCTTAAGAACAGTACGGGCCCATTTTTCACTCATTCTTGTCTCCATACCGGTCAGTTCAAATCAAATAAGAGCTTGTTTTGCCCTGCAAAACCTAAAATGCCGGAAAACACGGAATACGGAAATGGCTGCCACAGAATGCAACCCGTTGAAATCTTGCACGAAGATGCACAGTACACCAAGCCAAGAGCATTTCCAGTTTATCTTGTATCATAGGAAACGCTCTATCTTTTTGTTTTTGCGCGTATCTTATCCGAAAACCGCTTTGCACTTTTCGGAATACGCTCTAATTTCAGCTTATGCACCAATAACTGAGACTCCAGCCATTATACAAAAAACGCCGGAGACTATCATAATTTATTATCAGCGTGCGGGAGGTGGCAGCATTCCCAATTGTTGATAGGCTGCAAAGGTGGCAGCATCGAGTTTGCGGGTCAACTCCAGTCGTTTTTCCTCAAGTAAATTTTCATCCGCATCCGCAGGCACCCAAACCGGATCGGTTGTGGTTGCAGCAGAACGCCCGAAAGGCAGCGGAATTGAGGTTTTGTCCCAGCTTTTTTCCAGAATTTTGCTTCGTGAAAAAGCATAGGCAACCGGCAGGATCGGGCGTCCCGATAATTTGGCCAACAGGATAATCCCCTGTCCCGCCTCACGCAGCGGACTATGTGCCACATCAGCAATCATGCCGGTACTGGTGCCCTGATCCAGCGCCCGTTTCAGGGTGAGCAAAGCACGCGCACCGCCCTTACCGCTATTATCGCTGTCGGCGCGTCCACCGGAACCGCGAACCGTTTGCAAACCGAGCTTTTCCGCCACACGGGCATTGAGCTCCGCATCGGCACTGCGTGAAAACATAGCCACAACCGGCACGGATTTATCGCGCACAAACGGCCCCATCAAATGCTGGCCATGCCAGAAAGTGACAATATAGGGCGTTTGCTTTTTTTGGGATGCAATCGTTTCGTAAAACCCCGGCAGGCGTTTATTGGTTGCATAAACCAGCCGGAGATAGCCCGAAATCAAATTGACCAGCACCGTCTTCAGAACTTCTGAACGCGCCAAAGGCCCGCGAATACGCTGCCAGGCGCGTTTCAAAAACTTGGTCAGAAATCCGGTTCGGTGCGGTTTGTCACCTGCCACAGTCAGAACGCGCGTCAGGCTTTGTCAGCAGAGCGCACAGCTTCAGCAACTGCACTTGCAGGATCAAGCAGACGATGCATATGCACGATGAAATAACGCATATGGGCGTTATCAACGGTCTGTTGGGCCTTGGATTTCCAAGCCATTTTAGCGGCTTCATAATTCGGATAGATGCCGACGATATCCAGCTTGTCCAGATCGCGGAATTCCATGGAATTCAGCGTCTTCAATTCACCGCCGAATACCAGATGCAGCAGTTGTTTGTTTTCACCAGATGCGGTCATGTTTCTAATCCTGTCACTGAGATTATGTTTTGCCGGAGGCAGAGCATTTATAACCTGCCTTTGTTGCCGCCCTCTTTAGAGCGGTTTACGTCCAAGTTCAACCGGAGTACTTATTGCACACTCTTTAATTTATCGTATTTTCTAAAGCACCCGCGACAAGCCGGCTCAGGAATAATTCTGATCCGACAATAACTGCCGTACAACGCTCAGCATTTCTTCTTCAAAACCCGCAACCGCAGCCACCAGCACATCATGGCTGAACGGTTTTTGACCCGCAACTGCACCACCTGCCGCGCCATAGCTAAGTGCCTGCCCCTCAAGGGTCAAAAGCCTGCCTCCGGCCTCGGAAAGCAGCAGATCCGCCGCTGCCAGATCCCAGTCATGAGCACCGCCGCGCACGAAAGTTCCGGCCAGTTCACCGCGTCCGACCATGGCAATACGATAAGCCAGCGACGGCACATAGGGCGAGAAAGCTGCCTTACTGCGAAAGCCTTCCGGCAGATCATTAAAATGTGAGCGCGACATCGCCACAGGATAGCTGCGGCCATCCGCAGGCAGCAGCGCTGCAACCGGCTTGCCATTCTGGAAAGCACCCTGACCGCTGACGGCGCTCAGCACCTCTTTACGCACCGGAACATCCAGTACACCGCAACGCGGCTTGCCCTGATCGATCACTGCAATGCTCACGCACCAGCGGTCATCACCTGCAAGAAATGCGCGGGTGCCGTCAATCGGATCGACCACAAATGCCCGTTCTCTGCCGGTACGCTGCTGATCTGTTGCCGTTTCCTCTGAAATCCAGCCATAATCCGGCCGCGCCTGCAACAAAAATTCCTGAAGGAAACGATCAACGGCTAAATCCGCCTCACTCACCGGAGACTGACCGCCTTTCAGCCAGACTTCCGGATTATTACCGTAATAGCGTAAGGCAATTTTACCCGCTTCCGCTGCCGCTTCACGGATGAGTTGAAGGTCATCGCTGTCTGCTATTTGATTGGTTGCTTCTTTAGTTTCCGGCAAGCGTCATTCCTTCAATGACCAGCGTTGGTGCTGCGGTCCCGTAAGACCGGTCGAGATCGCTGGCAGCGGTCATATTCATAAACATATCTTTGAGATTGGAGGCGATAGTCACTTCACTCACCGGAAAGGTCAGTTCCCCGTTTTCAATCCAGAAACCGGAAGCACCACGGCTATATTGTCCGGTAATCATATCCACGCCCTGACCGAAAACCTCGGTGACATAGAAACCGGTGCCGAGTTCTTTCATCAGTTCTTCCGGTGTGCGTGCACCGGCCTCAATCGCCAGATTGGTAGAGGACGGCACAACTGTTGAACCGGAGCGCACACCACGGCCGTTAGTTTCCAGCCCCAGTTCACGGGCGGTCGAGCCGGAGAGGAACCAGTGCTTCAGCACACCATCCTCAATCATGGTCAGCTTTTCACCGGCAATCCCCTCACCGTCAAACGGACGGGAAGATGAACCGCGCAGGCGCATCGGATCATCAGTGATGCTGATCCCTTTGCTCAGAACCTGCTGTCCCATTTTATCTTTCAGAAAACTGCTTTTACGGGCGACAGATGCACCATTGATGGCACCGGCAATATGACCGGCCATGCCGCGCGCCACACGCGGATCAAACATCACATTGACTGCGCCGGTTTTCATCTTGCGCGCGTTGAGGCGGCGCACAGCCCGTTCACCGGCGGTGCGGCCAAGATCTTCCAGCTCCGGCAAATCGGCAAAATGCAGACGCACGCGCATATCATAATCACGCTCCATCGCGGTGCCTTCACCGGCAATCGCGCTGACAGAGCGGCCAAAACGGCTCAATGTATAAAATCCTTCAAAACCGCCGGAGGTCACCAGCACCATACCGCCCAAACCGGCAGAAGCTGTTGCACCCCCGGAATTGGTGACACCGGCAACTCCCCGCGCAGCTTCTTCCATTGCCAGTGCATCTTCAGTCATGCGTTTGCTGTCAATCTGCGTCGGATCGAACAGATCAAGATAGGCAATTTGTTTAGCCAGTTTTGACGGATCAGCCAGCCCCTCATAGGCATCTTCCGGCGAGACTTTTGCCATCGCAACGGCACGTTCTGCCAGTGCGACAGGATCAGCCCCTTTATTGGCACTGGCCGAAATACTTGCAATGCGTTTACCAACAAAAACCCGCAGCGAAAAATCATCACTTTCCGAGGCTTCAGTCGCTTCCACTTTGCCCAAACGTACGCTGACATTGCTGGAACGGCTGCGTACAACCACCGCATCGGCATGATCCGCACCGGCTTTTTTAGCCGCGGCGACGAGAAACCGTGCCTGATCGGCGAGTTTTTGAGCAGAGCTTTGTGCGTCCATCATTCTTCCTGTCATTAATCTGGCCTGGTGGTTTCGTGATAATTCACCGCTCGCATTTTGTAATCTGCGTGCAGTCAATTATCAGATTTTGCCGCCTGTATAGGTTCTATATACGGATAAGCCATGTATTTTTTAAGTCTCATTTTATGTTTGTGTGTGACAACTCAGTCCTGAAGAAACATCTACGGGAAAACAGACACTTTCTTCAAAATAATAGCCTTAGTGTTTTAACCATATTTATGACTTCATATTTGAAAACGATGAACCCATAAACGTGATTTTTTTCTTTAAAAAACCGTTATCTGCACGCGTTATTTCATATTATGTTCGGCATGATTTGCCTGCAGCATTGGATTTGATAATTTTCTGCCGGTAGTTTATTCCGCACCCGCCCCGACAAACGTAATATGTGATGTTTTAATTATGGAAAACAATATTTCCATCGGCAGTCTTTATCTGCAGACCCTGATGATCCTCGGCGGAGCAATCATTGCCGCACCGTTGTTCAAGCGTATGGGGCTGGGAACCGTTCTGGGCTATCTGGCCGCCGGTGTGATTATCGGCCCGATTGCCCGTTTTATTACCGATGGTGAAGAACTGCTGCATTTCTCCGAACTGGGCGTGGTGTTTCTGCTGTTCATCATCGGTCTTGATCTCAAGCCCTCCCGCCTCTGGTCTCTGCGTCATGCGATCTTCGGCCTTGGTCTGGCACAGGTAGCACTGTGTGCTGTCACTCTTGCCTTTCTGGGCGTTTATGTTGCCGGTCTTCCCGTACCGGCGGCGATTATCGTCGGCTGCGGCTTTGCACTTTCCTCAACCGCCTTTGCTATGCAAATTCTGGAAGACAAAGGCGAAACCAGCCAGAAATACGGGCAAAAAGCCTTTGCAATTTTGCTGTTTCAGGATCTGGCGATCGTCCCTATTCTGGCGCTTATTCCTGCGTTGTCACCGGGCGAAAGCTCGCAAAGTGCTGCGAATTTCCATGTGGCAGCCGCACTTGGTGCCATTATTATTCTGATTATTGCCGGACGCTATTTGCTAAATCCGATGTTCCGTATCATCGGCAATACCGGTGCACGAGAAGTGATGATCGCCGCCGCTTTGTTCGTCGTTCTCGGTTCGGCAGCGCTGATGGAAGCTGCAGGCCTGTCCATGGCGATGGGCGCATTTATCGCCGGTGTGCTGCTGGCAGATTCCTCCTACCGTCATGAACTGGCAGCCGACGTAGAACCGTTCCGCGGTATTTTCCTCGGCCTGTTCTTCGTCGCGGTTGGTCTGTCGCTTAATCTGGTGGTTATTCTCGATAACTGGCTAATGATCCTGCTGTCAGTTCCTGTGATTATTGTTACAAAAATCGCGATCATTTATCTGCTGTGCCGTATTTTCCGCACCAGCCATAATGATGCGGTCAAAGTCGCATTTCTGCTGCCGCAGGGCGGTGAATTTGCCTTCGTTCTCTTCTCCACGGCCAGTGCCGCTGCGGTCATCACCGATGCGCTGGCCTCTGAACTGATTGCGGCTATCACCATTTCCATGGCACTGACACCACTCTCTGTGACGCTCGGCAACCGCCTGCTGACGAATACGAAGCAGGAAGACGGTATGGAAGAAAATTTCGAAGGTGCCGGTTCCGATGTACTGATGATTGGTTTCTCCCGTTACGGACAGATTGCCTCGCAGATTTTGCTGGCCGGCGGTTCGGACGTGACGGTGATCGACAATTCCGCCAATAAAATCCGCGCAGCAGGCCGCTTCGGTTTCCGTATTTATTTTGGTGACGGGCAGCGCAAAGACGTGCTGGAAATGGCAGGTATCCGCAATGCCAAACTGGTTGCCATCTGTACCGAAAAGAAAGAAATCACTGACCGGATTGTTGATCTCATTCAGGCAGAATTTCCGGATGTGAAACTCTATGTCCGCTCCTTTGACCGTGAGCATACGCTGCAATTACGGGCAAAAGGCGTGGATTACGAGCTGCGTGAAACTTTTGAATCCGGTCTGTTGTTTGGCCGCAAAACACTGGAAGCGCTCGGCATGCCGGAAGACGAGGCTCAGACCATTGCCGATGATGTGCGTCAGCGCGATGAGGACCGCCTGCATGTACAGGCTTCGGAAGGTATTCTCGCCGGTCGTCACCTGTTGTTCAACAAGCCGGTTACGCCGGAACCTCTGGTCAAACCGACCCGTTCGGCAGTCCCGCTCGACAAAGCAACGGAAGAGACAAATTGCACCTGCCAAACCCTATCCCGAAGCAGGTATCGTCCTCACTCCGGCAAGCGAATAAATACATCGCTGGTCAAATACAAAAACGGCGCGGTGGTTATCCACCGCGCCGTTTTCTTATGTGATTATAAAACCAATCAATTCAGGCTTGGACCAACCACGAGAATGGCAGGATCTGCTTTGAGCAGTTTTGCAGCAACAGTCTTCACATCATCTGCGGTCACAGCATTAATGAGATCGGCACGGCGGTCGATATAATCACGTCCCAGATTTTGCTCCTGCAAGCCAACCAATGTGCGGGCAACGGCCACGGAAGAGTCCAGATTATTGATCGCATAGGCACCGATTGCAAAGCTCTTGGCTGCAGCCAGTTCTTCCTCTGTCACGCCGGACTTCGCCATGCGGGCCACTTCCGCGCGGATCACATCAAGGCTCTGCTGTGCACGGTCAGGGCGTGTACCGGTGGCGATATTGAGACTATTGGAATAGTCCCGGCCACTGAGACCTGAGCTGACCGTATAGGCGAGACCGCGCTTCTCACGCACTTCATTATAAAGACGTGAAGTAAAGCCGACACCCAGCACCTGATTCATCAGATAGGCTGCGAAGAAATCCTTATCGCTGCGCTTTACACCCGGATAAACCAGACTAACCGTTGTCTGTGGCAGATCATAGGTCACAGATGTTGTAGCGCCCAAAGCGAGTTTCGCCATTTCTACCGGCTTAAGCTCTGCTTTATCCTGCAAATTGCCAAAAAGCTTATCCAGCAGAGGTGCAAGTTCCTCGGCGCTGATCGCACCGACCACACCGATTTTCAGCTGATCTTTGCCAAACAGTTTCTTATGGGCACCCAGCAAATCTTCGCGGGTAATCGCTTCCAGCGACTGTACCGTACCCTCATCACGGCGTGCATAAGGATGCTTGCCATAGAGTACTTCTGCAAACTTCTGCGATGCAATAGTTGACGGATCATTTTGGGATGCTTTAATTCCGGTCACAATCTGCGCACGGATGCGGTCAATTGCGGCCTGATCAAAACGTGGCTTCTGGATAGCCAATGCCAACATGTCAAAAGCAGCAGGACTGTTTTCTTTCAGCATCCGCATGCCGCCGGAAATATTATCCTGTGTGGCGCTGAAACTCATCTCCGCACCGATATTATCCAGCCGCTCCTGATAGGCATCGGACGGCATATCACCCGCACCTTCATCAAACAGGCCGGTCATCAGATTGGCCAGACCTTCTTTGCCTTCAGGGTCTTGTGCACTGCCGCCCTTAAACGAAAAACGCACGGAGATCAGCGGCACACTACCGTCTTCCACCAGCCAGGCTTTGATACCCTTCGGTGAAGTGACCTCCTGAATATCCAAAGCAAAGGCTGGCAGGGTCGCCAGAAGTGCGAAAGCACCGGCCAGAGCTGCTTTTAGACCAAAAAAAGCCTTGTTGCGCGCAGGAACAATCTTATTGAACCCTGCTTCAGAGTGAAGAGAATATACCATTATTTTTTCACCTCTGATTTTGCATCTTTCGGCTTACTCTGATCAATTTCTGCCGGTTTACTCTCAGCAGCACCTGTTTCCGCTTTACCCCCAGCGGTTGGTTTTGCTGCTTGCTGTGCTTCTTTCGCTGCCCCGTCTGCCAGTGGCAGCAAGTAGCCGGTCACTGAAATGGATGGCTTCAGATAGCGTTCAGCCACATCCCGGATTTGCTCCGGCTTCACTGCGCGGATTTTATCCGGCCAGCCCAGAACATCGTCAACCGTTTGGCCGGTTGCCAGTGAAGAGCCATAAATCCGTGCCATACCCGTCTGGCTGTCACGGGCAAAAATCATTGCTTTGAGGAAGCGATTGCGAGCCTGATTGAGTTCGGTTTCAGTCACGCCCTCTGCAATCAGACGATCAACTTCCACATTCGCGGCGACCTGAACATCTTCCAGCGTGGCATCACCGCGCGGTGAACCATAGATCATAAAAGTGCCGTCATCTAACGCATCACCGGCATAATAGGCACCAGCGCTGGCTGCAAGCCCCTGCTCAACCACCAGCTCCTGATAAAGACGGCTGCGGATACCGCCACCAAGAATTTCACCCAGAAGATCAAGAGCTTCAGCATCGCCTTCACGGCCTTTGGCCTTGGCGTTGATATAAGACGGAACCACCCATGTGGAACTATAAGACGGCTGGTTCACACGGGCATCACGCAAAATGACCGTACGTTCGGTATGCTTTTCAGGCTCCTGCGGGCGGATACGCGGCGCAACTTCAAAGCGCTTCGGCAATTTACCATAGGTGCTGAGTGCCAGATCACGGACGCGCTCCGGCGTCACATCACCGGTCACCACGAGAATGGCATTATTCGGCGTGTAATAGCGCTCATAAAAACCAATCGCATCGCTAAGGCTGAGTTTTTCCATTTCCTGCTGCCAGCCAATGATCGGGCGGCGATACGGATGATTGTAGAAAGTCGCAGCGTTAATTTCTTCGCTCAGCATGGCTGAAGGATTACTGTCCACACGCATGCGGCGTTCTTCGAGAATAACATCGCGCTCCGGTACAATCACATCTTCGGTCAGAACCAGATTGGCCATACGGTCTGACTCATATTTCATCACCATTTCCAGCGCATCGGGAGCAATCTGCTGGTAGTAGCCCGTATAATCCGAGGAAGTGAAGGCATTTTCCTGGCCACCGATCGCTGCTACTTTGGCAGAGAATTCACCGGCCGGAACATTCTTGGTTCCTTTAAACATCAGATGCTCAAGAAAATGGGCAATACCGGATACACCTTCCTGCTCATCAGCGGCACCCACGCGATACCAGACCATCTGTGTGACAACCGGTGCACGATGATCGGGAATCACCACAACATCCATGCCATTGGTCAGCTTGAAACTGCTGACGCCTTTCTGGGTCCTGATTTCAGGCAGCGCGGCCGGCTGATTATCATTGGCCGGATTGGTCTGGGTGGTCGCAGCAGGGGCAACCTGCGCCTCGGCGGGCTTGGCAGCCTGCGCAAAAGATGCGCCCACAGTCGCAGAACTGACAATCAGCGCCAGCATGGATGTGCTGACCAGTTGCCGGCAAAAGGATAGATATGGCACGAAAAGTGTCCCTTCCTGTTTTGCAAAACACCTTTAATTAAACGAGATTGCGGCAAATTCGCAACCAGCCATCAAGAATTATGTCATGATGACAATAATTTAATTAATATGCCCCCAAAAAAGGCAGCACTATGCCGAAATGCAAATTGCCCGCACAGAGCGGGCAATTTGTTATCTAGAGCATAATTCCTTAAACTTGGATCAATTTAAGGAATTATGCTCTAATTTTAAAGTGTTAGAGCGACCTTTGTGTGCCAAATCTGGCACACGGCGCTCTAATGATAAAATTATCAGGTCAGTTCATAAAGCCTTATCGTGGTGATCCCGTAATTACGTTCATCACGCAATATGAAGCGGTCATCCAGCGTGATAACGGCTTCCGACACTTCTTCCAGAATCAAAAGCGTATCCGGTTTGAGCCAGCCGCCCTCAAGTGCAGAAACAAAGGCCTGTTCACCCAAACCTTTACCATAGGGCGGATCGGCAAAAACCAGATCAAATTCGCCCATTGTGCCGGTCGGACCCAATGCTGTTGCATTGCGGCGGAACACTTTTGTATGCCCCTGAAGGCCAAAAGCCTCCACATTCTGGCGCAGAAGACCACGCCCTTCTACGGATTCCTCAACGAAAACCGTATAGCGGCAACCGCGTGACAAGGCTTCAAGGCCAAGCGCACCGGTGCCGGCAAACAGATCCAGCACCCGTGTATTGTCCAGCTTCTCACGAAAACCATGCGTGATAATATTGAACAGACTTTCACGTGTCCGGTCGCTGGTCGGCCGGATTGCAGAGCTTTCCGGCGTCACCAGTGCACGTCCGCGGAATTTACCGCCGACAATGCGCATTAACGTTTATCTCCGCGCGGGCCGGAACGCGGTCCTGCGCCGCGAGGACCTGCACCACGAGGGCCGGACGGACGATTACCGGATGGTTTGCCACCCTGCGGTCCTTTGCCGAAAGGCTTGCCACCGCGACCGCCTTCAGGTTTGCCACGGAATGGTTTGTCGCCCGACGGACGATCACCAAACGGCTTCTTGTCGCCAAATGGCTTCTTGTCAAAATTGCGCTCACCGGAGAAACGACGCTCTTCGCGTGCCGGACGATCGCCTTCATCAAAAGAACGACGGTTTTCCGAGCGGAAGCCTTCGCGCTTGAAACCGTCACGATTGTCTTCATCGCGGCGGAAACCCTGACGCTTATAGCCGTCTCTGTCCTCTGTACGGCCCTGATAACCACGACCACCTTCTTCACGCTGCGGACGGTCATCACCGTCACGGCGTGAACGGCGGCGATCATCACCAGGGGTCGGCTTGGACGACGAATTATAGGCCTTGGCACCCGGTGCCATCCATACATTCACGCCGCGCGGACGCTGCGGCTGTGAACCGAACTTGTCATCATCCTTGTCACCACGGCCGCCTTTTGCAAAGCGCGGCTTGTCGAAGCCGCCGGAACGCGGTGCAGATGTGCTGAGGCGTGACAAACCATCTTCACGCCAGCTCTTACCATCACGATCACGCTGGAAAGGCTTACGTTCACCATCACGCGGCGCACGGCCTTCTTCACGACGATCACCTTCTTCACGGTCACGGCGGAACGGTTTACGTTCACCGTCCATACGCCCTTCGCCACGCTTGGCACCAAAGCCGCCTTTGCCGCCACGGCCACCGCCTGCATCCCGGCTGCTGGAAATCCAGTCGGATTTGTAACGGGAACGGCCTTCGCCTTCCTCGTCGCTGCCGCGCTCTTCATAAGCATCAAAACGCGGGCTGCGGGACGGCAATTCGCCCTTAACAGCTTCATTGGAGAATTCATTGAGGATCGGCGCATCAAAATCCGCACCGGAATCTTCAACCAGTTTTTCACCGAGCTGTTCACGCAGGGTACGACCACGGATTTCGCGCACCGCCCCCTCTTCCAGATCGCCCAGCTGGAACGGCCCGAAAGAAACACGGATCAGACGGGAAACAGCCAGACCAAGCGCACCAAGAATGTTCTTAACTTCGCGGTTTTTGCCTTCGCGCAGACCAATGGACAGCCAGACATTTGCGCCCTGCTCGCGCTCAAGAGTTGCTTCAACCGCGCCGTAGAATATGCCGTCAACAGCGATACCGTTTTTCAGCTCATCAAGCTGTGCCTGTGTTACTGTACCATGAGCGCGCACACGATAGCGGCGCAGCCAGCCGGTTGCAGGCAGTTCCAGAACGCGGGACAGACCGCCATCATTGGTCAGCAACAACAGGCCTTCGGTGTTGATATCAAGACGACCAACCGACAAAACGCGCGGCAATTCAGCAGGCAGTGCATCAAACACTGTCGGACGACCTTCCGGATCACGGTTGGTTGTCACCAGACCGGCAGGCTTGTGATAGAGCCACAGGCGGGTACGCTCAGCCTGCTGCAGAACTTTATTATCAACGGTAATACGATCTGTGCGCAGAACATTCACAGCAGGGCTGGTCAGCACTTTACCGTTCACAGCAACACGACCGGCAGCAATCATGCTTTCCGCTTCACGGCGCGAGGCAATACCCACACGCGCCAGACGCTTGGCGATACGTTCGCCTTCATCAGCGGCGCTCATATCAAAGCCGCGGGGCTTATCGCCGCGAGGTTCAAAACCACGAGGTTTGTCGCCGCGCTCACCAAAGCCGCGCGGCTTGTCACCACGGGATTCACCTTCAAAACGACGCGGACGGTCAGAACCTCTGTCATCGCGCGTACGCTCACGCTTTACAAAAGGACGCTTGCCGCGTTCATTATCATGATCGTCACGGGTCATTAGAATATCAGCCTTTCACCGGTATTTCTGCCCGGCGTCAAAAATCGAAAATCAGGATGCGGAAAGCCCTGCTGCAAAACCGCTGCGCGTTTTCGCCGGACATGCTTTATGCTAAATCATTCCGATCCGGCAAAATTTAGGATAAAGCTGGCACGATTGCAGCGCAGTTCTTATGCTACACACCTTATTAAAGCTACGCTCTAACAAATCATCACCGCGCTTGCGAGTAAAATATCTGAAAGGCTGCCGCACATTATGCAAAAAAACGCAACCGGCGGCAATTCCGGCAAGATGAACAACAAAAATTCACAATCCCCTGCGGCAAGTTTGTCTCCTGCAGAAAATTTGGTTTCCGTGACACATCCGGCAAGCAGCACCGCAAAGAACAGACAAATATCTCCTATGCAGGCCGCGATGGAAGAAGCCCGCGCCGCAGCTGCACGGGGCGAAGTGCCAATCGGCGCGGTCATCACACATAAAAACCGGATTATTGCCCGTGCAGGCAACCGCACCCGCGAGATTAATGATCCGACTGCTCATGCCGAAATTCTGGCAATCCGCATCGCCTGTGAAGCGCTGGAAAATGAGCGGCTCGGGGATTGCGATCTCTATGTGACGCTGGAACCTTGCGCCATGTGTGCGGCGGCAATTTCTTTCGCCCGCATCCGCCGTCTTTATTATGCTTCAAGCGATCCGAAGGGCGGCGGCGTGGAATATGGCCCCCGCTTCTACAGCCAGCCGACCTGCCATCACGCACCCGAGGTTTATTCCGGCATTGGCGAAGCCGAGGCAACCGACATGCTGAAACGCTTCTTTCAGGAAAAACGAAAATAAAAAAACCGCGTCCTGACAAAGGACGCGGCTTTTTCAAACTTCATTCAAACCCGAATTAAAGACCGAGCTTATCGCGCCAGCTTTTTGAGCCGGTGGCTTCAGCCTTACGACGGCGTTCTTTCTTCGCTTCGTCTTCACCCAGATCACCGACTGTAGCTGTGGCAGCTGGCTGGCGATAGCTGACCGGCGGCTCACTCAGATATTTACGCTGTGTGGCAGAACCGCCTGCGCGATCAAGCTGCGCCTGTTTGGCGGCAGCCGCAACTGCCGGATCCGCAACAGAATCACGTGATGCATAATCTTCACGACGGCTGGCACCGCTTGGCAAAATCTGACGGCGCGGCGTGAAATCGCTCGGGCTGTCCGGTGCAATCGGTGAAACGAAATTCGGATTGTCGCGGTTTGCTTCAATCTCTGCACGCAGACGCTTGCGGCGTTCTTCCGGCGATTCCGGCCATGAAGGATCACCGGCGCGGGCAACACTTTCCTGCGGCTGCGGCAGGCTTTCTTTCTGCCCGGCAACAGGCTTCACCAGCTCCGGACGCGGCTTATATTCAATACCGGTTCTCTTTTTCGGACCGATTGTAGCAATGGATGACATATCATCCAGCAATTGCGTGCTGGCTGACTTGCCTGTTCCATAGGTCGGATCGGACACGCAACCGGCAAGACCCAAACTGGCCAGCACTGTTGCGAAAGCGAAAATGCGTCCTTCAATCTTCATGAGCACCACTTTTATCCGTATTCGGCCAGATTACCCAACCACCGCTACATTAAATTTCATGCATTATGGCGTTATCCGTACTTTCCGGCAACTCCAAGGCATGAAAGCAGATTTTCACTGCCGACAAAATATTTCAATGCAGTGCCTTAGCACGGCAGAAAATATGCGGCAATCACTGATAATTACTTGTTAACCGTGATCGCCGCAGATTCATACCTATCCCAAACGACCAAGCGCTTTCAGCTCATGCAATGCCGCAGCATCGCGTGCTGATACATCCGGGAACTCAGAATCACTGCCGACATCGTTGGTATAGCGCCATGAACGGGCGCATTTTGTACCCTCTGCCTTGGCAGGCACAACAGTTACACCCTTCACATCACTCAACGCGAATGCCTCACCGGCAACCGGCTGATCGCTGATGGTCAATCCGCTGGTGATGCAGATTTCAGCCATATCCAGACCCTGTACCGCAGAGAGCAGCGACGCATCGGTGATATGCACCAGAGGTGCAGCTTCCAGCGACGAACCGATACGCTTGTCCGCACGTTCCAATTCCAGAGCACCGGTAACAACGCGGCGCACATCTCGCACCTTGTCCCATTTCGCAGCCAGAACCGGATTATTCCATTCGGCAGGAATGTTGCGGAACTGTTCAAGATGCACGGAAACCGCATCTTTATAACGGTCAAGCCATGCTTCTTCCGTCGTGAAAGGCAGCATCGGTGCGAGCCATGTCACGATATTATCGAACAGGTGACGCACGGTCTGCAGAGCAGCTTTGCGGCGCAGGCTCGAAGGTGCATCGCAATAAAGCGCATCTTTGCGGATATCGAAATAGAAAGCCGACAGCTCGATATTAGTGAAGTCGATCAGTGCGCGGGTGATGCGTTTGAATTCAAATGCATCATAACCATTGCGAACAACTTCATCCAGCTCGCTCAGGCGATGCAGCATCAGCTTTTCAAGTTCCGGCAGATCGGCATAGGCAACTTCTTCGCCTTCATCATGCGCCAATGTACCCAGCATCCAGCGGATGGTGTTACGCAGCTTGCGATAAGCGTCGATATTGGTCTGGATGATGCTCTTGCCGAGACGCTGATCATCCCAGTAATCCGAGGTCATCACCCAGAGACGCAGAATATCTGCACCAGAATCCTTGATGATTTCCTGCGGGGTCACTGTATTGCCGAGCGATTTCGACATTTTCTTGCCGTGCTCGTCCATGGTGAAACCATGGGTCAGCACTGCATTATAAGGTGCACGGCCACGGGTGCCGCAGCTTTCAAGCAGTGAGGAATGGAACCAGCCGCGATGCTGATCCGAACCTTCCATATAAAGATCGGCAGGCCATTTCAGATCAGGGCGGTCTTCCAGCGTGAACGTATGCGTTGAACCGGAGTCAAACCAGACATCGAGAATGTCGGTAACCTGCTCCCAAGCCTCACCGGCGCGGTTGCCGAGGAAACGCTCACGCGCACCTTCTGCAAACCATGCATCAGCACCTTCCACTTCAAAAGCCGCGAGAATACGTTCATTCACAGCTTCATCAATCAGCACTGTACCGTCTTCAGCTGCAAAAACACAAATCGGCACGCCCCATGCGCGCTGGCGTGACAGCACCCAGTCAGGACGGTTTTCGATCATGGCACGCAGGCGGTTCTGACCGGCAGCCGGCACAAAACGTGTATCATCAATGGCTTTCAGAGCACGGGAACGCAGCGTTGTGCCGTCGCCCAGTTCTTTGTCCATATAGACAAACCATTGCGGTGTATTGCGGAAGATGATCGGCTTTTTCGAGCGCCATGAATGCGGATAGGAATGCTTCATGCGGCCACGGGCGAACAGCAGACCACGCGCGATCAGTTCTTTGATAACCGCTTCATTGGCATCGCCCTTCTTGCCGTTATCATCGATAACACGGGCAGCACCGCCTTCACGGTCAGGGCCGAAACCCGGTGCGTCAGCAGTATAGAAACCAGCATCATCCACAGGGAAAGGAATTGCAGGATTGATATCGCGTGCTTCGAGTTCACGCACAGCATCCATCCATGCTTCAAAGTCTTCACGACCATGGCTTGGTGCAGTGTGAACGAAGCCTGTACCGGCATCATCAGTCACATGCTCACCGGCAACCAGCGGCACAGTAAATTCATAACCGCCGCCAAAGCCTTTGAGCGGATGGGCTGCGGTCATGCCATGCAGCTGTGCAGTGGAAACATCGCGCAAACGATTAAAAGTCAGCTTGGCTTTTTTGAAGCATTCCTCAGCCAGATTATCAGCGAAGATCAGCTTTTCACCGGCCTGCGGGCCAAAGTCATTTTCCGCACCGGTCACTTCATAAAGACCGTAGGAAACCTTTGGCGAATAGGCGATGGCGCGGTTGCCCGGAATTGTCCATGGTGTCGTTGTCCAGATGACCACATGCGCATCAGCCAGTTCCGGCACGGATGTGACAGGGAATTTCACCCAGATCATATCCGACTCAATATCGTGATATTCAACTTCCGCCTCGGCCAGAGCAGTACGCTCAACAACCGACCACATCACCGGTTTGGAACCACGATAGAGCTGGCCGGAGCGGGCGAATTTCAGCAATTCACCGGCAATACGGGCTTCCGCATGGAAATTCATTGTGGTGTATGGCTGTTCAAAATCACCGGTGATTGCCAGACGTTTGAACTCATCGGTCTGAACCTTGATCCAGCCTTCAGCAAATTCACGGCATTCCTTGCGGAATTCATTGACCGGCACTTCGTCTTTATTCTTGCCCTGCGCACGGTATTTTTCTTCGATCTTCCATTCGATCGGAAGACCATGGCAGTCCCAGCCCGGAACATAGTTCGAATTATAGCCGCGCATCTGGAACGAGCGGGTGATCACATCTTTCAGTGTCTTGTTCAGCGCATGGCCGATATGGATATTACCATTGGCGTATGGAGGGCCGTCATGCAGCACCCAAAGCGGGCGATCTTTGGCATCTTCACGCAGCTTCTTATAAAGATTCATCTCTTCCCAGCGGGCGACCAGCAGCGGCTCACGCTGCGGAAGGCTGGCACGCATCGGAAAGTCGGTCTGCGGCAGGTTAAGCGTTTTGGAATAATCGATTTTTTCAGCAGTCATTATCTTGAGCATTCAGTTGGACTACCGGAGCATAATGCAGGCACTATGCTGCTCTCAGGCAGGCAGTCTTAAGAAAATATATATCCTGAAATTGCGGCAGAGTTCATCATACCTCAGGATGTCAGCTATTCTTCCCGGACCTTTCCCCCTGAACCATCCGGTCAGGCTTAAGAAAAGGCCGGGCCAATAATTCGGCCGGCATAGCGCAGCATTATAAATATCGAGTATTGTCTCATCATGGTGATGCTTTTACCAATGCAGGCGCGCAGAATAAAGAGGCAAGACAGATAAACTTTGCCCTTCCGGCAGATTTTCAAAGCAAATAAGCCGATACTTTTCTAAAACCTGACGGTTTTCGCTTAAAACATCAGTCCAGTGTAAAATCAAAACGGTAGGTTGCCGAAACACCAACCGTCAGCTGATGGCGCGATCCGCGCTCGGATACAAGGCTGGAGCGTGCCGCTTTACCCTGCAAATTAGTATATTCGGCATAAAGGCTGGTTGTGATCTTATCGGTTGTCATCCATGTTACTGCGCCGCCCAGTCCGGCAGATGTAATTCCCCCGCTATCCGGATCATAAACGGAAAGACCGCTGGCAACGGATTCCTCAGCATTAATACCATAATAAGTATCCAGATATTTCTCTGAAGCAAAAGACATGCGCGGTCCGCCGGAAACACGGATAGCCGGTGTCACATCATAAAATGCATCCCCTGCCAACTCGCCGACAATACCATTATGCGCACGAACCCCGTGACGTAGTTCTGAGCGCAAACGAAACCAGTCTGTCGGGTAGAACTCCATGAAACCGCCGACCTCACCGCCCCATGGTACATCTTTCAAGCCATCGGCCTGACTGCCGCCACGCGCCATCAAAAATTCACCGGTCAATCCCACGCGAAAATCTTCCATATCCATCAGAGCGAAGGAAATATTGTCATTGCGGGATGAAAAGCGCTCTGCAACGCCTGTGCGGCCAAAAGAAATCAGAGGCTGCGCACTCATTATATATTTGCTGGAGCCTGTAAAACGGGGCTGGCGGTAAAAGTCACCGCCGACGGTCAGTGACCAGTCTCCGGACCAGAAATGTTTTCCTGATGATTGTCCGCCCTCTTCAGCCAAAGCCGGATGAATGAAGCATGCAGCAGACAAAACAGCTAATCCGGCAATACGGAACCGGTTAAACACATTACGCAAAACGCACACTCCAGACACCACTTGCAGGCCGAAAACAGATATGCGCCTATTTTTCAAGTAAAGCGGTAAATATATTCTGAAGTATTGAGATCAATTTAATTGCGGGAAAATGTCAGATAGGAATCCAGCAAAGAAAGCGGCTGCACAGCAGATAAGATTGCCCGTGCTTCAGCTTCGTCCTGCCGCATCTGCACCATCAATGCATCAAGCGAATCGAATTTTTCTTCTCCGCGCAAATAAGCAAAGAACGAGACAGAACAGAATTCACCGTAGAGATCGCCTGAGAAATCAAACAAGAATGTCTCAAGCAGTGCACAGCCGTCACTGTCCACGGTCGGACGGCGGCCAAAACTGGCAACACCATCATAAAGTGTGCCGTCAGCACGGCGGAAACGCACAGCATAAATACCGTGTTTCAGATTGGTTTGTTCAGGCAACGCCATATTGGCTGTAGGAAAACCAAGCGTGCGCCCCAGCTGCTTGCCTTTAATAACAGTGCTGGCCAGCGTATAGCGATAGCCCAACAGTCCCGCGGCTCCCGCCACATCACCTTCCGCCAGATGGGAGCGAATGCGTGAGGAGGAAACAACCTCGCCGCCCTCATCTGTAAAAGGCTCAATCAGGGTGACGCCGAAACCGTGTTTCTCACCCGCCTGTTTCAAAAATTCCGGATTGCCCTGCCGCTTTTTACCGAAGTGAAAATCAACACCGGTAATGACTTCCGATGCGCCCAACCGCCCGATCAATGCCTGATCGATAAATTCCTGCGCGCTCAGGCATGAAAAACCGGCATCAAAGCCCTGCTCCACCACAACATCAAAGCCGAGCAAGCCCAGAATAGCCGCTTTTTCCTGCGCATCAGTCAGGCGGTCAACCGGTTGATCCGGATTAAAAAAACTGCGCGGATGCGGCTCAAATGTCAGCACAACAGCCGGACAATTGCGCTCTTTGGCCAGTTGCAGCGTTTTTTCAAGCACAGCCTGATGACCGCGATGTACACCGTCAAAATTGCCGATTGCCACAACGCCGCCGCGCATATGCGCAGGCAGCGGCTCACTTCCGCTCACACCGCAGGTGAGACGAAGAATTGCGGATTTTGCAGCAAATTCTGAAGGCATCACAGTCATCGGGTTGTTTCAGATCAGTTGTTCAGGGATTAAAAATTTCCGGCGGTCACACCAGATGACGCATCACCGCTGCCGGTGCCTCACCGTGACGGCCGAGAAATGCCAGCAGCTTGTCGTGATCGACTTCGCCCTTGGCCACATAGTCAGCCGCGTGAATACCGCCGGAAATATACAGCACATCCACACCGTAATTCTGCGCGCCTTTCACATCGGTCAGCATACCGTCGCCGATTGCAAGGATGCGGGATTTATCAACAGGCTTGCCGGTCAGCTTTTCTGCGGCCTGCATTGCCGCTGCATAAATCGGATGATGCGGTTTACCGGCTATGAGCGTACGACCACCAAGCTGCGTATAATCACGCGCCAGCGCACCGGCACACCAGATCAGACGGGTGCCGCGCTCTACGACGATATCAGGATTAGCGCAGATGAATGGCAGATTGCGCGAACGGAAACGCTGCAGCAATTCGGCATAATCTTCAGGCTTTTCCACTTCGTCATCGACCAGACCGGTACAGACAACACCGGATGCCTCATATTCTTCAACCAGTTCCACATCCAGACCGTCATAGATCGCCAGTTCGCGCTCAGGTCCCAGATGATAGATTTTACGCGGGCCTGCAGCAATCAGATCGCGGGTAACATCACCGGATGTCACGATCTGGTCATAGCTTTCATTGGTGATAGCCATCATTTCCATCTGGGCTGCAACACCGGGATTTGGGCGCGGCGAATTGGTAATCAGCACCACTTTAACACCGGCTTCACGAGCGCGTTTCAAAGCATCTGCAGCCGGACGATAAGCTTCCACCCCATTATGCAACACGCCCCAGACATCACTGAAGATCACATCATAACGGTCAAAAAGATCATCGAGTTTCGCCGGATGCAGCATAAAACTATCCTTAAATCAATTATCTCCGCAGCTTCACGGAGCATATGGCGCACAATTCGCGCGCACGGATCGGCATGAAAGACGCAAGTGAGGCCGAAACTTCAAGCGCCGGATTTTATAAATGCTCTAAACCAACAGGCAGCATATGTCACCCGTTTTGCGTGAGCGAAAACATCACAACACTGTTTATATTTTGACGAAGCGCGGAACCATCCCGCTCATGTTTCATTAACTCTACCCTGTACCCAGTTTTTTTACTGTGTTTCGTGACGCCTTGTTAGAACCAATCCATTACCATCAGAGAAAATGAAAATATTGAATCGCGTTTCCTGTCTTGCTTGCCGTTTTCTGAAACGTCACACGATCTGAAACAGACGGACAATAAGAAGACTATGTTCCGGCCTGTGCCGGCAGGAGAGACTATGCGTTGCGTAAAAAGCCCGAAACAGCGATCCGGCAGTTTTTCTGCATTGATAATGCGGTTTCGCAAAAACCAGACCGGTGCCATTGTTCCGCTTTTTGCTCTGATGCTCCCCCCTATTCTTTTTGCAATGATGCTGGCGATTGACACTGCCAATCTGATGCGCGTGCGCGGAAATGTTCAACATTCACTTGATGCCGCTGCACTGGCTGTGGGTAAACGCTTCACGGTCGTTTCGGAGGAAAATCAAATCCGGGCATTCGGCAAAAAAATATTCGATGCCAATCTGCGCGCTATTACGCCGGACAAAACTACATTTACTCTGGATTTTCCAAAAGGGCGGAATTCGGATCAGCAAATTGTTGCCGGCGCATCCTTCCGGTATATTTCATTTTACGGAAGAGCTGTGAAAGCTATGACGAAAGATGAAGTTGACTGGGATAAATATACTTACTCAATGTCTGCGACTGTGCGCCTTAAAAATACACTGGAAGTCGCACTGGTCCTTGATAATTCCGGCTCGATGTCTGAACGCGGCTCGGGCTCGGGTCTCAAGCGCATAGATTTACTTAAGCAGGCATCCGCCCAGCTTGTAGACAAGCTGGCGGATCAAGCCAAACTCATTACGCATCTTGAAAATCCGGTACAGTTTTCACTGGTTCCTTTTGCAGCCTCCGTCAATATCGGCCCCGAAAACCAGAGCCAGCCATGGATGGATCAGACCGGCATCTCACCAGTTCATTATGAAAACTTCACCATGCCCACGGCAAACAACCCGATCAATGTCGGGTACAATAAAAATATCATTCTTCGTGATAGTGCTTATTTTAAACAGGGGTCTGGCTGGGGAAGCGAAAATGGCCATTATTTTACGCGGTTCAGCCTGTATAATGACATGCAAACTACACGTGGCAGAACATATACAAGCTGGAAAGGTTGTGTAGAAGCACGCCCCGGAGAATACGGCATTAATGCTGACCGCCCGTCACTCGTAACCCCCGACACAATGTATGTGCCGATGTTCGCCCCTGATGAATATGACTCCAGCCGCTCCCTGAACAATTGGTGGACGGATAATGGGGGGCGTTACGACAGCTATCAAACAATGCAGCGGGATTTAAAAAAATATTATGTCGCGCAAAACACATCTGGCGAAGGAACGACCGGACCGAATTACAGCTGCACAACAACGCCGATCACAACGCTGACAGATGTTACAACTGAGAATGGTCTGAAAACGGTAAAAAATGCTATTGCAAGAATGCAGCCGGATGGCGGTACAAATGTGCCGGAAGGCATGGTCTGGGGTTGGCGGACACTTATCCAGAACTCACCTTTTGCAGGCGGAAGAGCTGCGTCAGAGCGGGGCAATGACAAGGTCGTTATTGTTCTGACCGATGGCGCTAACACTTATTACCGTTACAACTCACTCGGCGGCACAGACAGTGCGGGCAACATATCCAACTATTCTTCGCTGGGATATACCGCAGTTACAACCAAATTCTATGACAGAACACGTATCTTTCAGGAAGCACGCGGCGTCGGCAACGTTCATGACAATGCCTATTATACTGAAGCGCTTAATGCCCGCTTCAAAAGACTGTGCGAGCTTGCAAAACAAGACAATATTATGGTGATGACTGTCGCGCTTGATCTTCGGCAAAACAATGCGACAGATCGCAAGCAGATGGAAACTATGAAAGAATGCGCTTCGGATTCACGCGTTCGCTTTGACCCGGATTTTCCGACCAGACGCGCCAAACTTTTCTGGAATACAACCGGCGGCAATCTTGAACAGACATTCCGCGAAATTGCTGATGAGTTATCCAATCTGCGCGTTGTCCGCTGATTGATGAGAAAGCCACGGTGCTGCCGCATAGTACGCATCGTGGCCTATTCCCCACAACAGACTTCATACGGCTTTCATATTCGGACAATAATATCTGCTTCACCGGCGATATGATTTTGTGACACACAAATTTGTTGCTGTCAGACACTTATAAATCCGCCGGACAAGCATCATATGCTTGCCTAAGCATCTGATTTTTGGTGCTCCCTGTCAGTTTTTACAGGGTTTATTACCGGTAATATTATCTTTTACGCCAACCGGAAACCTTGACTCTGAAACGGCTCTTTCCTATATCAAAAGCACGTTAGCACTCGCACAAAGAGAGTGCTAATAATCCACGGGCCGAAAGGCCTTCAACTCATTTTGCTGCCTTATTTCAAGGCGTATTTTCAAGGGTTATATCCATGGCAGAGATCAATTTCCGCCCTCTTCATGACCGCGTTGTCGTTCGTCGTGTAGAATCGGAAGCAAAGACAGCCGGTGGCATCATTATTCCTGATTCAGCCAAAGAAAAGCCGTCTGAAGGCGAAGTTGTCGCCGTTGGTTCCGGCAACCGCGACGAAAGCGGCAAGCTGGTTGCTCTGGACGTTAAAGCAGGCGACCGCGTTCTGTTCGGCAAATGGTCCGGCACAGAAGTGAAGATCGGCGGCGAAGACCTGCTGATCATGAAAGAATCCGACATTCTCGGAATCATTGCCTGATTTTCGATTTAGCCTGAGCGCTTCATAGCCCGGGCTTATTCATCATTCCTTTTCAACAGTTCAAATCGGGAAGCCTTGAAGGCCAGACCTCAGGCTCCAGGAGAGAAAAATGGCTGCTAAAGACGTAAAATTCGGTCGTTCAGCGCGCGAAAAAATGCTGCGCGGCGTCGATATCCTTGCTGATGCTGTTAAAGTAACGCTCGGCCCTAAAGGCCGTAACGTTGTTATCGACAAATCTTTCGGTGCACCGCGCATCACCAAAGACGGTGTATCGGTTGCCAAAGAAGTAGAACTTGAAGACAAGTTCGAAAACATGGGCGCACAGATGCTGCGCGAAGTCGCTTCCAAGACCAATGACACTGCAGGTGACGGTACAACAACCGCTACTGTGCTGGGTCAGGCTATCGTTCAGGAAGGCGCAAAAGCTGTTGCTGCCGGTATGAACCCGATGGATCTGAAGCGCGGTATTGATCTGGCTGTTACTGAAGTTGTTGCAAACCTCCTCGGTAAAGCTCAGAAAATCAACACTTCTGAAGAAGTTGCTCAGGTTGGCACCATCTCCGCTAACGGCGAAACTGAAATCGGCCGCATGATTGCGGAAGCGATGCAGAAAGTCGGCAACGAAGGCGTTATCACTGTTGAAGAAGCCAAGACAGCTGAAACAGAGCTCGAAGTTGTTGAAGGTATGCAGTTTGACCGCGGCTACCTGTCTCCGTATTTCGTAACCAATCCTGAAAAGATGGTTGCAGAACTGGAAGACGCTTATATCCTTCTGCACGAAAAGAAGCTTTCCAACCTGCAGGCTCTTCTGCCGGTTCTCGAAGCTGTTGTTCAGACCTCCAAGCCACTCGTTATCATTGCTGAAGACGTAGAAGGCGAAGCACTGGCAACTCTGGTTGTTAACAAGCTGCGCGGCGGTCTGAAAATTGCTGCTGTTAAGGCTCCTGGCTTCGGCGATCGCCGTAAGGCAATGCTTGAAGATATCGCTATCCTCACCGGTGGTCAGGTTATCTCCGAAGATCTCGGCATCAAGCTGGAATCCGTGACTCTCGACATGCTCGGTCGTGCGAAGAAAGTTGCGATCACCAAAGAAAACACAACTGTTGTTGATGGTGCCGGTTCAAAAGCTGAAATCGAAGCCCGCGTTGGCCAGATCAAACAGCAGATCGAAGAAACCTCTTCCGACTACGACCGCGAAAAGCTGCAGGAACGTCTTGCTAAGCTCGCCGGCGGTGTAGCAGTTATCCGCGTTGGCGGTGCAACTGAAGTTGAAGTGAAAGAACGCAAAGACCGCGTTGACGATGCTCTGAACGCAACCCGCGCTGCGGTTGAAGAAGGTATTGTTGCTGGTGGTGGTACTGCACTTCTGCGCGCTTCTGCAAACATCACTGCAAAAGGTATCAATGCTGATCAGGAAGCCGGTATCAACATCATCCGTCGCGCTCTGCAGGCTCCTGCCCGTCAGATCACCACAAACGCCGGTGAAGAAGCTTCTGTTATCGTTGGTAAAATCCTCGAAAACGCTTCAGAAACCTTTGGTTACAACACTGCAACCAACGAATATGGCGATCTGATCAAAGCTGGTGTTGTTGATCCGGTTAAGGTTGTTCGTACTGCTCTGCAGAACGCAGCTTCGATCGCTGGTCTGATGATCACCACTGAAGCCATGATTGCTGAACTGCCGAAGAAAGACGGCGGCATGCCAGCAATGCCAGGCGGCGGCATGGGCGGCATGGGCGGCATGGACTTCTAAGAAGTCCATCCAAACATTTCGTAGCACAGGCGCCTGCGCCTGTGCGGCCACGATAATGCAGCTAAGAAATGAAAAAGCCTCTGAGAAATCAGAGGCTTTTTTATATCTAAACGTTAAAATCTGTACTGCCTGGTGACCCAGCACAGGTTACAGCCTGCCTTACCCATATATGCCGATTATGGAGTCCCTCCCATTTTCAGGAGAAATATTTCTAAATAAATTGTAACCAATATGATTAGCGACCATCACAATTGCGATGCATTATTTTTTTAAAGTTACTGTACTTAATGATAACCCAAAATTATTTTAGTATCTCCTTAAGGATCAGGCTTTAAAGATTGAAAATCTACAGCTTGCGCTGGTCGGTAATCCTATTTGCCCCCGCTTGAAGGAACTGCTGACCGCGCAAAGGGAAGACGGGGAGACCCGTCTTCCCACGCCCTCCTCAGCACAATTTCCACTTTTTTCCATGGACCTTCAATAAGGATTCCGGCACCACCGGTACCGGCTGTGAACCTTATAGTTCAATCTGTAGAGTGGCCGCACCACCTCAACACTCTGTTTTACATATAATGCTTCACACTTTTCGGATTGCGCTATAGGCTTGGCTATACAAGTTTCGCTGTTCTGATCTGGACAGTGCTTTCATTGCACCGCAACGGAGGGAAGACTCATGCGTAAAGAACACCCGATTACAACGGCACCGCAGGACGGGCGCACAGTCACAGTAATCTGGACAGACTTTGATGGTCAGATCAATGAATCCCCTGCCCGTTACCGCCAGCTTGAACAGCTTCAAAAAGCAGGTGGCGACTGGACCGAAAGCGATACCGGCTGGTGGACTTTTATTGACAGCACAACACAGAAAAAAATCAACCCGACGGCCTGGATAGAAAATCCGGATGATGAGGCTGAAGACGACTAAGACATCTTTCCTAATGTCTTATACAACACAGTCAGAGCACTGGCATGGCACTGAAAATATTCAACTTATGCTCTCGCACCACCGTGATTATCCCTACACAAAACTGTGTTTTGCACAGTCTCGCAATGCCTGTAACTGATACCATATGACAAACTGACATCTTCCCAGAATACAGAACTTCAGGAGCTGTAAATGTCTGACCAACGTACCGAAACCGATAGTTTCGGCCCTATCGCTGTTGATAATGATCGTTACTGGGGTGCGCAGACCCAGCGCTCTCTGCAAAATTTTAAAATCGGAACAGATCGCCAGCCTCTGCCGCTCATCCATGCACTCGGCATTGTCAAACAGGCTGCAGCAGAGACGAATATTGCTTTGGGCAAGCTTGATCCGGTGTTAGGCCGTGCCATTACGGTGGCTGCAGCAGAAGTTGTTGAAGGTAAACTGGATGATCACTTCCCGCTGGTTATTTATCAGACTGGTTCCGGCACGCAGTCGAACATGAATGTGAATGAAGTAATCTCCAACCGTGCTATTGAAATGCTCGGCGGCACAACAGGCAGCAAAAAGCCGGTTCATCCGAATGACCATGTGAATATGGGGCAATCATCCAATGATAGCTTCCCGACAGCGATGCATATTGCCACGGCGATTGAAGTCACATCGCGCTTGCTCCCTGCCCTCGATCATCTGATTGATGCGCTCAAAGCCAAAGAAGAGAAATTCGCACATCTGATCAAGATCGGCCGCACACATACGCAGGATGCCACGCCTGTCACCTTAGGGCAGGAATTCTCCGGTTACCGTGCCGCAATTGAATATGGCAAGCACCGTATTGTGCAAAGCCTGACAGATGTTTATCTGCTGGCACAAGGCGGTACAGCGGTCGGCACCGGCCTGAACTCCGCCAAAGGTTTTGATACCGGTTTCGCGGAAGCCGTTGCCAATATTACCGGTCTCCCGTTCAAAACAGCGCCCAACAAGTTTGAAGCACTCGCCTCCCATGGCGCTCTGCTCAACCTGCATGGCAGCCTGAATGCTTTAGCTGCGGATCTGTTTAAAGTTGCCAACGATATTCGCTTTCTCGGCTCTGGCCCGCGCTCCGGTCTCGGGGAATTGCAATTGCCGGAGAATGAACCGGGTTCATCGATCATGCCGGGCAAAGTCAATCCGACTCAGGCAGAAGCTTTGACCATGGTGGCTGCGCAGGTTTTCGGCAATCATACGACTGTCACCGTTGCTTCCAGTCAGGGGCATTTTGAGCTTAATGTTTTCAAACCGGTAATAGCGGCCAATGTGCTGCAATCTATCCGTTTGCTGGCCGATGGCATGAATTCTTTTGTTGATCATTGTATTGACGGGATTGAAGCCAATGAAGCCCGCATTCATGAACTGATGGAAAATTCGCTGATGCTGGTAACAGCTCTTGCCCCGCAAATCGGTTACGATGCGGCCGCGAAGATTGCCAAAACCGCTCATCATAATGGCACGACTTTACGCGAAGAAGCCCTGAAAAGCGGCCTTGTCAGTGAAGCAGAATATGAAGCTTTAGTGCGTCCGGAACTGATGTTGCAGCCCTCATAAGTTGCTTTGTATGATGCATTTATTGCAGCCCGCAACAGCTCACTGTTGCGGGCTGTTTTCTTTTATAACGTCTCGTAACTTTAGCCCGTTATCAATGCAGAGTGAACAATTTTAAATTTCGACATGCTATTTTAGGGTTCACTATTGATGAACGATATGTCAATATCTGTCTATATTTACAATACAGTCACTTGTTAGTTATCCATTGCGCAACAGCACTTCATGCTGCGCACAATGAGCCTGCAGCATAAATCACTTTTCTATTGTTAACTTTTATTGCCTGGAAGCCTCTTACCCCTCCAGCAATATCTCATCCGGAGCCTCATAATGAGCACTGTTTCCGCCTCCCAGAATTCCATTGTTATCCTGATCTCCCGCATCTTTCTTGCTATTCTTTTCATTCTTGCAGGTTGGAGCAAGCTGACCGGCCTTGAAGGTACTGCGCAGTATTTCGGTGCAATCGGCCTGCCAATGCCAAGCGTGACCGCAGTTCTCGTTGGCCTGATTGAATTTGTCGGCGGCCTTGCCATTCTGATCGGTTTTCAGACCCGTATCGCAGCGGTTGTTGTTGCGCTGTTCACCATCGGCGCCACACTGGTAGCTCATATGGATTTTGCCGAAGGCATGAACGCACTGATGGCACAGAAGAACCTCGCAATTGCAGGTGGCCTGCTGCTGCTCGCCGTAACCGGTGCCGGTGCATATTCAGTTGACCGTCGCGGTCGCTAATAGCCAAACGCTTTTGATCTATCAAAAAGGCCGCAATTCTTACGAATTGCGGCCTTTAATTTTTAAACTTTAAGTATTTAAGCTTATTTCAAACTACAACAAATACGGCTGATGATTTCCGCCACACGCGGATTATCCAGACTGCGGCGTGCAGAAACCAGACAAGCCTGCGATTTCAGCATAATGCCATCATCCAGAATTTTCAGCCTATTGGCTCGTAATGTCGAACCGGTCGAAGTAATATCTACGATAATATCTGCGGAACCGGCTGCCGGTGCACCTTCGGTAGCACCCAAGCTCTCAACAATACGGTAAACCTGAATTCCGTGTTTCTGAGAGAAGAACTGCTGTGTCAGCCGCCAATATTTGGTGGCAATCCGCAAACGGCGTCCATGGCGCTGACGGAAATCTGCCGCTACATCATCCAGATCGGCCATTGTCGCAACATCGTGCCAGACTTCAGGCACAGCCACGATCACATCTGCATGACCAAAGCCAAGCTGTGTCTCAATCTGCACTTTTTCATCGGCACGCGCCAGTGTCTCACGAATAAGATCCTCACCGGTTACACCGAGATCAACCGTGCCATAGCCCAGTTCACGGGCAATTTCTGACGCGGAGAGAAACAAAATATCCACATCATCCACGCCTTCAATACGGGCGCGGTAGTTGCGGTCATCTTCCGGCAGAACCACATGCAATCCGGCTTTCGCCATGACTGCAATTGTCTGCTCTTTCAGGCGGCCTTTGGAAGGCAAAGCCAGTGTTACAGTCATGAGCGTGCTCCTGTCTGTGTTGCCTCGGCGCATTTTTGTAAGCGGTCGAGCCAGATGGAAAAACCAACACCGGAAATACGCTCTTTCGCGCCCAGCATTGTCAACAAGCGGTCATAGCGTCCGCCACCGACAATCACGCCACAATCAGCATCACGACTGGTAATTTCGTAAACCAGACCGGTATAATAATCGAGCGGGCGGCCAAAACCTGCATCATAAGCGATAATGCCGAGATCAATACCAGTCTTACGCATTTCCTCAACACGTTTGCCGAAGCTCTGCAATGCAGCACCGAGATCAAGACCATTCTGTTCAGCAAATTCTGTCAGCTGTGCAGTCGCCTGTTCCAGCGGCACGCGAATGGACAGAAATGTCTTAAGCGCCGTCAGCACCCGATCTGCCAGTTGAACCGCAGCCAGCTGCTGCTTCTCCATCAGACGCCGTGCAATTTCAGAAGGACTGCGGCCCGCGGCTGGCGAAATACCTGCAACCTGCATTTCCTGCGCAAGTGCCGTGACCAAAGCATCTTCGCCCTGCTCATCAACAATCTGACGCAAACGCTCAGGGATAACATTACCAAGACGCGGCGATGCCAAATCCTGCAAGGCCAGCTCCAGCAGTTCAGCACTGCCAAAAGCACGTGCCAATTTTTTCTGCCAGCCGCGCGGCAGGCCGAGAGATGCCAGAACAGCTTCAAACACAGACTGATCGCCGAGCAGAACCTGCAATGATGCATGGGGGGCAGCCTGACGCACAGCATTCAGAGCATCGCTCAAAGAGCGCGCATCTGAGGCAGGTTCGTTATCGCCGCCAAGATCTTCAATACCGGCCTGATGAAAGCTTGTACCACCTTCACGACGCTGACGGAAAACCTCACCAATATAGGAATAGCGTTTTGGTGTGGCTGCATTCAGCGCAATATGATTGCGGCAGACCGGAATGGTAAATTCCGGACGCAGGCACAGACTGTCGCCATTCTCATTCTCGGTCAGGAAAATCCGGCTGCGCAGATCCTCACCGGCCATATCCAGAAACGGATCAGCCGGTTGCAGGATCGGAATATCAACGGCTTCACTCGACGTGGTTGCAAAATAAGACGCCAGATCAGCGGCAATATCTGCTGTTTGACGATTGCTCATTTTAGTTCGCCTGCCTGCTTCGTTCCTGCAAACGATCCTCAGCCTGTTCAGCCAGAATACGCTTCACTTCAGCAACCAGATCAGCTTCTTTGACAGTGATCTGCGCCGGACGGCTTGCACGCCATTCCTCATTGCTTTCGATCTCACCGGAAAGACGCTTGCCCTCGATCAGATCCTTAATCTGGATTTCGCCATTGGCACGCTCATCACCGCCCTGAATAATCGCAAGCGGCGCATTGCGGCGATCTGCATATTTCAGCTGATTACCAAATTTCTTCCAGTTGCCCTGATACATCTCGGCGCGGATGCCGGCATCACGCAGATCCTGCGTGAATTTCTGATAGCGTCCAAGACTTTCGGCATCACCATCCATTACAGTAATGACAACCGGCGCCATTGCATCTTCTGTGCCGAGCTTGCCGAGGTTTTTCAACGCAGTCATTAGGCGGGAAACACCGATCGAGAAACCTGTTGCCGGAACCGGCTGGCCGCGGAAACGCGATACCAGTCCATCGTAACGACCACCGCCGCCAACAGAACCGAACACGACTTTTTCACCCTTTTCATTGGTGACATCGAACTGCAGCTCAGCTTCATAGACAGGGCCGGTGTAATATTCGAGACCACGCACAACGGACGGATCAATTTTGACACGACCGGCATAGCCGCCTGCATCAAACAAAATCTGCATCTGTGCGAGTTCTTCAACGCCTTCTGTGCCACGGGCATTGCCTTCAACAACAGCACGTAAATTCACGATGGTCTGCTGACCATCTTCCGCACCGGCAGCGGTAAAGTCGAGAACTTTGGCAATCGCTGCGGCATCAAGGCCAGCACCTTTGGTAAAGTCACCGGATTCATCACGGCGGCCCTCACCAAGCAACAGCTTCACGCCCTCTTCACCAAACTTGTCGAGCTTGTCGATGGCACGCAGCACATTCAAACGACGACCGGCATTATCATCACCAGCCAGACCGATTGCCTCCAGCACGCCGTCGAGAACCTTACGATTATTGACGCGGATCATATAATCACCGCGCTGAATGCCAAGACGCTCCAGCGTATCCGCTGCCATCATGCACATTTCCGCATCGGCAGACACGCCCGGCGCGCCAACCGTATCCGCATCAAACTGCATAAACTGACGGAAACGACCAGGACCCGGTTTTTCATTGCGGAATACCCAGCCATTGCGATAGGTGCGGAACGGCAGCTGAATTTCATTGAAATTCTCAGCCACATGACGCGCCAGCGGCGCAGTCAGATCATAGCGCAGCGACAGCCATTGTTCATCATCATCCTGCAGCGAGAACACACCTTCATTCGGGCGATCCTGATCCGGCAGGAATTTGCCCAAAGCATCAGTATATTCAACAAGCGGTGTTTCAATCGGATCAAAACCGTAACGCTCATAAACCTCACGGATTGTCGCCAGCATCTTCTCGGCAGCACGCAGATCATGAGGCTCACGGTCCACAAAGCCGCGCGGCAACCGCGCTTTCATCTTCTCCGCTTTATTTGCCATGATACTGATCCGCTAAACTTGAGTTATCTTGAAGATTAAATGCCTTAATATCCTTGAAAGGCGCGTATGTTTCCTAACCGATCAGTTTGCATGCGGCAAGAGTAAGATCCGCGCAGAAACACATTATGCAGGCCGCACAAAATCCTGCCGCAAGCGTTCAATCACAGGGCGGCAATAACAGCCTTCCAGATGATCATTCACCAGCCCCATTGCCTGCATAAAAGCATAAACCGTCGTCGGGCCGACAAATGACCAGCCACGCTTCTTCAAATCCTTGCTGATACGGGTAGAAATCTCGGTTAAAGGATTAGCTTTATAGGCCGCCAGATCAAACCGCACCGGCCGGTCTTTCGGCTGCGGCTCAAAGCTCCAGAAATAAGCAGCCAGCGAACCTTTCTCAGCAATCAGGTCAATCGCACGTCCTGCATTATTAATCGCTGATTTGATTTTGCCGCGATGGCGTACAATGCCCTTATCCTGCATCAGACGTTCAACATCTTCCTCAGTAAACTGCGTCATTTCATAAAAATCAAACTCTGCAAAAGCACGACGGAAATTTTCACGTTTACGCAAAATCGTCAGCCATGACAGGCCGGACTGAAAGCCCTCCAGACATATTTTCTCGAAAAGACGGCGATCATTATCAACCGGAAACCCCCATTCCGTATCATGGTAAAGCAGATAGTCCGGCAAACCGCCATGCCATCCGCAGCGTACCCGCCCGTCTTCCCCCAAATGCAATCCCGCCTCCAGAACCGGTATATCCTGCCCCATTACTCACCTGCACAATCCCTGCTTAAACCAATGAGTCTCTCTATAACATATTTCATTTGACATGGAACAAAAAAAGAACATATCTTCCGTTTCAAGATGGAATGCAGTTGCGAAACCCAACCAAGAATATTTACCTGCTGATAACCAAAAGAGAAAGTTTTCACCGCATTCGTGCATCCGCAAGGCAGTGATTCACCTTTTCAAAAGGGTCAGGCATCACAGTCGGGGCAAAGGAATCTGCATGCCTCGCCTGCTGAACAGTGCATCACAGTTTCAGGCATGACTTCAACACAGGACGATCTGATGAAACCACGTCATCTGCTGCTGATCGCATCCATTGCTGCTTTTGCCCTGTCCGCCATTTCAGCTGGCGGCGCATTTGCCAATGACCGTTATGCCACACCGCCGCCTCTGGTTCTCAGCCCTGATCTGAGTGCGCCCTGGGTCACTCAATTGCAGCCTCAACGTTATACCACACAGCTTGCGCCATCAAAGCCGCGTATCTACCGCAACAGCGGACCACAAGACATTCAGGCACCGGTGCAGCGCTCATACACAAACCAGCAAGCACGCACAAAACAGGATAAGACCCTGCGCCGGAATGCAACCTATCAGCAGGGTTCATTCATTCGTACCAGCGCGACAGCAGCGCAAAATCCTGCAAAGGCCGCAGGTGGTATGAACCCGATTTATCTGCCGCAGGAAGTTGATTACACAGCCTCCCACAAATCCGGAACAATCGTTATCGATACAAAAAACAAGTTTCTGTATCTTGTCGGGAGCAATGGCAAAGCCCGCCGCTATGGCGTAGGCGTTGGTAAAGAAGGTTTCGGCTGGAAAGGCACAGAAACTGTGAGCCGCAAAGCCGAATGGCCGACTTGGCACCCGCCGAAAGAAATGATTGCCCGCGAACGCAAGAAAGGCCGCATTCTTCCTATCCGCATGGAAGGCGGCATTGCCAATCCACTCGGCGCACGTGCGCTGTATTTAGGCAATACGCTTTATCGTATTCACGGCACCAATGCGCCATCGACCATCGGGCGGGCGGTATCTTCCGGCTGCATCCGTATGCGCAATCAGGATGTGGAAGACCTCTATGAACGGGTGCCGGTGGGCACGAAAGTCGTCGTTCTCTGAAGCTGCCCTGCAGAACTGAGTAAAATTTCTGCTTAAACGCCTCAAAATCAGAAGCCCTGCATCAAACGATGATGCAGGGCTTTTCTATTCATCGCATGGCAAATTGCGGCTATATTCGTATCTCGCCTCCGACCCTCTGTCCGGCATTACATCGCGAAAGAAGAAATCTGTCCGGTGACAGACAGGCTTGCGAAAAACCACCCCCAAGAATTTATCGCTTTTGACATAAGCCGGACTTGCAAAAACTGTAAGAACTGATTCAAGATTGGGTTCTGCAAAGTGCTTCGCCGGCCCATCCCAAATAATGCGATGAAATTACCGGCGCAAAAAACAGAAAAGGAATAAGGACATGACCGTAGCTGCGATCAAACTGAACGACGGCAACTCCATTCCGCAACTGGGTTTCGGTGTATGGCAGATCAGCGATGAAGAAGCCGTCGCCAGTGTGACAACCGCGCTTGAAACCGGCTACCGTCACATTGATACTGCCGCAATTTACAAGAATGAAAAGGGTGTCGGTCAGGCAATCCGTAATTCCGGCATCGCACGTCAGGATATTTTTCTGACAACGAAAGTCTGGAATGACGATCAGGGTTATGATTCCACTCTGAAGGCTTTCGATACTTCGGCTGAGCGCCTCGGTACAGATTATTTTGATCTTTATCTCATTCACTGGCCAATGCCGAATAAAGATAAATTCCTTGATACATGGCGCGCACTCATCAAATTGCGTGAAGAAGGCCGTGTAAAATCAATCGGCGTTTCCAATTTCCGCACCGCTGATCTGCAGCGTATTTTACGTGAAACAGATGTTGTACCAGCCATAAATCAGATAGAACTGCATCCATACTTCCAGCAGGATAATCTGCGCCAGTTCCATCAGCAGCATAATATCGCCACAGAAGCATGGAGCCCGCTCGGACAGGGCAAAATTCTGGATAATCCGGTTTTAAAAGCCATTGCGGCCAACCATGGCAAATCTGTCGCTCAGGTCATTCTGCGCTGGCATCTGGATATCGGCAATGTTGTCATTCCAAAATCGGTCACCCCTGCCCGCATTAAAGAAAATTTTGAAGTCACAGATTTCAAACTTCTGGGCATTGAACATGATGAAATCGACAAGCTGGATGCCTCTGACGGACGCATCGGACCAGATCCGACAACCTTCGGCTAATCCGCATTAAGCTGGAGCCCTGCATATATTTTCAGAATTCTGACTGATCAGTGAAGCACTCGTATAGTTTTATACGGGTGCTTTTATCTTTAACGCCGAAAAAATCGGAAAAACCTCAAATCAAAAAAACAATATACAAATCAAATAAAATATTTAATATAATTTTACTTAAATAATAAATTAATAAACAAATATTTATTAAATAATCTAATTTTATAAATACAAAATAATATAAAATTAATTAACCATTACATGTAAATTACAATTTAAAATTAACAACTACCTTTTTATTACCTGCATTTTATTGCAGTATCCATTTATGGTTTTTTTCATATGATGAGTTATAAATTTCCAATAGAGAAAGGACGATTTTTTTCCGCCTGTTAATTTATTGTATTTCCGGTTTTTTCCGAAATCAGATTATGAAAATTCCATGCAATTTTAAAAACTAAAACAGAGCCAAGTATAAATTTATTTTTATTCAATTTTTTAAGGTGAAAAATGTCAATTGTTGTCAATCTCGATGTTGTTTTAGCACGTAAAAAAATCCGCTCACGCCAGCTTGCTGCTGATATAGGCATCACTGAACCCAATGTATCCCTGCTCAAATCCGGAAAAGTACGCGGTATACGTTTTGAAACACTGGCAAAAATCTGCCGCGTCCTTGAGTGCCAGCCAGGCGACATTCTCGAATATCGCGATGAGGTCGGCACTCCGCATTAATGCAACCGGCCGCGTGGCAATGCCCGCTCGCAGAAAAGCATTAAATGCAATCAACGACTGAACAAATACAGGACTCCCTGAAAATCAGACACAAAAAAGCCGCGCGATCAGTGACCTGCGCGGCTTTTTCATGAAAAATGAATATTCCCCGTCAGAGAAATATCAGTCAATCCCGAACTTTATCAGAGCAACTCCGGTTATGGCTGACTTGCAGGAACCGCTCGGATTATTTATTTCTGCGCATTTGCCTCACGCAAAACCGGTTCCCGGTTTTGCCGGACATGCCTTAATGATGGAAGGACGAAATTCCGTATCCGTCATTTGCAACAGCACTGCCGCCGGTTTCAACGGAAAGCAAGCCCAATCCGGTAAACAGGATTGCAGACAGCATAAGGACAGTCAGGAGCGTGGCGCTCTTTGCGGACATGGAAACAAGTCTCCCGGAAGCGGACTAAATTCAGCATGAACCGGCACATTGCATAAGAATGCACACGGACTCAGCATTGTTGAAAGGTGCTTCCAGATATAAGCAGGCGATCTTAACAGCAATAAAACATGCGCAAGATACACGCTAAAAACACATACAAAAATCAGTTTGATTTTCATTGTGGCAGATCAGCAACTGAAACGCCCCTATGCAGCATAAAAACCCGATCTCACTCAATCAAATAGTAACCATAGATCTTTACGCATAAGCAAAATGCGCCGCCCAAGCTCCGAATTTCCGGCTGAGCCACCGCAGTGAGTCTCCGTGATAAGTACAATTACAGCACCACAAATGACCGCCAGATTTTCTTTGACCGAGGATTTCTCCGCCTATTTTACCGCTCTGTTTTTTGCTCACAGGCTACAGAACTCTTTATCACTTGACCTGCCGGCCTTCTCTCTGCCATCCGTAGCCCATGCGCGCAAATTACAGAATGCAACGACTGCTTATTGACCTCCCTCTGCAACCGGATCACCCCATTGAGGCTCCGGCGGATATGGCACATTACCTGCTCAATGTTCTGCGCATGCGGGACAGTGACAAGATTTTGCTATTTAACGGGCGCGACGGTGAATGGTTGGCTCACATAGAGCAAACAGGCAAAAAACGCGTTTCTCTGCATCCTGCCGAGCAGACACGCCCACAGCCGGAAGCGCCTGATTTTTATTATTGTTTTGCCCCGCTGAAAACCGGCCGCATGGATTATATCATCCAGAAGGCCGTAGAAATGGGCGCTTCTGTATTACAGCCGGTTATCACCCAGCACTGTCAGATGCCCAAGCTTAACAGTGAGCGGATGCAGGCCAATATGCGTGAAGCCGCAGAACAATGCGGAATCCTGTCTTTGCCGGAATACAGAGAGCCGTTACGTTTTGATAAATTCATGGAACAATGGGATGAGGCGCGCGCACTGATATTCTGCGACGAGGCCGCTGAAGGCAACAATCCTCTGCCACTCTTGACCAGTCTGAAAGGCAAACCTGCCGGCGTCTTCATCGGCCCTGAGGGAGGTTTCTCAGAAGATGAGCGTCAATATCTGCATAAGCAGTCCTTTGTCACTGCGATTCCGCTTGGCCCCAGAATTTTACGTGCAGATACCGCTGCGGTAGCCGCTATGGCTGTGATTCAGGCAAGCATCGGCGACTGGCATTGATTGCGTTTTTTATGCACCGGTCACCGCATAATTCCGGCAATAGCGCATTTTTTTCAGGGTTCTTCGCAACAGGACAAGGCTCAATTACGCGTCCTGCTATCGTTCCAAATAATTCGGCCAAATAATTCCACTTGCGTGTTGGGTAAAAAAACGCCAATCACATATATGAATAGTGACAACTACAAAATAGGGTAATGCAAAGCATGGCTCGGGATACCACAGACGAAACAGCTATTTCCGGCATTGAGGAACTGGCTGAATATCTCGCAGAAGGCTGTAAGCCACAGGACAAATGGCGCATCGGCACTGAACATGAGAAATTTCCCTATTACACCAAAGATAACAGCCCTGTTCCATATGAGGGTACGCAAGGTATCCGCGCCATTCTGGAAGCGATGCAACAGCGCCTTGGCTGGGATCCTATCATTGACGAAGGCAAACTGATCGGACTGGTCAGCCCGCAAGGCCAGGGCGCAATCTCTCTGGAACCCGGCGGTCAGTTTGAGCTCTCCGGTGCGCCGCTGCAAACCATTCACCAGACCTATGCGGAAGCAAGCCAACATCTGAAAGATGTGCAAACCATCGCCACGCCGCTCGGCATCCGCTTCCTTGGTATGGGCGGCAGCCCGAAATGGACGCGCGCCGAAACGCCGGTAATGCCGAAATCCCGTTATGCCATCATGACAGCCTATATGCCTAAAGTTGGCAGCCAGGGACTGGACATGATGTATCGCACCTCAACCATTCAGGTGAATCTGGACTTCGGTTCTGAAACGGATATGCGCCACAAAATGCAGGTCAGCATGAAGCTGCAATCCGTTGCGACAGCGCTTTTTGCTTCCTCACCATTCACAGAAGGCAAAACAAACGGCCTGCAATCATGGCGCTCCGACATCTGGCGCGACACGGATAACAGACGCGCAGGCGTCCTGCCATTTGTGTTTTCAGAACGCTTCGGTTTTGCTGATTATGTAGACTGGGCACTGGATGTGCCGATGTATTTCATTATGCGCGGCGGCCATTATATTGACTGCACCCATATTACATTCCGCCAGTTTCTGAATGGCGCGATGAAGGATCATCCGTCTGTCGGGCAGCCCAATATGGGCGACTGGGCAAACCATATTTCCACACTGTTTCCCGAAGTCCGCCTTAAGCGCTTTCTTGAAATGCGCGGAGCTGACGGCGGTCCTCTGTCCCATATTGCAGCACTTTCCGCTTTCTGGGTTGGCCTGCTCTACGATCAGGATGCATTGAATGCGGCGCTGGATCTGACGAAGGATTGGGACTTCGAACAAGTGGTTGCAATGCGTAATGCCGTGCCTGCAAGCGGCCTTGCCACAGTCTTCGGCAAGGGTAAAGTCGCAGATATTGCAGCACAAGCTGTCGCAATCGCCTCTCAGGGCCTTAAGAACCGCAAACAGACGGATGAAAACGGCCGTGACGAGAGTATCTATCTTGAGCCGCTGGAAGCGATCATTCAGTCCGGAAAACCATTGGCAGAGGTAATGCTGTCTCATTTCAGCAGCGACTGGAACCAGTCTGTAGAGCCGGTCTTTAAGGCCTATTCATACTAATTGCCTTTACTGATAAAGAGCGGCTGTGCGTTTCAAAAAATGCAGCCGCTTTTTTATTATTTTGTAAAATACACCTGACTTTGCGTCAGCATACATAATGATTTTCTTAACAAAGCTGAACAGGTCTTAATAAAAGCAAACCACAATATATTAAATTTATCTTATTTTATATTTCCACACGTAAATATACTAAAAAATTACAATAAAATCATTTGCCTTCATTAAGATATTCCATATGATTACCGGAACTTAACCGGAGCATGGCATGCAGACACTACTTGACCTGGATCAGTTGCGTACTTTTCTGCTGATTGCCGAAACCGGTAGTTTCACCAAAACGGCAGACAGTGTTTTCAGAACCCAGTCTGCAATTTCCATGCAGATCCGCCGCCTTGAAGAGCGTATCGGCAAACCGCTATTTGCCCGTGAAGGGCGCCATCTCCTGCTCACGCCGCATGGCGAAAAACTGTTAAATTATGCAAGGCGTCTTATAGAGCTGAATAATGAAACAGTCGCCTCATTCCGCACAGATAAGATACAGGCCAATATACGCATCGGCCTTCCTGACGTTTATCTGGAGCATATGGTGCAGGATGCATTGCAGCCCATATTCCGTGATTATCCGGCGATTGAAACCATTTTGCATTGTGAGCAGACGGATGCGCTGATTGACCATATCCGGCGCGGAGCGCTGGATCTTGCTCTCATCACGCATAATACAGGGCAAAAACGCTCAAAGGTTCTGAATACCAGCCGTTTCGTATGGGCAACCTCAGCTGAAAACTCTCCGCATGAAGAGCCCGTTATACCGCTGGCGATGAACAAGACAAATTGCGGCTGGCGCAAAGTGCTGACGGATAATCTCAATACGATGCAACGCGAATATCGTATCGTTTTATCCACATCCTCCGCACGCTCCATACTTATGGCGGTGCGTTCCGGCAGCGCAATTTCGATCCTGCCTGATAATATGATGGGAAGCGGCATGCGCGTACTCAATGAGGAAGACGGTTTCCCCAAACTGCCATCCTGTGCTTTATCTCTCATTCGCGCGCAGGGCATTCATGCACCCGCCATTGACCTGATCGCAGCTGCTATTAAATCCAGTTTTCGTAAACCGATCCGCTTTTCTGAATAATCAAAGCCATTTCCGGTAAAATTGTTTTTAGAGCGCATTTCGGTCTGATTAAATCAGAGCGACGCCCTAACTTTTTTGTTTTGCGCATATTTTGCCCGATCGGAGCGGATTATATTCAAATCGGATCATAGTGTTCGCTCCAGATTCTCAGTTTGGTAGCGTTGTCACGGGTACCTGATTGATTCTATTGGACTGTGAAGTGCTCTGCCCCGGCCGTTTCACGCTGGACAACAGCAAAGTCTCTTGACCGCCAAGCCCATAAAATGGCCAATAGAGTCATGAGTTTTTTTCCAGATTCGCCCGACCGTCAGACAGAAAACAACGCGACCAATGTTGCGGAATACTCTGTATCGGAAATATCCGGTGCGCTGAAACGTACTGTTGAGGATACGTTCAGTCATGTGCGGGTGCGCGGCGAAATCTCCGGTTATCGCGGTCCGCATTCTTCTGGCCACGCTTATTTCGCCCTCAAGGATGAGCGTGCGCGGATTGAGGCTGTGATCTGGCGCGGCTCCATGAGCCGCATTAAATTCCGGCCGGAAGAAGGTATGGAAGTGATTGCCACCGGCAAACTCACGACCTATCCGGGTTCATCCAAATATCAGATCGTGATTGAGCAGATGGAGCCTGCCGGTGCCGGTGCACTGATGGCTTTGCTCGAAGAGCGTAAACAGCGGCTGGCACGTGAAGGGCTGTTTGATGCAGACCGCAAGCAATTGCTGCCGTTCATGCCGCGCACCATCGGCGTCATCACCTCTCCGACCGGCGCGGTAATCCGTGATATTATTCACCGGATTACCGATCGTTTTCCTCTGCATGTACTGGTCTGGCCGGTTCGTGTGCAGGGCGAGACAACCGGAGAGGAAGTTTCCCGTGCCGTTGCCGGTTTCAACTCAGCCTATTTCGGCGAAGTGCTGCCCCGACCGGATGTGCTGATTGTTGCCCGTGGCGGCGGCAGTCTGGAAGATCTCTGGGGCTTTAATGATGAGAATGTAGTACGCGCAGTTGCGGCCTCCGATATTCCGGTTATCTCAGCTGTAGGGCACGAAACCGACTGGACACTGATTGATCTTGCGGCGGATATGCGTGCCCCGACACCAACCGGCGCAGCAGAAATGGCCGTGCCGGTTCGTACAGATTTGCAGGCACAACTCGCATCTTACAGTGCACGACTGGCATCAGCCATGACACGTCTGATCGACAGGCGGCGTGAATCCTATCGCGCTTTGCAAAGAGCATTGCCGTCGACCGATCAGTTGCTTGCCTTGCCTAGACGCCGCTTCGATGAAGCAGGCTCCAGACTGGGCCGCGCGCTGCTGGTTAGCACAGAGCAAAAACGTGCGCGTTTTGATGGTCTGAAGCGCCACCTCTCCCCGCGCCTGCTCAATCAGCAGATCAGAGAGCGCCGCTTGCAGTTGCAACAGCTCAATCAGCGCCTGCCGAGAGGCCTGTCTCTCAAAACGCAGAACAGCCGCAACTTGCTGCGACAGACATCATCAAGACTGACCGGCGAGCTGATCCTGCGCCGCTCCCGTCAATGGGCGCTCAATATTGCCAATCTGCAACGGCGCGGCGATCAAGCCATGCGTCATAGCCTGCAGAAATACCGTACCCGCAGTCTGGAGCTGTCCCGACTGATGGAAACCTTGTCCCATACAAGTGTCCTCAAGCGTGGCTTTGCTATTGTACTGAACGATCAGGGGCTGCCGGTTAAAGCAGCAGCGGCAGTGCAAACAGGCGAAAATCTGACACTGCGCTTTCATGACGGTGATCGCTCCGTCATTGCGGATGGTTCAGCGCCAGCTCCGGCAGCTCAGACTCCAAAAATGCAATCTGCCGAACCACCTGCCAAAGACAAGAAAACTAAAGCTCCGCGTGCCAAAGACAGCGGTCAGGGAACGCTTTTCTAAAATATATCCGGCAGTCTATTCAGATTTATTTTTACTATTTCGCCTGTCACTAGCGGAAGAGACACATTTCTATAGTTTTAATAGCGTAAAAAATAACATATATCTGCGACTTCAATCAGCGGGGGAGAGAAAGATTGAAGTATACAGGCATTATTACAGTCTTTACATCGCTTTCCGTGCTTACAGCATGCACAACAAGTGCAACACAGACGGACAAGCCCGTAGCCAGCCAAAATCAGCCAGTATCTGCAAGCAATGATACATCAAAACCAGCCAAACTGGTTGAGACCTATACGGCACATATCAGTGATCGTGATAAGGTTGATGAAAAGGGCAAGCCCCTGAAAAATGCCCGCGATATTCTTCTTCAGGATCGTAAAAATTATTACGATTTCAATTTGCGCGATCAGACTGACACGCCAAGCAAGGTCTTTGCCAAAAAAGAAAATCGCTGGTCTCAGGGCAAAGAATTTTCAGAAATGAAATGGGAGCCCTCGAATGCCTCTGATCCTCAGCGCGGCTATCAATGGAAAATGCGTCGCGGGGTTGAATATCAGATATTTGAGGGAAATCCGGATGTGAAAATTCAGGTCTATGACGATGGCAATATCCACGTCGATCCGAGCCGGAACTATTAAGCAAAATCATACCGGACAAAAGCGGAGCATCTCCGCTTTTGTCAAAATAAATACAAAACTGCTCTGCCTACAGATGAGGCATCAGATCATAATCTATTGATATAAAATCGGGAAATTTGGAATGGTACGGTCGAGTGGAGTTGAACCACTGACCTCAGGAGCCACAATCCTGCGCTCTAACCAACTGAGCTACGACCGCGTACCAATCCGGCAGTGAATCAATCAGGCTGCCGATAGGGGTCAGATACGTAAAATCATCGCATATTGCAAGCATATATCAAAAAAACTTTGTGAAAATATGATGCCTTACCGGATTATTGCTCAGGATTTCATTCTGCCTGCCTGAAAAACCGGAAAACCAATGCAGTGCTTTTATGTTTTCATCATGATTATGCCATGTAAACCCTGTATTTACCACTGATTAACTATAATGCGCCCTGACAGATGAAGCCGCAGCAGGAGATTATTATCCGCAAGTTTCATCAGACAGTGCTTTGCCCCTTGGGGACATTAACTAATAGTTAAGAAAGTGTTTGTCAGAACCGCCCGCTTTGTGGTGATAATGCCTGTAAATTCTCTGTCGGGACCAAAATTTTCCGATAACAGACAACAGCTTAAGACAGATCAAATCAGTTATTGGTCGGGTACGGAACTAAATATATGCAACAGCATCTGGATTTCATGGAGCTGATCCCTCTTTCCGGCATCCGTGCGGCTCTCGCAAGGGGAGACGCAATGCTGGTGCTGTCGCACGATCTGCAAACTGTACTCTGGGCAAATGACAGCGGCGCCCGTCTTCTCGGGGAAGATGTAGCAGCAGCACTTATCGGACAGAATGCGGATTTCAGCCCGCAGACACGGCGTCAGATTTCGGCTCTCGATCTTAACACAGAGAGCGCGAAGACAATTATGCTGCGCCTGGGCGGCGGTTTGCACTCAGCCTTGCAGCAATGCACTGTAACACCGCTGTCGCTGGCACATACTCATGAGCCGGTCATTCTCATGACTACAGCTGCAACAGATACAGCAAACAACATTATTCCGCCTTTGCCCCATCATCATCTTGTGCAAGTGCAGGCAGACGGAACCATTCTGAACAGCGATGTGCAGTTTGATGCCCTGAACATCAACAGCAACACTTTGGCTGATCTGATCGTTGAAGCGCAGGATGAAGCCGATGGCATTGTGCGCCGTCGTGTACGCGCCGGCCAAAGCACCCTGCCCGCAATGATGATCCGCCTTGACGATCAGAATGAACAGGCACCTTATCTCTTTATCGTTGAGAAGGTGCAGGATAGTGCTGTTTCAGTTGCACCCGCACCGGATGCAGCTGAGACCTCTGAAGCCGCTGAAAGCACAAAAATCGATCCGGAAACTACTGTACCTGCGGCTGAAGAAAGCGCCCCTGCACGGTTTATCTGGAAAGTAGATGCTGACAGCCGTTTTACGGAAATCTCACCGGAATTTGCAGCAATTGTCGGCGACAATGCCGCTGATATTATCGGCCGTAAATTTTCTGATGTGGCTAAAGTTTTCGGCTTCGATAATGATGGTGTTATTACCGCCCTGTTGAAACAACAGGAAACATGGTCAGGCAAAAGAATTTTCTGGCCTGTTCAGGGCACAGATCAACGCGTTCCTGTTGATCTCGCTGCATTACCTGCTTTTGCGCGCGACAAGGCCTTCTCCGGTTTCAGCGGTTTTGGCGTTCTCTATCCCTCTTTGACAGAGCAGGATCCTGAAGCCATTGGCATGGCCTTGATATCAGGGCCTGTCGTACCGGACGCACCTGCACCCCAAACCGATGATGCGAAAAACGCACCTCTTTCCAGTGAGAAAATCATTCTGATGGAAGCGCTGCGCGCTTCGCAGAAGCGTCAGCAGGATACTGAGCCAGCCAGCGAGATCCCTCCTGCAGATAAGGCCAATATTATTGCGGAAATCCGCCCTGCCCGTCCGGAAAACGGCTTATCGCCAACCGAGCGCAGTGCCTTCCGCGAGATAGCCGATCGTTTGCGCCGTGAGGTTCTCCAGAAAACACCTAAATCTCCAGCAACAGAGCAGCCTACTGCGGCAGATACCCCCGTACTTCCGCAGGCGGAGCCGGTTATTGCGGCTCCGCAGCTGCCTGTTGAAGCACCAGATATACCTTATCCGCATGACACACAGCCTGCAAACCACAATCAGCATCACGAACAAGCCGGACAAAAACCGGCACAAGCCGATATGGCATCGCAGGAGGATGAAGACCTGCATGTGCTGAGCGGCCTGCCGGTTCCGGTGCTAATCCACAGTGCAGACCGGCTGCATTTTGCCAATCAGGCATTTTTTGACATGACCGGCTATAGTTCGCTGGATGATCTGCGTCATGCCGGTGGCATTGACGCATTGTTTGCCCAGTCAGACGACAGCAATCTCAGCGGTATGATCCTGTGCCTCGCCGATGGCGGTCATAAGATTGTTGAAGCCCATCTCCAGTCTGTTCCGTGGCAGGGTGCACGCGCGCTGATGCTGAGCCTGCTGCCGGAGCTGGTACTGAAAGCTGATAATGACGACGATATCAGCAAACAGCCAAGCCGGTTAAAGCTGGTCGATAGCATTACAGCAGAGACTGCGCCGCAGGACAATGCGGTTCATCAGCTGCAATCAGAACTGGCATTTCAATCTGCCGAGACTGCAGAGCCAAAAACTGAAGATGCCGGAATGGTTAACTCAGCCGCGGACAATCGTCCGCAACCTGATTTTCATGCATTGCAAACTCAGATTGATGAACTGACGTCCATTCTGGATACTGCCACAGACGGCGTGGTCATTATTGGGCAGGACGGCAAAATCCGTTCGCTCAACCAGTCTGCGGCGGCGCTGTTCGGCTATGATATCAATGAATTGTCAGGCAAATCCTTCGCCGTTTTGTTTGCTATTGAAAGTCAGCGTGCAGCGATTGACTATATTCACGGACTTGCCGGCGATGGTGTTGCCAGCCTGCTCAATGACGGGCGGGAAGTGATCGGCCGTGAAGCGCAGGGACGTTTCATTCCGTTATTTATGACCATCGGCAAACTGCCTGCCTCCAAAGGCTATTGCGCGGTGATGCGTGATATTACGCAATGGAAACGTGCGGAAGAAGAGCTGACCTCAGCGCGTCAGGAAGCTGAACGTGCCTCGACCCATAAAACCGAGTTTCTGGCGCGGATCAGCCATGAAATCCGCACACCACTGAATGCGATTATCGGCTTCTCCGAACTGATGGCGGAGGAGAAATTCGGCCCGATCGGGAATGACCGCTATCGTGAATATCTGCGTGACATTCACCGTTCAGGCAATCATGTGCTGGCACTCGTCAACGACCTTCTGGATATTTCCAAAATTGAAGCCGGTGCGCTTGATCTGGAATTTGAAGCTGTGGCGCTCAATGATGCACTGGCTGAAGCTGTGGCGCTGATGCAGCCTCAGGCCAATCGGGAGCGTGTGATTATCCGCTCCAGTTTCTCGGCCTTTTTGCCGGATATTGTGGCAGATGCCCGTTCGATCCGTCAGGTGGCACTCAATCTTCTGTCCAATGCGATCCGCTTTACCGGTCAGGGTGGTCAGGTGATTGTTTCAACCAGCTATGAGCCGGAAGGTCATGTGGTGATGCGCGTGCGTGATACCGGCATCGGCATGAACCAGAGCGAGCTGGAACAGGCGCTGAAACCTTTCCGGCAGGTCAGCAATCATAATAGCCAGACACAAACCCTCAAAAATCCCGACATCAAAGACTGGCGTCAGCAAGGCACCGGCCTTGGTCTGCCTCTGACGAAAGCCATGGTGGAGGCAAACCGTGCGCAGTTCTCCATTGAATCTGCACCGGAACAGGGCACGACTGTGGAAATTACTTTTCCGCCGACCCGCGTTCTCGCGGAGTGAGGTCTAGAGCGGTTCTGGTTAATATTGAATCGATAGAATCGCTCTATCTCTTTGTGTTACGCATTATCCAACGCAAAACCGCTTCACACTTTTGCTGAAAATGCTGTAAATCATTTTCGCCTGATGTAATTTGTTACGTGATCGGAACACAATGAAGCTGATACGCCCTGTTCTGGCTGTTATCGTTATTTTAGCAATGCTGTTTGCCGGAGCACTGGCTGCTCTGCCTTATATTGTTTCAACTGATTCCATCCGGCTGCATCTGGCACAGAATATCAGCGCATGGACGGGCTACAGCGTTGAGATTCGTCAACCGCCACGCATGAGCTTCTTTCCGGTCTTTCGTGCTTCGCTCAGCGATGTCACCGTCAGCAAGATGGGGGATACCAATACCCCGTTTATGGCTGCGGAACGCATTGAAGTGGAAATGTCGCCGCTTGATGCCCTCTTCGGTCGTGTTGCCTTTACTGAAACCCGTCTCATCAATGCGCATTTCGCCTTGAGTGAACCGGTAGAAGACCTACCGCAATTTGTGAATACACTGGCCTCATCTTCCGGCCGCCTTGGCCTTGCCATCCGGCAGGCGCGCAATGTGACAGCGAAAAAAACAGAGAACGATCAGCAAAACGACAAGCAGTTACAAACCATGCCTTTCGGCAGGCTGGTTCTGGAAAACAGCAGTATCGGTTTCACGACCCGTAATACCGAGCGTCAGGAACAAATCAGCAAGATCAATGCCAGCATCGACTGGCCGCAGACAACCAGTGCGGCAACAGTCAAGGGCAAGGCTGTCTGGCATGATGAAACCGTGGATTATAATCTGAATGTTGCGCAGCCGCTTTTATTGCTGGCGCGCGGCATGAGCCAGATGAGCGCACAGATAACCAGTAAACCACTGAGCATCAGCTTTGACGGACGCAGCAATATTTCTGAAAACATCTTCACAGAAGGTGCGTTCAGCCTGTCCAGCCCGTCGCTCAGCGAAAGTCTGCACTGGGTCGGCCTGTCATCCGATGCCAGCTACTCCCTGCGTACCACTGCAGATGACGCTTTCAGCATCGAGACTAATGTCAGCGCCACACCGCTGCGTATTAAATTGTCCGATATTGCACTTAATCTCAATAATATGCCGGCCAAGGGTGCTGCGGAAATCGGCTTCGGCAAACAACGGCCCGTGGTGACCGGCACTCTGGCATTCCAGACCTTGAATGCTGTCTCTTTCTTTCACACTGTCACCACACTGGTCACAAAAGTCAGTGAGGATGAAGAGGCAAAGAATTACGGCGGCTATCGTTATGCCCCGCCACGCATGATTGACACACGACTGCTGAACAGCGCCGATCTTGATATCCGCCTCTCTGCACAGAATGCCAGTATCGGCGCTGCGCAAATGACCGGCCTTGCTGCTGCCTTGCAAATTCGCGACGGACAGGCAATCTTCGATATTGGCGATGCCAAAGCCTTCAAAGGCTCCATCCAGACCAGTATTAAATTGTCCCAGACCGCAGACGGACAGGACAATATCGGTGTCCGGCTGAACGCTGCCAATATTGACAGTGCCGCATTTTTAACAGCTCTCGGCTTGAATGACCCTATTCTGAGTGGTCAGGGCAATCTTTCTGTGACAGCTGAAACCTCACCGCAAAGCCTGCAAAGCATGTTGCGCAATGCGCGCGGGCAAATCAGTTTCACGCTGAATAATGGGCGCATGCTGGGTTTCGACCTCAATGACTTTATTGCCAAAATGAAAAGCGAGGGATTCTTTGCTCTGCAACGCCGCGACAAAGTCAGCCTTGATTTCAAGCGTCTTGATGTCAAAGCCTCGCTTGGCGATGGTGTGGCCACACTGGAAACCACCAAAGCGGAGACCATGCAGGGCGCTTTATCGCTGACCGGCATTATCCCGCTGACCGACCGCAGTCTGGCGCTGTCCGGCACATTGACCTTGCCGCAACCGGCAAAAGAAACCGCCGACACACCGGCAGATAGTGATGAAGCAACGCCGCCTGCTCCAGTCACTACTCCGGAACCCACAGAACTGACGGTAACAGAGCCGCTCGTCCCACCGGCAGAAAACCTGCATTTTTTTGTTGGCGGCTCATGGGACAGGCCGTTTATCTCACCATCGAAATAAGCAAAAAGCCGGTGCATCATAGGATACACCGGCTTTTTGTTTATATCTTTTGTAACGAAACTTAGCCGAGGCGGAAAGCCGCCTGCTCATCACGCTGGCGCTGTACCACGCGGCGCTTATTGACGACCGATGCGATAATCACGCCGGTTGCCACCAGTCCGATCAGCAATGTACAGACCGCATTGATCTCCGGTGTTACACCCAGACGCACCTGACTGTAGATTTTCATCGGCAGCGTTGTAGCACCCGGCCCCGAAGTGAAGCTCGCAATTACCAGATCATCCAGTGACAAAGTGAAAGCCAGCATCCAGCCGGAAACCACCGCGGGCAGAATAATCGGCAGGGTGATTTTCATGAAAGTTGTCACCGGCGGCGCACCGAGATCCATTGCTGCTTCTTCCAGTGAGCGGTCGAAACTCACCAGACGCGACTGCACAACCACTGCCACAAAACACATGGCAAAAGTGATATGCGCCAGTGTTACTGTCCAGAAGCCGCGGTCAAAACCGACAGCCACAAACAGCAACAGCAAGGACAGGCCGGTAATCACTTCCGGCATTACCAGCGGAGCATAAATCATGCCGGAGAACAGGGTGCGGCCGCGAAAGCGCGTATAGCGTGTCAAAGCCAGCGCGCCCAGAGTACCGAGGATAGTGGCAATCGTGGCTGACAATACACCAACGCGTAACGTCACCCACGCGGCATCTTTAAGCCCCTGATTTTTGAAAAGCTCGACATACCACTTGACCGAGAAACCCGACCAGACAGTTACCAGACGCGATTCATTGAAGGAGTAAATCACCAGCAGCACAATCGGCAGGTAGAGAAAGGCAAAGCCCAGCACGACCGAGACAATGTTAAAACGTGACCAGGATGTTGTGTTCATTATTTGCCACTCCCATCGGCACGGGTCTGCATTTTCTGGAACAACACAATCGGAATAACCAGAATAACCAGCAGCACCACCGCCACGGCAGCAGAAACCGGCCAGTCACGGTTGGAGAAGAACTCGCTCCACAGGGTCTTACCGATCATCAATGTGCTGGAACCGCCAAGCAGATCAGGGATCACGAACTCACCGATTGCCGGAATGAACACCAGCATCGAACCGGCGATCACACCTGGTAAAGCCAGCGGGAATGTGATTTTCCAGAAGGCTTTAAGCGGGGTGCAACCGAGATCCTGCGCCGCTTCAATCAGTGAATAGTCCATCTTTTCCAGTGCTGAATAGATCGGCAATACCATGAATGGCAGATAGGAATAGACAATACCGATATAAATCGCGGTATCCGTATTCAGGATCGTCAGCGGCGTATCGATAATATTCAGCGACATCAGAAACTGGTTGAGCAGGCCTTCCGGTTTCAGGATCGCAATCCACGCATAAACGCGGATGAGGAATGATGTCCAGAATGGCAAGATCACCAGCATCAGCAAGGTCGGGCGTAGTGTCAGCGGTGCGCGCGCCATGCCATAGGCCAGCGGAAAACCGATCAGCAGCGCCAGAAAAGTCGATACTGCCGCAATTTTTACGCTCGACAAATAGGCTTTGTAATAGAGCGAATCCTGTGTCAGCCAGATATAGTTTTCGAAAGAAAACTGCTGGATTTTCTGCCAGATGACACTCAGTCCGTCGCTCCAGAAAAAGCGCGGATCATAGGCAGGGATCGCCATCGCCACCTGCGACAGCGAAATTTTGAAGACAATGAAGAACGGGATCAGAAAAAACAGACCGAGCCAGATATAAGGCACGGCGATTACCGCTCTGGAAGCAATAGCTGCAATCAATTTTTGCATGGACTACCCCTCAATTCTTTAGAGCATAATTTCTTAAACTTGAAACAGTTTTAGATGAAATTATGCTCTAGTTTTAAAGTGTTAGAGCGACCTTTGTGCGCCTATGGGGCGCACGGCGCTCTAATGACGCGCATATTATCCGAAAACCGCTCACACTTTTCGGAATGCGCTTTTGGTGATCAGGCAACCAGAACCATACCGGCATCATCTTCAAACGACACCCAGACCTGTTCATCATAACCCAACGGATCTTCAGTGCGGCGCACGGAGTTCATGCTGGAGGCCTTGATAGTGCGGCCATTCGGCAGTCGCACATGGAACACGTTCATATCGCCGAAATAGGCAATATCCCACAACTCGCCCTGCAAGGCATTGATCGACGCATCTTCCGGCTTCTCGCGGCTGATAGTGATTTTCTCAGGACGGATCGCATACCAGACCTTCTGACCGGCATGCAGTTCTTTACCGGTTTTGGTGCGGATGGCGACATTATTTGCCGGACTGTCAATATCTGCCACGCCATTGGCGAAACGGCTGATTTCGCCCTCAATAATATTAATATTGCCGATAAAATCGGCGACGAATTTGCTGCTCGGCGCTTCATAGACTTCTGCCGGTGTCGCCACCTGCATGATCTGGCCTTTATCAAGCACAGCGATACGGTCAGCCATGGTCATCGCCTCTTCCTGATCATGGGTAACAATCAGGAAGGTCAGGCCGAGATTCATCTGCAAATCCATCAGCTCAAACTGGGTTTCTTCGCGCAGTTTTTTATCCAGCGCGCCCAGCGGCTCATCCAGCAGCAAGACTTTCGGACGCTTGGCAACCGCACGCGCCAAGGCTACACGCTGGCGTTGACCACCGGAAAGCTGATGCGGCTTGCGCTTGGCATATTTCTCCAGCTTCACCAGTTTCAGCATATCGTTCACACGATCTGCCATTTCCGATTTGGCCATACCGTCCTGTTTCAGACCGAAACCAATATTCTGTTCAACAGTCATATGCGGGAACAAAGCATAGGACTGGAACATCATATTCACAGGACGTTTATAGGGAGGAATACCGCGCATATCCTGCCCGTCCAGCATGATGCGACCGGAAGTCGGCTCTTCAAAACCCGCCAGCATACGCATCAAAGTGGATTTACCGCTACCGGATGCGCCTAACAGCGCAAAAAACTCGCGGTTAAAAATATTCAGCGACAGATCATCAATCACCGTCACATCGTCGAATTTTTTGACGATGTTTTCGAATGAAATATAGGGCTTGGCGGCCGGATCGTTCCAGGGTGAGAACTTGCGGCGGAAACTACCAAAAGATTTCATGCTGTTCCCCTCATATTGCGGGTCTTGTAAGCCTTAAACATATTTGAAATGTCACGGATAAAATTCCGGAAACCTGTGCAGCTGGTTTGTGGTGCTTGTTACAGGCTGTAAAACAAACGGGGCATTTGCCCCGTTTGTTCCCTGATCTGCTTAGTGCCCTGTCACAATCTTGGTCCAGGTGCGGGTTGCCATCTGGTTGATTTTCGGCGGGTAAGGCATCGGAACGAAGAGTTGTTTCATCACTTCTTCACGCGGATAAACCGCCGGATCATTCAGCAGTTCCTTATCGATGAATTCCTGCGATGCCTTGTTGCCATTGGCGTAAAACACATAGTCAGAAGCCTTGGCGATCACTTCAGGACGCATGATATAATTGATAAATTCATGCGCTTCTTCAACATGTTTGGCATCTGCCGGAATAGCCATCTGATCAAACCACATCAGAGCGCCCTCTTTCGGAATGGAATAACCGATTTCCACACCGTTCTTAGCTTCTTCCGCACGGTCACGTGCCTGAAAAATATCACCTGAATAGCCGACAGCCATGCAGATATCGCCATTGGCCAGCGCATTAATATATTCAGACGAATGGAATTTACGGATATTCGGACGGATGCTCAGGTAAAGTTCTTCCGCCTTGGCGAAGCTTTCAGCGGTTGGGTTATTGGTGTCAAAGCCCAGATAATGCAGCGCCGGACGCAGCATTTCACTACCTGAATCCAGCAGATAAATACCGCAATCTTTCAGCTTTGCCGAATTTTCAGGCTTGAACAGCACGTCCCAGCTATCGATTTCATCTACACCGAGCGCTTCCTTGATTTTGGCTTTGTTGTAACCAATCCCTGTGGTGCCCCACATATAGTTGACCGAATATTCATTGCCCGGATCATAAGCGACGGTGCGCTTGGTGATCTCGTCCCACATATTTTTCAGGTTAGGCAGTTTGTCTTTATCCAGTTTCTGGAAAACACCTGCCGGAATCTGACGGCCCATAAATTCAGCAGAAGGTACAACAATGTCATAACCGCTGCCACCGGCCAGCAATTTTGTCTCAAGGATTTCGTTGGAATCATACACATCGTAAACGACTTTGATGCCGGTTTCCTTGGTGAAATCTTTCAGGATGGAATCATCAATATAATCAGACCAGTTATAGATGTTCAGCACGCGCTCCTGCGCAGCAGCCGGCAGAACAGGCAGCAGCGCGGCAAGTGCCACACAGCTGGCAGAAACATATGAAAGCAAATGGGCTTTGATCTTCATCAGTCACTCCGTCCAGAAAGCTTTATGGGGCAAAAGCCTTGCAAGCCAAATCATCCCTCACACATTGCCCTTCAATGTGCATTCTCCGTTACCTTTTGAGATTAATTTGCTTTCGTCAACGGAAAGATGACGCTTAAACCGCATAGCGCCGATTATTTGAATTTAATGAACACAATTTTAAACTTTGTGTGTCCTTCAGGGCGCACAATGGGGGATTTTATCCGGTGAAAACGGGCACCTGAGAACAGGGATATAAGCCTTATCTTTCAAAGATATGCCACACAGAAACCATGACAGGCAAAATGCCCGAATCTTCCCTGCTCTTAAGTCCCTTTATTGGAAGTCATAGGCAGAGAAACCTGACACCATTTCATCCAGCGCCAGCGGGCGGGTGAGCGGTGGTTCGGCACGGGCAAGACAAGCCTGTCTCTCGCATAAACGACAGGCCGTACCAACCGGACTGACAGCTGAGCCGGAAGACATGCCCGCCAGATAGGTCGCATAGACTGTTTCCTGCGCCGCAGACACATCACATCCCAGCATCAGCGCTGTGCGACGCGGCTGTTCGCCAAAACCAGTCATAGGCCCTTCAACTGTGCGGCTGATGGTCAGATATTGCGTTTTATCCGGCAGTTCCACCTGCTCCGCCAGATATTGCTGCGGATGAGAAAAAGCATTGTAAATCTGCAGCTTCGGGCAGGCACCGCCAAATCGCGCTTGCGGAAAACCCTGCGCTCCGAAATGCCGCAAACGATTACCCGCCTGATCAATCTCCTGCAAAAAGAAAGCAATGCCGGAAGCGCCTTGTTTTTGCAGCGTGGTCAGACGACACGCCACCTGTTCGAAAGATACATTGAAACGCGAGCGCAGCACATCAATGTCATATTTTGCACGCTGCACCGCCTCGCGAAACGACGTGTAAGGCATCATCAAAGCATGGGCTGCATAGCGCAGCAGTTCAAACCGCGCGATACGCTTGGCCTCCGCTGAACTCAGCTTCAGGTCTTCCAGCTCAGCTCCGATCACCACCTGCATACGGATGGAAACGGCCTCCATAGCAATTTCGCGCAGTTGATCGAAAACTGACAAGCGTTCGGAGATAAACAAGCGCAATGAGTGGCGGTCATAGCGCCGCCGCCAGTTCGGCATAGTCGCTGCTGGTAATGTACGTACGGTGATCGACTGCTCACGTTTCAGCCATTGCTTCAACGCAACAGCCAGCCCGTCTTCCGATTTCAGCAAACGGCTGAAACTGTCAGCTTCCGCTTCAATGCGTTCAAAATAATTGGGTCTGCGCGCCAGCACTTCGCGCACTTCGTCCAATGGCAGGCGTGTCGGCGCAAGGCTCAGTGCTTTGCCCTCGCGCACCATCATATCGGACAGGTCGGTGAGACGCTTTTGCTGCTCACGATAGGCGCGGAATAATTTCAGTACGCCCGCAGCCGCATTGGGCGCAGCCTCGCAAATATCAATCAGCTCCTGATCACCAGGCAATTCACCTGCCAAAAGCGGCTCGGAAAACACTTCTTTTAATCCGGCCAGCACAGAGCCGGTTTCTTCCTGTAACTGATCCAGATCAACTTTATAGACCGAGGCCAGTTTCAGCAGCAGCTGTACCGTTAACGGCCGCTGATTACGCTCAATCAGATTGAGATAGGATGGCGAGATACCCAAATCTTCAGCCATCGCAACCTGTGTCAGCGCCCGCTCATTGCGGATACGCCGGATACGCGCACCGGCAAATATTTTACGTTCTGCCACAGGCCTACCCCCTCCAAGAAACAACCGGATTTACCGGATCTGTAAAGAATGTGACTAATTCCTATGATTTGTCAAATTTACAAAATTTACAAATTTACAAACCCACATTGTCAAAACACACACAGCATAACCCGAATAAAATGCTGATATAACGCATTTTTCTAGCCACCGAACTCAGCATCTGTAAATCTGGTCACAGACAAAACAACAACTCAACACAAAACCTGATGATATAGTTTTACAGGATATCTGATCATGACTGATTTTTACAATCTGGTACCATCCGCACCAAAAGGCCGCTTCGACGGCTTGCAGCGTTCGCATACTGCAGAAGATGTAAAGCGCCTGCGCGGTTCGGTTGAAATCCGCTACAGTCTGGCTGAAATGGGTGCCAACCGCCTGTGGAAACTCATTCATGAGGAAAATTTCGTCAATGCACTGGGCGCCCTCTCCGGCAATCAGGCAATGCAGATGGTTCGTGCAGGGTTGCAGGCCATTTACCTCTCCGGCTGGCAGGTTGCAGCCGACGCCAATACGGCTTCCGCCATGTATCCGGATCAGTCACTCTATCCGGCTAATGCAGCGCCGGAACTGGCCAAGCGCATCAACCGCACTTTGCAGCGCGCCGACCAGATTGAAACCGCTGAAGGTAAAGGCCTGTCCGTAGACACATGGTTTGCGCCAATTGTTGCCGATGCGGAAGCAGGTTTCGGCGGCCCGCTGAATGCTTTTGAAATCATGAAGGCTTTCATTGAGGCTGGTGCTGCCGGTGTTCACTTTGAAGACCAGCTGGCTTCGGAAAAGAAATGCGGCCATCTCGGCGGCAAGGTTCTGATCCCGACGGCTGCCCATATCCGTAATCTGAATGCCGCACGTCTTGCCGCTGACATTATGGGTACGCCGACACTGGTTATCGCCCGTACCGATGCGGAAGCCGCCAAGCTGCTGACCTCGGATATTGATGAGCGCGATCAGCCATTTGTTGATTATGACAAGGGTCGCACTGTTGAAGGCTTCTACCATGTGAAAAACGGTCTTGAGCCATGTATTGCCCGCGCTGTCGCCTATGCTCCGCATTGCGACCTCATCTGGTGCGAAACCTCGAAACCCGATCTGGAACAGGCGCGTAAATTTGCCGAAGGCGTACATAAGGCACATCCGGGCAAGCTGCTGGCCTATAACTGTTCGCCGTCGTTCAACTGGAAGAAGAATCTCGACGACGCCACGATCGCCAAATTCCAGCGTGAGCTGGGTGCGATGGGCTACAAGTTCCAGTTCATCACACTGGCCGGTTTCCATCAGCTCAATTTCGGCATGTTCGAACTGGCTCGCGGCTACAAAGATCGTCAGATGGCGGCTTATTCGGAATTGCAGGAAGCTGAATTTGCGGCAGAAGCTAATGGCTACACTGCAACCAAACACCAGCGCGAAGTTGGCACCGGCTATTTCGATGCCGTCTCCATGGCGATCACCGGCGGCCAGTCTTCAACAACGGCCATGAGTGAATCGACCGAACATGACCAGTTCCGCCCTGCTGCCGAATAAGCAGAAGACGGATCAGCAGAGCCGGACTCCAGTCAACTCTGCATGACAGCCATCTGTAGCCGGTTTCTCTCCTTCACCCAGCCTTATGGCACCCTTCCGGCTACGGATTTTCACCTCAAACGCAACTTCAGCTCACGACCTGACTATAACCCAAGGACAAAGACCATGATGACCAAACCACAGGTTAAAGAACGGGCCGAAGAACAAGCTTCGGCTATGACAGAAGACCAGAAGGCTGCAATCCGCATGCTGGCCAACGATCTTCACCGCCTCAACCATGCTGTTATGAAAGCCGTTGATGCAGGCGTATCCGTTGAGTTGGTGCGCTCCGCCCGCCATCATGGCGGCGAAGGCCAGTGGGGTGATCTGCTGACACCAGTTGTTGTAACCCGCAGTTAAAACCAAGCATCCTCCCTGCTGTCCTGTCCTCTCATAAAAAGGCGGGACAGCACCGTCTTTCTCAGGTTCGGCTCCATCCCCCCAACCACCCTTCCCGCATTTCCTCAGGGTGGTATTTTTAAGTGTCTAAATCAAAAAGCGGCTGGCATGAGCGAAAATGGCGGTTTGCGAGCATCGGAACGGAGCGTACTTCTGCATAATCCTTTCATCGTACGATGGAAGATAAGATTATGCAGCAACTAAAGATCATGGCGTCCTTTGCACGTCCTATGGACGTGCGGCGCCATGTGTACGTGAGTACCGAAGCACAGAAAATTGCCATTTGCAGCCATGTCAGGTGATTTTAGATCAGACACGAATGGAACCGCACAATCGCAGGCTGCCCTGATATCATGACTGATTACCTTGCATTATCCTCAAATTTTCCAAGGTATTTCCGGGCAGCCTGCGTATTTCAAAAGCGATTATTTTCCGCAGTTCCCGCCAAAAAATATTTTTGACAACAGGACTTACGCTTACACACACAAATGCTACTCTGTTTGTTAAAGGTCACATGAGAAGCTATAGTGACCTTAACGTAAACAGCTATCCGGTGATTAATGCCTGTCACACCTACTGAGAAGAAAAAACCGCGCAAAACTGTACGCCGCGGCACACCAGCCTATGTCAAGTCGCTGCGCGGCGTCAAAAACTGGAAAGAAGCTTCTGAATGGCTGGCATGGCGCGATATTGAAGATATTGAATGCATCACCCCCGATCAGGCCGGTGTTGCCCGCGGCAAGATGATGCCGTCCAAAAAATTCATCTCCAATTCCACACTGGCTTTGCCATCCGCTGTCTTTATGGTCACGATTTCCGGCGACTATCCGGATGACGGTCACGGCTTTGTCTATCCGGAGGATGACGGCGATTTGCGTCTTGTCGCCGATCTCTCAACCCTCACCGTTGTACCGTGGGAATCTGACCCGACGGCGCAGGTTCTGTGCGACCTCGTTTATCAGGACGGTCGCGTAGCAGAGTTTACCCCGCGCAATGTGCTGAAGCGTGTGGTCGATGAATATGCCAAACTCGGCCTCAAGCCGGTTGTAGCGCCGGAAATCGAATTCTATCTGGTACGCAAAAATCCCGATCCCGATTATCCGCTCACTCCGCCGGTTGGCCGCTCAGGTCGCGCTATTGGCGGTGGTCAGGGCTATTCTATTGCCGGCGTCAATGAATTCGACGAACTGATTGACGATATTTATCATTTCTCCGAAGCGCAGGGGCTGGAGATTGATACGCTGATCCACGAAGAAGGTGCCGGTCAGCTGGAAATCAACCTGCGCCACGGTGATCCGATTGAACTGGCCGATCAGGCTTTCATGTTCAAGCGCACCATCCGTGAAGCAGCACTCAAACATGATATGTATGCGACTTTCATGGCCAAGCCTATTCAGGGTCAGCCGGGTTCTGCCATGCATATTCACCAGTCTATTGTCGATAAAAAGACCGGCAAGAATATCTTCAGCAATGAAGACGGCACCGAGAGCGAAGCATTTTATCATTTCATCGGCGGCATGCAGAAACATGTGCCGAATGCCTTGGTGATGTTTGCGCCTTATGTGAATTCCTATCGTCGCCTGACACCGGATGCCTCTGCGCCGGTCAATGTCAAATGGGGCTATGATAACCGCACCACCGCCCTGCGCGTGCCGCGTTCAGACCCGCAAGCACGACGTGTGGAAAACCGCATTCCGTCTTCCGATGCCAATCCTTATCTGGCGCTGGCAGCTTCGCTTGCCTGTGGCCTGATCGGACTGAAAAACAAGATCATGCCGGATGCACCTGTTGCTACATCTGTCAACCGTAATGAGGTGGAACTGCCGCGCGGTCTGATCGAGGCAGTCAACTTGTTTGAAGAAGATGCGGAACTGAAATCTCTGCTCGGCGAAAGTTTTGCTACCACCTATGCCGCGATCAAACGCGCAGAGTTTGAGACTTTCATGGAAGTGATCAGCCCGTGGGAGCGGGAATATCTGCTGCTCAACGTATAATATTCCTTCCGGCATATTGCTTTTAATCAATGTGCCGGAACAATTTCTGCCGGACTATAGACTCGTGTCTGCATGAAAAAGCGGCAGGCCGTGGCGAAAACGGTGATTTCGAGAACCGGCGCGCAGCGTACATAAAAGTACGTGAGCACCGGAAGCGCAGAAGTCGCCGTTTACAGACCGGCATGGTGACTTTTAAATCAGACACATTTTGCTCTCCGACGTATAGGCATCTCATGCAGCAGTCACAGCATTATCAGAGCCCGATTTCTCCAGGACTGTCATGGTATGAGGCAAGTATCAGTGAGCGGCCGCGCTATCCCGAATTTGACGGATCAGTCCAGACGGATGTCGTTATTATCGGCGGTGGCTATACCGGCCTGTCTGCGGCCTATCATCTGGCGGTTCAGGGCATTAATGTCGTGTTATTGGATGAAGCGCGCTTCGGTGACGGTGCATCAGGCCGCAATGGCGGCCAGCTGAATACCGGCCAGCGCTGCGGTGCGGAAGATCTGGAAAAGCAATATGGTTTCGACCATGCCAAAGCACTTTTTGATCTGGCGGAAGAAGCCAAACATCATCTTTTAAGCTTTGCCGTACAGCATAATATCGACATGGAATATGTGCAGGGGCACATGTCTGTGACGCATAAACAGCGCTATGACAAACAATATAAAGCCCATAGCGAAATTATGGCTACACGCTTCAACTATCCGCATCTGCGCTATATGGAACGCGATGAAGTTGCCGAAAAACTCGGTTCAAAACGCTATTTCGGCGGCACCTATGACAGCGGTACCGGCCATATTCACCCGCTTAAACTTCTGATCGGGCTGGCGAAAACCACATCTCAGGCGGGCGCGAAACTCTATGAGAACAGCAAAGCCACCGGCATTACCTCATCCAATGGCCGTGTGATCGTCAAAACCGCACGCGGCATCATCAATGCGGAAAAAGCCCTGATCGCAGTCAATGCCTATGGCGGCAATCTGGAGCCGGTCAGCGCAGCCCATGTGATGCCGATCCGCTCGTTTATCGGCGCGACTGTGCCGCTGGATGATACATGCCACGTTTTACCGGGCGGTGAATCCGTCGACGACTCCCGTTTTGTGGTGCGTTATTTCCGTCGTTCTAAAGACGGGCGGCTGCTATTTGGCGGACGCGAAGCCTACACGGCCGATAATCCGCGTGACATTACCACCCATATCCGCCGCCAGATTACGGAAATCTATCCGCAACTCCAAGATATTGAGATCACGCATAGTTGGGGTGGCTCGGTTGGGATTACGATGCCGCGTCAGCCTTTTGTGCGCGAGGTTATGCCCAATGTCATCAGCGCAGGCGGCTATTCCGGCCATGGCGTGATGCTCGCCAATTTTATGGGTAAACTCTATGCCGAGACGGTGACCGGCAATCGCGAACGCCTGCGCCAGTTTGAAATGCTGAAAGTACCGGCATTTCCGGGCGGTCGCACATTCCGTGCACCGCTGCTTTTCCTTGCGCTCTCATGGTTTGCCATGATGGATCGCATATAAACCACTAATCAATGACAACAGCCCGCCGGTTATGTGTAACCGGCGGGCTGTTTTTGTTTTACAGGCTGTAGCCGCCGTCCACATCAACAGATGTACCGGTGACAAATGCGGCTTCATCACTGGCCAGCCACAGAGCGGCATTGGCAATATCATCCGGCTTAGAGAAGCGCCCGAGAGGAATGGAAGCTTTGAGCGCTTCACGAGCATCCGGCGTATCCTGACCGAGGATCAGTTTCAGTGTTTCGGTTTCACTCTCCACCGGACAAATTGCATTGACGCGGATTTTATCATCGGCCAGTTCCAGCGCCATGGATTTAGTCGCGCTCATCACCCAGCCTTTGGATGCATTATACCAGGTCAGGCCTTTGCGCGGATGCTGTGCACCGATGGACGCTGTGTTGATAATCGCACCGCCGCCCAGCTTACGCATCACCGGCACAACTGCCAGCGTGGACAGATACAGCGCCTTCATATTCACAGCTGTAATCAAATCAAAACTATCTTCCGGCACATCAGTCAGCAGCATGTTTTTATAAGCAAAACCGGCATTATTGACCATAATATCAAGACGGCCGAATTGTTGCAGCGTCACCCCGACCAGCCGTTCAACATCATCTTTCCGCGATACATCCACAGCAAGCGGCACAGCATTTTTTCCGATAGAACTTGCAACATCATTAGCACGTTTCGGATTAATATCGGCAACGGTTACTTTCGCGCCCTCCAGCGCAAAACGACGGGCAATTGCCTCACCGAAACCAGAACCGGCGCCGGTCACAATAGCCACTTTATCTTTCAATCGTGCCATACTCTTCTCCAGAAACTTTCATTACAATGCAAATCAGTCATTCCAATGCATAAAGCATTTCAGACCTTAAGGGAATCTTGCAGGAGAAAGCGCCGGTTTTCTGTTTGCCCAAGTATAAGTACCCGTAAAATTAACATTTTTAAATCGATTCATTAAATCGATTTAAAAAGCCACTATTGTCAACGCTGTTATTTCGCTAGATTATAATGCAAATCACTGCTTCGACTATCGTTCCGTTCCCGGACCAAATCCCACCACTTTCTCTCCATATCCTGAGATATTCTTTGAACTCATCAGGAAAACGCGAATAAAGAGACAGGTTCATGACCAGCCAGACAATTCCGGTAGAGCCCTTTGACTGCATCGTTTTCGGCGGCTCAGGCGATCTTGCCGAACGTAAACTGATCCCCGCTTTATACCAGCGCCAGCGTGCCGGACAATTCAGCGAACCGACCCGTATTATCGGTGCATCCCGCAGTGAAATGGGCGATGCCGAATATCGTGAATTTGCCCGCAATGCCATTCATGAACATGTCAAAAAAGACGAGATTGATGAAGCGCAGATCGAACAGTTTCTGCAGCGCATCTCCTATGTAGCAGTTGATGCCAAGTCCGATCAGGGCTGGCCTGCGCTGAAAAAACTCATCAAAACCAAGCCGGCGGATATCCGCGCTTTTTATCTTGCTGTCAGCCCGAGCCTGTTCGGCGATATTGCCCAGCGCTTGCAGAGCAATGATCTCATCAGCGATCACACACGTATCGTCGTTGAAAAGCCGATTGGCCGTGATCTGGCGTCCGCACAAATCCTCAATGACACGATCGGCAGTGTTTTCCGCGAAGACCAGATTTTCCGTATCGACCATTATCTCGGCAAAGAAACAGTGCAAAATCTGATGGCGCTGCGTTTTGCCAATGCGCTTTATGAGCCGCTGTGGAACTCAGCCCATATTGACCATGTGCAAATTACTGTTGCGGAAGCTGTCGGACTTGAAGGACGTGCAGGCTATTACGACACAGCCGGTGCGCTGCGCGATATGGTGCAGAACCATATCCTGCAATTGCTGTGCCTTGTCGCCATGGAGCCGCCGGCTTCACTGGAAGCCGACGCTGTGCATGATGAAAAAGTTAAAGTGCTGCGCTCGCTCGTGCCTGTTACCGTCGATAATGCGCAGGAAAATACTGTGCGCGGCCAGTACCGCGCCGGCGCTTCTGCAGGCGGGCCGGTGAAGTCCTATCTCGATGATCTGGAAAGCAATACCAGCAATACCGAAACCTTTGTCGCACTGAAAGCCGAGATCGGCAATTGGCGCTGGGCGAATGTACCGTTTTATCTGCGCACCGGCAAAAGACTGGCCGAACGCGTTTCAGAAATTGTGGTGACGTTCAAACCTATTCCCCATTCGATTTTTGAAAGCAGTGCAGGACAGATTATTGCTAATCAGCTGGTCATCCGCCTGCAGCCGGATGAAGGCGTAAAACAGTGGATCATGATTAAAGATCCGGGTCCGGGTGGTATGCGTCTGCGTCATATTCCGCTGGATATGAGCTTTGCGGATTCTTTTGACGAGCGCAATCCGGATGCCTATGAGCGGCTGATTATGGATGTCGTGCGCGGCAACCAGACGCTGTTCATGCGCCGCGATGAGGTTGAAGCCGCATGGCGCTGGATTGACCCTATTCTGGAAGCCTGGGAGAGCAATGAACAGAAAGTTCAGGGCTATACATCCGGCACATGGGGGCCTTCCGGTTCTATCGCCCTGATCGAGCGTGACGGCCGTACTTGGCATGATAGTCTCTGACGAGACCGAGGGCATGACAGTCTCTGAGGAGACTGGGATACAAGAACCGTAATAAAAATTGAGGCCGGAGCACCGCTAAAAAGGCAGGAAATGAATACCGTCTGAGGCGGTATTCTGTATAAAGATACAAAATGACTGCGCCACACTCCACATAGGGGTGTAAAGGCGCAGAAACACTGATGGAGACTGACATAACCAATATTGAAAGGCATGATTTTGCAGAGCCATCCGCTTTGGCGCTGCAATTAGCCGGGACAATCGCGGATCAACTGAATAAAGCAGTCGCGGCCAAAGGACAGGCCGTACTCGCTGTATCCGGCGGTACAACGCCGGTACAATTGTTTGAGGCGCTCTCCATGCAGGATGTGGCATGGAAACAGGTTACGATTACTCTTGTCGATGAACGTTTTGTAGCGCCGGACAATGACCGTTCGAATGAGAAACTGGCGCGCGAACATCTTTTGCAGAACAAAGCGGCGCAGGCCGTTTTTGTCAGTCTTTATATTCCTGCCCAGACAGCCAGTGTTGCTGCGGTTACTGCTGCAAACCGCATTGATGCACTGCCGAAACCCTTTGACGTTGTGGTTCTCGGCATGGGCAATGACGGTCATACCGCCTCTTTCTTCCGTGGCGGCAGCAGGCTGGATCAGGCCATTGATCCGACAACCCGTGCTGTTGTGCTGCCAATGCAGGCTGAAGGCGCAGGCGAACCGCGTCTGACCCTTACCCTGCCGGTGATTGCAAATGCCGATCTGCTGATCCTGCATATTGAAGGGCAGAAGAAACTGGCTGTTCTGGAAGAAGCACTGGCCAGTGATTTCAGCGAAGCAGATATTAATCTGATGCCCGTACGCGCCGTTTTTGCCCATGCGAAACAAGCCGTACAGCTTTACTGGGCACCATAAACCCAAAGCGATTACTGCATTATCCGCTCATTCTCCGTTGATATACGGCCGGAGAATGAGCCGCATTGTGCTTCCTTTCTCCCCTGTCCATTCCCGTGCGCTTTATAGACGCATCAGCCTTTTTCCACTCTTTCGCTATACTTACTTTCCGTATATTAAAACATTTATTAAATCGGTTTAAATATTAATGCGCATGACCGGTTTCTGACCGGTACGGGAGACTGAAATGACCGTGAATCAAACCCTGCAGGCGATTACAAACCGGATTATCGAGCGCTCCCGCCCGACCCGTGAAGCCTATCTGGGGCGGATCAGTGAAGCTGCATCACGAAAGCCTGTACGTACTGCGCTTGGTTGCGCCAATCTGGCTCATGGTTTTGCGGCCTGCGGCCCTTCCGACAAAGCGGGACTGGCAGGCGATCAACTGCTCAATATCGGCATTATCACCGCTTATAATGATATGCTTTCTGCGCATCAGCCATTTGAGACGTTTCCGCAGCTTATCAAGCAAGCCGCGCGCGAGGCAGGCGGTATTGCGCAGGTTGCCGGTGGCGTGCCTGCAATGTGTGACGGTGTTACGCAAGGTTTTGCGGGCATGGAACTGTCACTATTCTCCCGTGACGTTATTGCCATGGCCACTGCCGTTGGCCTGTCCCATGATATGTTTGACGCTGCCGTCTATCTCGGCGTGTGCGACAAGATTGTACCGGGGCTGGTGATCGGCGCCCTTACCTTTGGTCATTTGCCTGCGATTTTCATTCCGGCAGGGCCTATGACATCCGGCCTGCCGAATGATGAAAAAGCCCGCATCCGCCAGCTTTATGCGGAAGGCAAAGTCGGTCGTGCAGAATTGCTGGAATCCGAGTCCAAATCCTATCACGGCCCCGGCACCTGCACTTTCTATGGTACAGCCAATTCCAATCAGATGCTGATGGAAATCATGGGACTACATATTCCGGGTTCATCCTTCATCAATCCGAATACGCCATTGCGCGATGCGATGACGAAGGAAGCCGCCAAGCGCGCTTTGCAGATCACCGCCTGCGGCAATGATTATACGCCGGTCGGCGCAATGCTGGATGAGCGCTCTTTCGTCAATGGTGTTGTTGGCCTCAATGCCACCGGCGGTTCCACCAACCACACCATCCATCTGATTGCCATGGCCGCAGCCGCAGGCATCAAACTGACATGGCAGGATATCTCCGATATTTCGGCTGCTGTGCCGCTGCTTGCCCGCGTCTATCCGAACGGACTGGCTGATGTGAACCATTTCCACGCCGCCGGCGGCATGGGTTATCTGATCCGTGAATTGCTGGATGCCGGTCTGCTGCACGAAGATGTGCGTACCGTCTGGGGTGAGACTCTACGCGACTATACGATTGAACCGGCGCTCAATGCGGATGGCACGATTGCCCGTAATCCTGCCCCTGAAATCAGCGCTGATGCCAAAGTTCTGGCCAAAGCCAATGCGCCTTTCCAGCCGGATGGTGGCATTAAAGTGCTGAGCGGCAATATTGGCAGTGCTATCATTAAAGTTTCGGCCGTCAAGCCGGATCGCCATGTGATTGAAGCGCCTGCAAAGATCTTCCACGATCAGTCGGAAATGCAGGATGCTTTCAAGGCAGGCAAGCTCGAAGGTGATTTCATCGCCGTTGTCCGCTATCAAGGACCGAAGGCTAATGGCATGCCGGAACTGCACAAGCTGATGACTGTGCTTGGCATTTTGCAGGATCGCGGACAGCGCGTGGCACTTGTGACAGATGGCCGTCTCTCCGGTGCATCCGGTAAAGTGCCTTCTGCCATTCATGTCACTCCGGAAGCCCTTGATAATGGTATGATTGCGAAAATTCAGGAAGGCGACATTATCCGCCTTGACGCCGTGCAAGGCACCCTGTCTGTTCTGCTGGGCGGGGATGAATTGCAATCGCGCAATATTGAAACACCTGATCTTACCCGTAATCATTTCGGCATGGGACGGGAATTGTTCTCCGCATTCCGGCATATTGCAGGCCATGCGGATCAGGGCGCATCAGTTTTCTGATTAACCGAAGCAATAACAATGGGTCACAGTTACATTATCTGTGACCCGTGCAAAACCGAGCCCTTGATAAAACGCATATGCGCTTTCCGGTGCATTCGTGGTCAGGCAAGAAAAATGTTCTGCAGCATCATCCAAGATATACCGGACAAGAGCAGAACCAACACCGTTCCTACGAAAACGCTGCGCCACATAGAGATGGCGGACACGTCCCTGCTGCGTATCAACATTGTATGGATCAATATTACGCCCGCACACACCGGCCAACTCATCATTGATAAATCCTGCGATTAAGATTTCACCATTCTGATCAAACAGGTTAGCGCCACTCTGCCAGTTATCCCGCAGGCGTTGCAACATACGCTGTCCCTGCGCCACACTCTCGGCAAGCAAAGCAGCATAATCATCACCGAACGGGGCAAAAGGCAGGATTGTCAGCATCACCATTGATTCTCAAAAATACGGGCGCAACAATATTTTGCTGCGCCCGTGACAGTCATAAGACTGATCCGAATTTATGCGTAAAAACACTTTAGAACTTTAGTGCTTTCGCACAATTTCAAAATTTCGGTGCCTTAACACCGGCTGCACGGCAAGCGGCGACCAGCGTATTGGCCATCAGCATTGCAATGGTCATAGGACCGACACCACCCGGAACCGGCGTAATCGCACCGGCCACTTTTGCAACCGCGGCATAATCCACATCACCGACGAGACGGGTTTTACCCTCGCCCTTTTCCGGGGCATCAATGCGGTTAATACCCACATCAATCACAGTCGCACCCGGTTTGATCCAGTCACCTTTGACCATTTGCGGGCGGCCGACCGCTGCCACCAGAATATCAGCCGTGCGTGCCAAAGCTGGCAGATCTTTAGTGCGGCTATGGGCAACAGTAACGGTGGCATTGGCTGCAAGCAGCAAATTCGCCATTGGCTTGCCAACAATATTGGAGCGGCCAATAACAACTGCTGTAAGACCGGACAGGTCACGGCCAAGCTGACGCTCAATCATAATCATGCTGCCAGCCGGTGTGCATGGCACAAAAGCACTGTCCACAGCGCCGGTGCCGAGCTTGCCGACATTGATATAATGGAAACCGTCAACATCTTTATCCGGCACAATCGTCTGGATGACACGACCTTCATCAATATGTTTCGGCAGCGGCAACTGCACCAGAATACCGTGAATGGCAGGATCATTATTGAGACTGTCGATCAGATCCAGCAGATCCGCCTCAGATGTATCTTCAGTCAATGTGTGCTGTACGGAGTGGAAGCCGCATTCGCGTGCCTTGCGGCCTTTGGAGGCGACATAGACCTGACTGGCCGGATCTTCCCCGACGATCACCACAGCAATACCAGGCTTTATGCCGGTTGTATTTAACAGGTCGGATGTTGCGGATTTAACCGCCGCCACCACATCTTCTGCCAGCAATTTACCATCGATTACTTTTGCGCCGCTCGTTTCAGTCGTCATCTCACAACTCCGTCAGACAAAAAAACAATGCAAGGCCGAAATTGCGGGATCACAAAGCCACGCGCTCACATCCTGCCCCCGCATAATCTGCCAGCGCGATGATGACAATCAAAAAACAGTCATGCTATCGGAATAACGGCATCAACGTGACGAATTTTCATTCTGTCTGGCATTGGCCAGCTTCTCGTGCTCACGCAATGCCTGCCGGATTTCGGCCAGTGCATGGGAAAGGTCTGTGGCTTCCGGAATAGCCTGATCTGCGACTGCATTGCCGAGTGCATTTTTGCGCATGGCAGCATAGGTTTTGGAAACCGGCTGGTGCGTTTCCGCAATAGCCTCTTCCGCCGGTTGCTGTTTCAGCTCCTGCGGTTCCGCATCAGCCTGTCTCACAGGCATCTGCCTTGCCACAGGCGCGACAGGAATTTGCCTTGTGGCTACCGGCTGCGCAGGCTGATCCGCAGCGGTTTCAGCTTGTTTGCCGCGCTTTATAAGGCCGGACAGGTTCAGCCACAGTTTTTTGAACAAAGAAGATGACGCAGCCGGTGCAGGTTCGGCAAGCACAGCTCTCTCAGCTTTTGCCGGTGTCTGTGCGGGAGCCTGTGCCGGAGCCTGCGCATGGCTGCGCAGCGGCTGCACACCAGTACGCCCCATTGCGGCGCGCGCACGGTAAGCGCGGGAACGCTGAATATTCAGGCCAAAATCCTGCGGTGCATAGGCCAAAAGCGGTAATGTGCCGGAAAATTTATTATCACGCTCCATAATGCCGCCCCGTCTTAAAATTTATTTACACAGTCATTCATAATATGCGCCAGAGACGCAGGCATAATATGCGCCAAAGACACAGGCATAATATTCGCCGGATACACAAACGGCATCCGGTATCAGAGTGCTTTGCCTCTTCTCCGCGCATTTCCAAAGCCGACCAGAACCGAAAGGGCTTTGGAAATCCCATGTCCGAAAAGCCTGTTCCGTCCGAAAAAACGGACTCAAAAGAACCTGACCGACCGGAATAAAATTCACAGCAGATCATGAATGCTTTTCAAAACTGTTCGCAGATAAGCGACACGCCAGAAGCAACGCATTTCACAATGTAAATCACGTTTACCCGTTACGCCTTTGCAGCGCGGCGAAGCCGGTGCAAATCACTCTGCCTTATGGTTAACAAAACCTTAATGACTCTGGCAACCACTATAAGAAATAAATTTCACATTTATCTGATTAATGTGACACAACCGCCATCTCGAAGCAGGAATATCACTCTGCACAGCGAACGATATTTCCATCTGCCGGTGTAATGTTCTATGGTCGGGCAAATCACAGGAGAGGCATTTGATGGCAAATAACACTGTTGTTCTGGTTGGTTGCGGCAATATGGGATTTGCCATGCTGCAAGGATGGCTCTCCTCCGGTAAATTACAACCTTCCGACGTGACAGTGGTTGAGCCGGCAGACGGTTTGCGTGAACGCGCAGCAAAACTCGGTGTCAAAGCGCTGCCGGACAGCACAGGGATTAGCGACTCTCCGCAACTGATTATTATTGCGGTCAAACCACAGGTTATCCAGGACATTCTGCCTGCCTATAAAAACCATGCATCTGCCTCGGCTTTTCTCAGTGTGGCTGCCGGCACACCGGTTGCCTTGTTCGAGAAAATTCTGGGCACACAGGCAGCGATCATCCGCTGTATGCCAAACACACCTGCAGCGATCGGCAAGGGTATGATGGTGACATTTGCCAATCGTAATGTGCAGGCAGATGTAATGCGCTTTACCGAAGAATTACTGGAAACCAGCGGTCAGGTCGCACAGGTCAAAGATGAAAACCTGATGGATGCCGTAACCGCAGTATCCGGCTCCGGCCCCGCTTATGTATTTCATTTCATTGAATGCCTCACACAAGCTGGTGTAACCGCCGGTTTGCCGCAGGATGTTGCTGCCATGCTGGCCATGCAGACAGTTTACGGTGCAGGCGCTCTCGCTGCAGCAAGCACGGATACGCCATCGCAATTGCGCATTAATGTCACCAGCCCTAACGGGACAACGGCAGCTGCCCTCGAAGTGCTGATGGGCGACAACCGCCTGCAAAATCTTGTCAGCGAAGCGGTTGAAGCTGCCCGTAACCGCTCTGTTGAACTCGGAAAAAGCTGAAACACAATACTGCATTTCCACGGGGAGAGAGGACGAGGCATCTTCTCTCTTTTTGTATTTTAAAAAGATTTTTCTTTTTTACAGCATTATCCGAAAGTACGATAATATCGGGATTTACCAGAGCGATATTTTCGTTACTCTGACAGGCACGATCTTTGTTTCACGATCGTCTTTGCGGGTTAAAAACCCTAACAAAATGCAGGCTGAAACAGCCGTCCATTATAGAACTGTCATATAATCAGGCGATAATCAGCCGGCACTTTCCGGTTCAGGCTTTAATGCCGGAAACAGATTTATATTTTCAACGGCCTGTCTGTACGCCGCAAACACAGAAACAGGCATTTTTTCAAATTACTGCGAACTCCATGCAAGGAAAGTTTGCAGTAAGCAGCCCGACAGAGGAGACAGGAATGTCAAGTTTACTGCCGCCGCTCCATAACGGACATGCATCAATTTATCTGCTGAACGGTTTTCACGAAGCTGTTCATGCCTATGAAGACTGGGATATGGCCGGTCAGGAGCCTCACGTTGCCGTTTACGGAAAATCCGTGCGCATCAGTGTAATTTTCCGCCGCCTGACTCAATGTTCAGACCGGCTTCCGCAACATGTTCTGCAGTCGTTAAAGGCAGCGATACCGCATATTATGCAATATCAGCCCGCAGACTTCCCCGCCACCTATGCAGATGCTTCAGGATTACTGCGTCAGGCACTGCGGAATTATACACGCAATCCGGTGATCGCTGCGCGTTTCAATTAAACGGTGCTCCGCCCTCCCAAAATACAACAGACGGGCAGATTTTTATCTGCCCGTTTTCCATTTTACATGAGTAATATTTCTCACTTTCCGACAAGACCTTTAAGCTGCTATAGGCAATTCTTATATGTGGTCGCAGGGCTGCGATCAGCAAAAAACATCAGCCGATCCGGCAAAGGTTAGTCATGCAAAAGCCGCAAATTAAAGCATTCATCATTCATCTGGAGCGCGCAACAGAACGCCGTGCACAGGTGAGTGAACTGATCTCCCGGTTACCGGTACCGGCAGAAATCATTACGGCTGTTGATGCAAAACAGCTGGGTGATGCAGATGCCGCACAAGCCTATCAGACGCGCCTGCACAAGCCTTATTATCCCTTCCGCCTGAGCCGCAACGAAATTGCCTGTTTCCTCTCGCACCGTAAAACATGGCAGACAATCATCGATCAAAATCTGGATGCAGCACTTGTACTCGAAGATGATGTGGCGCTGACAACCGACTTCCCTGCGGCCTTTAAGGCAGCCATTGTGGTTGCCGAACAAGGCGGACTGGTGCGTCTGCCGTTCCGTTCTGACCGTGAGACCGGCGCTGTTGTTTTTGAACAGGGAACAACGAAAGTCATTCGTCCGGTACCTGTCGGGCTTGGTATGGTAGCACAGCTGATTACCCGTGATGCCGCGCAGACCTTGCTAAAAGCGACAGAAAGATTTGACCGCCCCGTTGATACTTTTGCCCAGATGAACTGGGTAACCGGATTGCAACCGCTTTCTGTCGTGCCGGGTGGCATACAGGAAATATCAGCCAATCTGGGCGGCAGCACCTTGAAACAGAACCGTTCTCTGGCGCATAAACTGCACAGAGAACTGATGCGGCCTTTCTACCGGCACAGCGTCAAAACCTATTCCCGCAAATCCGGAAAAGCCTGATGAAATCTTCCGCTATTCCCATTCTTCTTTATCATTCGATTGATGTACCGCCTGCGTCTGACAAGCCGTTCCGCAGTCTGCATGTGCATCCGAACCGGTTCCGTTCGCAGATGCGCTGGCTGAAAAGACTGGGTTATCAGGGATTGTCCATGCACGATGCCCGCCCTTATCTTGAGGGCAAAAAACAGGGTAAGGTTGCGGTTATCACGTTTGATGACGGTTTTCTCAATGTCTATCAGCATGCCATGCCCGTGCTGAATGAGCTGGGTTTTACCGCCACCAATTATTTTGTGGCCAATCAGATCGGCGGACGCAATGAATGGGACATTCCGAAAGGTGCTGTTGAAATTCCCTGCATGAGTGCTGAGCAATTGCGCGACTGGGCTGCACACGGCCATGAAGTCGGCGCGCATACACTTGACCATATTTATCTGCCCGATGCGGATTTGCAGGAAGCAGAACGGCAGATCGCCGGTTCCAAGAAAGTTCTTGAAGAAATACTCGGCGCTGAAGTCACCAATTTCTGCTACCCTTATGGCGGCGAAACACAGGCTGTACGCGATATTGCCAGACAAGCCGGTTATGTTCATGCAACCACCACGAAACGCGGTCATGCCCGCGCAACAGATGATCCGTTTGGCCTGCCGCGTCGCTATATCCGCCGCACCGATGGCGGATTGCTGTTTTTGAAAAAGCTCTTCGGCCTCTGATTGCCGGAGAGACAACTTTTGCTCCGGTTTAATTTAAAAGAAAATTACTTTATCGCAGAATTGCAAAAACGGATTACATTACTATAAACTAGGGACAAGCTGTAATATTTTTCTTACAGATTACAGTATGCCTCCTGAAGCCGGATATATGTTTTGACTGTATTGCCTTCTGCCTGCACTGACCGCCCGCATTCTCAAAACCGGCAAAAATCCATCATCATTATCGGAGGCGGTTTCTCCGGTGCTTCTCTGGCTTTTCATCTGGCGGCAATCACCGATCCGGCAAATCTTAAAATTACAATCATAGAACCGCGCCCCTCTCTTGGTGCCGGACTGGCTTACTCTACAAATGAGGATGCCTTTCGTCTCAATGTTCTCTCCGACCGGATGAGTATATTTTATGAGGACAAGCCGCATTTTGCCCGATGGATGGAAGAGCAGCACAGCCTGAGCAATGATCCGGGAGCAATGACGGAAAACGGCCAGATTTATGCAAGACGCAGCACTTTCGGCACCTATATGGCAAAGCAGCTTGCCCCTTTGCTTGCGAGCGGCCAGATGCAACATATATGTGCCAGCGCTGACAGCGCCAAACGCTGCCCGTCCGGCCGGTATCAGGTTACTACAGATAAAGGCGAAATACTGGAGGCGGACTTTCTGGTGATTGCCGCATCGCATCCGCTGCCTGCTCTTCCTGCACCATTGCAGAAACTTCAGCAATCCGGTGATAGTCATACAAAAGGACTGATTGCCAATCCTTATCAGACAAACGCCCTCGGACAGTTACTGCAGGAGACAGGTAAAGACAGTTCGGTTCTGATTGTCGGTGCCGGTCTGACATCGGCCGATATGGTGGCAGGTCTGTCGCAACACGGACATCGCGGCAATGTCACGGTTTTGTCCCGTCACGGTCTGCGCTCCCGCTCCAATCTGCGGCTCAAAGCCGATGAGCCAAAACCGCCGCGCTTTTTCGGCGACTTTCTCAACCCTGCGGAAACATCTGCAGTGCGATTGCTCCATAATATCCGCCGGACAATCCGCGAAGCGGCACAGCAATCAGTGCCATGGCAGTCAGTGATTGATACTTTGCGGGATCAGGGCGGCGAGATATGGCATGCTCTGCCGCTCAGTGAGCGCAAGCGCGTTGTCCGGCATCTGCGCACTTTCTGGGATGCGCATAGGTTTCGCTTAGCAACACAAACAGATGATGCCCTTGATGAACGCTGCCGCTCGGGAACACTGAAATTTCTCGGCGCGCATCTCACGGATGCTGCACGTGCTGATAACGGCCACGGCTTTATCGTGACCTATCGCCTGCGCGGACAATCCGAAACAACCACACAGCATTTTGACGCCATTATTATCACAACCGGCCCTGCACATGGCGATATTATCGGCCAGTGCCCGCCATTGGCAATGCTGCGGGAAGACGGTCTGATTGAAATGGATCCTACCGGTCTCGGCCTGCATACAAGCCGGACAGATCAGACAGATTCAACCATGCGTGCCGTCGGTAAAGACGGCTGTATTGCTGATAATCTGTTTATCGCCGGCCCCTTAGCCCGCGGCACATTCGGGGAATTAATGGGCGCGCCTGAAGTAACACGCTACACAGAAGCATTAGCAGAAGTGATAAGACAGGCAGCAGATAGAGCGTGTCGCGTTTAACTGCGCTCGCTCTGTCTCTTTATTTTACGCATGGCATTATCGGAAAACCGGCCCCCGCTTTTCCGCTACATGCTCTAGCTGCCGGTCAGACCGCTGCACTCATTCAGCAGCTTCGTAAATCTGCTGACGTCTGTTGAAAACGGCCTGCGCGCCATCAAGGATCAGAAGCAGTTTTTTGTCCCACCAATCCTTCGGGTGATCCGTCATCATCCGGCTCATAATCAGGATCGGCCGCGCCGTATCCGGATTGCGTGCGGCTTCTGCCTGCCACGACTGCACAACCTTCTCAATTCCGCGCTCACCAATGCGACCCGGTTTTTTATAGGCTCTGCGCCAGCCGGTGAAGTAATCGACCGTCATATCCATCATACTATCGATCAGCACAACGGCTTCCTCAGTCGAGAAACCATATTCCACAAACTGGTTAGCCATTTCGCCAAAAGCGCGGATACCGGACGGCGGGGATACTTCCAGTTCCCGCATGGCATCGGCCAGCCCCGGATGCCGGTTGAATAATTCCCAGGCCGAATTGGCGACATTTTGCGCAAACTCATACCAGTCGGCAGGATTGCCACGCCAGTCCAGTTCGGTAATGGCCAGATCGGCAGCAGCGAGCAGCAATTCATTACGGCCTTTGACATAGCGATAAAGGGAGGAGTGATCGACCCCGAGCGCCTGACCGACTGCAATCATCGTCACATCATCGAGACCGATTTTCAGCGTCACACGCGCGATTTCCTCAAGAGAAATCCGTGCCGGACGGCCAATACGCGGGCTTGGCGCCACACATGACTTTACCGTAATTTGCTTTTTCATAGCCGCCTCGTCCGAAAATTATGATTGCAACACAAAGATTAAACAGTCTGTTGCAAAATCATTTAGCTCTGAACACAATCTTTTACAACAGATTGTGACTAAAATTACGACAGTCCCTGTCTTTTCAACCGGAATATACCAAAAACCCGTAACCGGAGACGGCCTGATTGACTGAAATCAATGCCGCAAAACCGGCCTAGGTCTATTTACCGCACATGGCCTTATAGACGTCACGCCTCTAAAGGATTAGGTAACGGTGAAGAAAAGGAAGATGCCTCATGGACTATAGCCGGTTTTTTGAAGCGGCCATTGACCGCCTTCACACTGAAAATCGTTACCGTGTATTTGCTGATCTGGAGCGTATTGTCGGCCGCTTTCCGCAAGCAATCTGGCGCCATAACGGTCAGGCGCGTGAAATCACCGTATGGTGCTCCAATGACTATCTCGGCATGGGGCAAAATCCTGATGTTCTGAAAGCCATGACTGATGCAGCCGTCTCGCAAGGGTCCGGCGCCGGCGGCACACGCAATATCTCCGGCAACAATCATCCGCTTGTTGAGCTTGAACATGAGCTCGCGGATTTGCATGGCAAAGAAGCCGGTCTGGTTTTCACTTCCGGCTTTGTTTCCAATGATGCCTCTATCTCGACCATTGCCAAACTCCTGCCGGATTGCCTGATCCTGTCAGATGAACTCAATCATGCATCGATGATCGCCGGCATCCGTCATTCCGGTGCCGACAAGCAGATCTTCCGGCATAATGATGTGCAGCATCTTGAAGAGCTGCTGAAAGCAGCAGGCAAAGACCGCGCCAAGCTGATCGTTTTTGAATCCGTCTATTCCATGGATGGTGATGTGGCACCGCTGAAAGCAATCGTGGAACTGGCTGAAAAATATAATGCCATGACCTATCTTGATGAAGTGCATGCCGTTGGCATGTACGGCGCACGCGGCGGCGGCATTTCAGAACGCGAAGGTCTGAGCCATCGTATTGATATTATTGAAGGTACATTAGCCAAATCCTTCGGCACACTGGGCGGCTATATTACCGGCTCCAAAGCTGTGGTTGATGCTGTGCGCTCCTATGCGCCGGGCTTCATCTTCACCTCAGCCCTGCCGCCGGCAATTGCCAATGCGACCGTTGCAGCCATTCGTCATCTCAAAACCTCGGGCACCGAACGCGAATTGCAGCAGAAAAACGCACAACTGACCAAAGATACGCTAAAACGTGCCGGTCTGCCGGTTATGCCGACTGAAACGCATATTGTGCCGCTCTTTGTCGGCAATGCGGATTTGTGCAAAAAAGCTTCGGATCGCCTGCTGGAAGTTCATGGCATTTATATTCAGCCGATCAACTTCCCGACCGTGCCACGCGGCACCGAGCGCCTGCGCATCACACCGACCCCTGTTCACGGGGAAGAGCTGATTGCCGGTCTGAAAGAAGCCCTGCTGGAAGTCTGGCAGGCTCTGAACATTCCTTATGCGACAGATTTTACCGGTAGCCCGCTGAAACAATCCGCTTGATGGTGCTGCGTGCCGGTTTTAATCCTGACAGCCGTTCAGAGTTCCGCCTGTGCGGCTGTTTGCTTTTCATCCATACGACGCAGCGATCTGGCAAGAAACGGCACAAAGATCGCAATCATCATAAAACGTACGACATGATGCGAAGCCACATAGGCCGGATCGACGCCCAGTGAGAAAGCAATCACTGTAAGCGCCTCCAATGCACCCGGCGCGAAAGCCAGCGCAATCTGCGCCGGATGCAGCCCCGTTGCCAACCATGCCAGCGCACAGATTGCCGCGGCGGTTCCTGTACCAATGATGAAAGCCATCAGTGCTACCGGCAAATAATTCAGAATAGCACCGCGATGCCGTGCATCAACGCGCGAGCCGATCAGAACACCGAGAACAACCATACCGAAGTCCGCCATTTCAGGCGGCACCCGCACTGTTACAAAACCCGTTACATAGACCAGCGCACTGGCAAGCAGTGCTCCCAGCATCATCCCGCCCGGTAAACGGCTGTAATGCCCGATCAGCGCACCAAGACCGCCCGCAGCAAACAGCCACAGCCACTCCTGCTGCTGGTTGCCTGAACCTGCAACAAAATCAATATGCGGTGCGGATTGCCCAAGCACATTAAGCACCGGTGCCAGCAGGCCGATCAACAATAACAGGCGCACAGTCTGAATAATGGTGATTTTAACCAGATCGGCTCGGGTTTCGCTGGCTGCAGCCATCACGAAAGACAGGGCACCGGGCAAAGAGGAAAAAAATGCGGTTTGTGCATCCCAGCGAAACACGTAGCGCAGCAACATAAAGGTAAAACCGGTCACAGTTACCAGCATTACAAACAGCAGCATAAAGCTCAAAGGCCATTCGCCAATCTGGCTCAGCGTTTCAGGGCGCACACCGGAACCGGCTTGCAGCCCGAGCATGATAAAAACCGCATTGCGCAACCAGACAGGCAGGTAAATGCGGATACCGCTCAGAGATGCAATGGTCACACTGCACATTGATCCGAGCAGAAAAGGAATGGGCAATCCGGTCAGATAAGCGATTGCGGCACCACTGCCGGCAATCAGAAATGTCAGGAAAAGCGCATAGAGATTTTTCAGAGAGAGCTGACGGGACATGGGATATTCTTAACCAGAGCATTTCCGATGGCAGGCATAATCGTCGCGCCGGAGTCTTGTTTAGCCGGTTACATTTTATGTAACCAAAATCTCAGACAAATTAAAAATAAACCCGGCTTCATTTCTGAGGCCGGGTTTAGAATTTTATAATCAGGCTTTTTTCGCCAGAAGATCGCGGATTTCTGTCAGCAGAACCTGATCCGCCGGAATTGCGGCTTCAGCTTCAGGCTTGGCCTCTTCCTTTTTCTTCATACGGTTCATGCCTTTAACAACAAGGAACAGAACCCAGGCGATAATCAGGAAGTTAATCAGCAGCGTAATGAAATTACCGTAAGCAATGGTTGCACCAGCTTCACGCGCTGCCGCCAATGTACCCTTCGGCTCACCGGCAAGCTGGATATACATGTTGGAGAAATCAATACCACCGGTGATGAGACCGATAATCGGCATGATAATGTCATTCACGATGGAATTGACCAGACCGCCAAATGCGCCGCCGATGATGACACCGATGGCCAAATCGACCATATTGCCCTTGAGGGCAAATTCACGAAATTCCTTTAGCATGAGCTATCCTTTACAAGTACGGGGGCTTACTCTTTTTATATCCGGCAATAAAAACAAAGTAGCGGAGATTATTATAGTCTCAAGATCAGAAAGCAGCTTACTGCTTGATTATCCTGAAGTGTTGCATACAAACATAGGCACAGAATAATCAGCGGACAGAGACTGCCATTATTGCAGCCATATACAGGATCTTTCTGTCCCGCAATCATTAACCGGTCAGCAAGGGGGCTGAATGCACGGCTGGATCATTATCGGCATCGCATTTCTCTATCTGATCCTGCTCTTTGCGGTTGCCAGTATTGGCGACAGTAAAGCATCGCGCTGGGGTTCCAAGCCAAGACCCTATATTTATGCTTTCAGCCTTGCTGTTTACTGTACATCTTGGACCTTCTTCGGCTCGGTCGGACTTGCAGCTGACCGCGGGCTTGAATTCTTAGGTATTTATATCGGCCCTATTCTGGTTTTCACCTTCGGAAATAAATTTCTGCGTCATGTGGTGCGGCTGGCAAAAGCCGAGCGTATTACCTCTATCGCCGACTTTCTCGCCGCCCGTTACGGCAAAAGCACCAGCGTCGCCACGATCGGCACCTGCATCGCCGTGGTCGGCTCGATGCCCTATATTGCTCTACAACTGAAAGCCGTATCCGGCAGTGTCGATATGGTTCTGGCTGAATATCAGGCTTCCTATGACCCGATTGTCTATGTCTTCGGCGATATATCCCTGTTCGTTACTGCGCTGCTAGCTATATTCGCCATCCTTTTTGGCACCAGACATACGGATGCAACTGAGCATCAGGACGGGCTGATTCTTGCGGTTGCGTTAGAATCCGTCATCAAAATCACCGCCTTTCTGATAGTCGGCATTGCCACAACCTTCTTCCTCTTTGGCTCGCCTTTCGATCTGCCGCAACAATTGCAGGAGCGGGATATTGATTTCTGGGGCATGTTAACCCGTACCAGCCCCAGCACCTGGATTGTTCACACCGTTCTGAGTGCCGCGGCTATTCTGATGCTGCCGCGCCAGTTTCACGTCACTGTGGTTGAGAACCGCAGCGAAAAGGAATTGCGCACCGCCCGCTGGCTGTTTCCGGTCTATCTGATCCTGATTAACCTGTTCGTCCTGCCGATCGCCCTGCAAGGCATTATCAATCTCGGCTCCACAACCAATGCAGATCTCTATGTTCTGGCGCTGCCGCTGGCTGCAGGCTCACATCTTTTAACTTTACTGGCTTTTGTCGGCGGGCTTTCTGCTGCAACGGCGATGGTGATTGTGGCCTGCGTGGCGCTGTCGATCATGATCTCCAACCATCTGCTGCTGCCATTGCTAATCCGCTATGTTTATCGTCGCCAAAAACATCAGCAACGGGATCTGACCCGTCTTATCCTCTATACCCGCCGCGCAACCATTGTGATTATTCTGGCGGTGACTTTTAGCTATTACCGCGCCAGTTCCAGTACTTTCGGACTGGCTTCTATCGGTCTGGTCTCCTTTGCAGCGATTGCGCAATTTGCGCCCCCTCTGATCGGCGGGCTGATCTGGCGTAATGCCAATGCACGCGGAGCCGTTCTGGGCATGGTCAGCGGCTTTGCTGTCTGGGCCTATACATTGCTGCTGCCGACACTGGCTAATCCCGATGCACCGATCCTGCAGGAAGGTTTATGGGGGCTTTCCTATCTGCGTCCGCAGGCATTGTTTGGCGTTGATGCCCTGCCCCTCACCCATGGCGCTCTGTGGAGCCTCGCCATTAATGCACTGTTCTTCGTGATCGGTTCGCTCTCCCGACAGTCCACACCGCTGGAGCGCATTCAGGCCAGCACATTCATGCCGCGCAATCTGAAGACCGTGCCGGTTCTTCGCCGTTTCCGCACCAGTGTCACGGTCGGGGAAATCAAAAATACGATTGCCCGTTATCTGGGTGAAGACCGCGTTGCCCTTGCTTTCAGCCGCTATGAACATAATGGCGACCAGCCGCTCGATGATAAAGCTGTCGCCGATGTGCCGCTGATCCGTTTTGCCGAGCAAATATTGGGCAGCGCCATCGGCTCATCATCCGCGCGGCTGGTGCTGTCACTGCTGCTTCAGCGCAAGGACAATACCGCACCGGATACGCTGCGCCTGCTGGATGACGCCTCCGAAGCCCTGCAGCACAATCGCGATCTGCTGCAAACCGCGCTGGATCAGATGGAACAGGGCATCACGGTTCTCGACAAGGATTTCCGCCTGACCTGCTGGAACCGGCGGTTCCGCCATCTGCTGCAACTACCGGACGGGCTGACACAGGTTGGCACACCGATTTCCGATGTGCTCGACCGGTTGCTGCATAATGGCGAAATTCATGCGGGTGATGCCGCGATGATGATGCGCACATTAGAGCGCACCCATGAGCCAAGCCGTATCCTCTTACACTCCACCGGCAAAATCATTGAAATTGCAGCCAATCCGATGCCGGATGGCGGCATTGTCGCCAGCTACACTGATATTACCGCTTCGGTTGAAGCCGATAATTCCATGAAGCGTCTCAATGAAACGCTGGAACAGCGCGTCGCCGACCGCACCACCGAACTGCTTGAAGTGAACCAGCAGCTTGTTCGTGCGCAGAAACTGGCGGAAGAGGCCAATTTCGGCAAAACACGTTTTCTCGCTGCTGCCGGTCATGATATTTTGCAGCCGCTCAATGCCGCCCGCCTTTACAGCACAGCCTTGAGCGAAAGGCTCGGCGCGTCGGAAGCGCAACTGGCGCGCAATATTGACTCCTCCCTTGAAGCGGTTGAAGGCATTCTCAGTGCGCTGCTGGATATTTCACGGCTTGATACCGGCGCGCTCAAACCGGAGCTTTCGCTGTTCCGTCTGGATCGCCTGCTCCAGCAGGTTGTCACAGACTTCACCCCGCTTGCTGCCACAAAGGGTCTGAAACTTCGTGTCGTGCCCTGCTCTCTCACGGTCTATAGCGACCGTAATCTTCTGCGCCGTCTGCTGCAAAACCTGATCTCCAATTCGATCAAATACAGCCGCAGCGGCAAAATTCTGCTTGGTGTGCGCCGTCGCGGCGGCGATCTGGAAATCAAGGTTGCCGATACCGGTATCGGCATCGCGCCGGAAAAACAGCAACTGGTTTTCCGCGAGTTTTACCGGCTGGATGAAGGGATCAGTCAGGCAGACGGGCTGGGACTTGGCCTATCCATTGTCGACCGTATTGCCCGTGTGCTGGATCTGACGATCCGTCTGCAATCCGAACATGGCAAAGGCACCTGTTTCAGCATCATTATGCCGGTGTCTCAGGAGCCTGCGGTTGAGGTTTCCCCCGAACCGTCACAGGCCAGACGCCGCAGCAATGCGCTCGAAAATATGCGGGTTTTGTGTATTGATAATGATCCGCTGATCCTCGACGGCATGCGTATTCTGCTGGAAGGCTGGGGTTGTGACATCACTCTGATCCGTGACGGCGCACAACTCAAGGACTGGTGCAATCATATCGCCCGCTCACAGATGAGCGTCAAAATCCTGCCGGATATTATTCTGGCTGACTATCATCTCAACCGCGAAAACGGGCTGGATATGATCGGCTATATCCGTGAAACGCTGGGGCATGCCATACCAGCCGTTCTGCTGACGGCCGATCGTTCAAAAGAGGTCAAATTACAGGCCACAGAAGAAAATGTTCATGTGCTGAACAAGCCGCTGAAACCCGCAGCATTGCGGGCTTTGCTGGCGCATTATCATATGCGGTGAGAAAGCACGCCAGAGCATTTCCAGCAAAAGTGCGAAGCGGTTTTGCGTAGGATAATGCGTAAAATCAAACAGATAGAGCATTTCCAATGATTCAATTTAAACTGGAAATGCTCTGAGGTACTCAATGCGCTCAATCCAGAAGCGCAAACCCCGGGCCAAGCCGCGAGAGCAGAATCACCGCCTGTGTACGGCTGTCCACACCCAGCTTCTGCAGAACAGCAGACACATGGGCTTTCACCGTGGCTTCTGAAATATTCAGCTCATAGGCCAGTTGTTTGTTCAAAAGCCCCTGTCCCAGCATCGAAAGGACGCGGGTCTGCTGCGGTGTGAGTGCGCGGATACGGGCAATCAGATCGGCGATTTCCGCATCATTTTCCGCGCCGAGTTCCATATCACCGGACACCCATTCCCCACCGTCCAGTACGGTACGCACGGCCTCGCCGATTTCCTCAAGACTTGCGGATTTTGAAACAAAACCGGAGGCGCCGAGTTCCATAGCACGGCGGATTGTAGTGACATCATCGGTGGCGGAAACAATCATAACCGGCAGTTGCGGATGCTGCGCCTTGAGATTGATAAGACCGGACAAACCACTGACACCGGGCATAGTCAGATCGAGAAACAACAGGTCAACATCCTGTGCTTCTTCTGCAACCTGTTGCAATTGCTGATAATTGTCAGCCTCAGTCACACTCTCAGGCTGAAAACCGTCCTGTAAAATCTGTCGCAATGCGCCACGGAATAAAGGATGATCGTCGGCAATTATAAAATTCAATTCCATAAAGTTCCTACCCCTTGCCTGCCCCCTCAGCAGTCTCCCCGCAAATCATCTCCTGAAAGCACCTTATCTCTTTATGTAACCAAAGATAAAGTTAGAAATGACCTGTTTTCATCTTGCATTTTCTTCAGACACAGAGCCCTTCCCGCTCCGCCGGCATAATTGAAAATGCTCTGTTCTTTGTTTTTACATGCAACATAACTGATTGTAATCAGGATCAGAAACCGGTCAGACAAACTGGTTTCCCCTGCCTCGACGCTTCACAATTTCGAAATACGCTCCGGCCGCCGGCATTTCATTTCATGATAAATTCCGGCATGAGAAAACCGGTGAATGCAATTTCCTGCATAATAAAAGCCGCCTGTAGCAGACGGCATGCATATTCATTATGCAATATTACAGGCAAAGCGTACAATATACAGTCTGATTTCTGCTTTTGCCGCGATGGTGCCGTATTGTCAGTTAGGGTGATGCCTGCTCTATATGCAAGAGAAAATCTTATTGCTTCGCAGATAAAATAACGCAAAAGGACGACCCATGACACGCCACAGCCTCTATCCGGAAATTCAACCCTATCGGGAAGAGATGTTGCAGGTCTCATCGCTGCACCGGATTTATTTTGAGGAATGCGGAAACCCGAACGGCAAGCCGGTCATCATGATCCACGGCGGTCCGGGCGGCGGCATCTCGCCGACCATGCGCCGTCTGCATGATCCTTCAGCCTATCGCATTATCCTGTTTGACCAGCGCGGTTGCGGCCGCTCCACGCCCCATGCGGAATTACGCGAAAATACCACATGGGATCTGGTTGCGGATATGGAGCGTCTGCGCACCCATCTCGGCGTTGAAAAATGGCAGGTTTTCGGCGGTTCATGGGGTTCGACCCTTGGTCTTGCCTATGCCCAGACTCATCCTGAGCACGTCAGCGAACTCGTGCTGCGTGGTATCTTTCTGGCACGCCGTTTTGAAGTGGACTGGCTCTATAGCAACGGTGCCAGCATCATCTATCCGGATCGCTTTGAAGCCTATCAGCTGCATATTCCGGAAGCCGAGCGCGGCGATATGGTGGCGGCCTATTACCGTCGCCTGACCGATCCGAACCCGCAGGTGCAGATTGAAGCGGCACGCCGCTGGGCACGCTGGGAAGGTTCGGCAATTTCCCTGTTGCCGGATCCGGAACGCGAAAATGCTTTTGCGCAAGATCACTTCGCCATCGCTTTTGCGCGTATCGAATGCCACTATTTCCAGAACCGCGCTTTCTTTGATACCGATGATCAGCTGCTGCGTCTGGCTGACCGTATCCGCCATATTCCGGGTGTTATCATCCATGGTCGTTACGATATGTGCACGCCATTCATCAATGCATGGCATCTGAAGAAAGTCTGGCCGGAAGCCGATCTGCGTATTGTCGAAGACGGTGGGCATGCGGTGACCGAACCGGGTATCACGCACGAACTGATCGAAGCAACACGCCGCTTTGCTAATATCGGCTAAAACCAATTTAAGAGAATAAAAAAGCGCCGGAAACGGCGCTTTTTCTTTGGAGGGAATTATGTGCGGTTCGGCACCGGTGCCGGCTCATCAAGGCTCTTGGCTACGCCCATGAAAGACCGCATGAAACGCTCCATATAGCCTAAGCCTTTTTCGAACTCTTCTTCACTTGGCAGGGAACTGTTGGCGACACCACTTTTCTCAAGCCTGGCGATACGCGCAGTCAGATCGGCAACCTGCTTTTCCAGCAGAAGTGTGCGTTCGTCATTGCTCAGCTGCGCCGGTTTGGTTTCAGCGCATTCAATTTTACCGGCCTGCTCCTTACACAAGGCAAACTCACCGGTCTGGCGGTCAAGGCGGATAATACCGGTTTCGGTTTTCTCCATGGAGTAGCGCTGCATGTCCTGTGCCGGAGACGGGCTCATACCCCAAACCAGAGCCAGACCTGTAAGAGCCGAAAGAACGGCACTGCGTATGATAAGCTTGGATTTGTTTTCTTTTGCCACCGCAATCGCGATACCGGACCGGTTCTTCATCTGCCCACTCCTTTAATCTGTCTGCTTGGTATATGGGTTTTATCCAAGCATTTTCCAGTGTGTTCTGTCAAAAACACAAAACTGTCAGAACGCACTTTTGCTCATTTGCAAAAATGGCGTTAACCCTTTATTAAAATTTAGAGGTGGCTTGTGACTTAAATTTGTCTTAAAAGCTGCCGGATGCGCCAAACCGGCCAGATATATAAAATGTCTGAACAGCTTTTCCGTTCACAACAATAGCGTTTTTCATGTCAAACAGTGATACGTCACATACAACCATCTATAAGATAGCCACGCGCGCCCAATGGGCAGACGCTGAAAAGACAGGGCATTTTTCCGGTGCCCCTGTTGATTTACAGGATGGATATATCCACTTTTCCACCCATGACACAGTTGCTGAGACCGCTGCCAAGCATTTTGCCGGTCAGGATGATCTGCTGCTGGTGGCTGTTGATGCAAACCAGCTGGGCGATGAACTTCGCTATGAAATTTCCCGCGGCGGCAAGGCCTTCCCGCATCTCTACGCACATCTTCAGCTCACTGCGGTGCGCTGGGTGAAAGACCTGCCGCTCAACAGTGACGGCAAGCATCAGTTTCCGGAGCTTGAACAATGAGCGGTTTTTTTGAAAATATTGCCCGTCGCGCACTTTTTGCGATGGACGGAGAACAGGCACACGGTCTGTCTATTGCAGCGTTGAAAACCGGCGCTCTCTCCAGCCCTGCACCGCTTGACCCTGCTTTGCAGCAAACCATTGCCGGTCTTAAATTTAGCAATCCGCTGGGTATGGCCGCAGGTTTCGACAAGAATGCTGAAGTACCGGACGCACTTTTGAAGCTCGGCTTTGGTTTTGCGGAAGTCGGCACGATCACGCCGCGCGCGCAGACTGGCAATCCGAAGCCACGCATCTTCCGCCTTGTGGAAGACCGTGCGGTGATCAACCGTCTGGGCTTTAATAATGAAGGCCATGAAGCGGCCTATAAACGCCTCAGCCAGCGCAACAGTTGCAGCAGTTGCGGTATTGTCGGCGTGAATATCGGCGCCAATAAAGACAGTGAAGACCGTGTGGCCGATTATGTGGCCGGTATTCATCGCTTCTACAGCGTTGCTAAATATTTCACTGCAAATATTTCTTCCCCGAACACACCGGGTCTGCGTGACCTGCAAGCCAAAGACAGCCTGCATATTCTCTTGGAGAAAGTTCTGGAAGCCCGCGATCAGGAAGCTGAAAAATGCACCCTGAAACGCCCTGTATTCCTGAAAATTGCACCGGATCTCACCGAAGAAGGCCTGGATGATATTGCCGAAGTCGCTCTCGCTCATCCGCTCGATGGTTTAATCATCTCCAACACCACGCTGTCACGCACCAATCTGGTTAATCAGGTGGAAGCGAAAGAGACCGGCGGCCTTTCCGGCGCGCCGATTTTTGAACGCTCAACCATTGTGCTTGCCAAAATGCGCCAGCGCATTGGCAAAGCCATGCCGATCATCGGCGTCGGCGGTGTAGATAGTGGCGCAACCGCCCTCACCAAAATTAAAGCCGGTGCCGATCTCGTGCAGCTTTATACCGGTATGATCTATCGCGGCCCGACCGTACCGAAAGAAATTGTCAAAGAGCTTTCCGCATTGGTGAAGCAGGCAGGCGTCGCCAATATTTCCGAGCTACGCGACATGGAAACTACGGCTTGGGCAGCCAAAGATATTCCGGCCTGATCTTTTTTAAAAACTGAATATAAAAAAGCCGGAGCGGTTCTCACCACTCCGGCTTTTTCTTATCAATATTTTTAATTAGCCGCTGATCTTTGAGAAGTCAGCAACCTGACCGGTCACCGAGCGGATTTTAGCCAGCAGCGCCAAACGATTGGCGCGGATAGCGTCATCCTCATCATTGACCATGACCTTGTCAAAGAAGGCATCAACCGGCGCACGTAACTCGGCCATAGCCGACATAGCAGCTGAGAAATCTTCCTTGGCAATTGCCTCGGCGGCTTTGGTTTCTGCTGAACGCACAGCAGTAAACAATGCCTTTTCCTCTTCATTGTTGAAGAGTGCAGCATCAACATTGGCGGCAATAACAGTGCCTTTTTTCTCTTCAGCACCAAGAATATTGGCTGCACGTTTGGTACCAGCCAGCAGGTTCTTGCCATCTTCTTCATTGATGAAAACGATCAGTGCTTCAAGACGACGGGCAACCAACAGCAGATTATCAGCATCAGCTGACAGGGCTGCATCAATCGCATCGTGACGCGCGCCTTCATCCTTCAGATAGACCTTGAAACGGTCATGGAAGAAGGACAGCAGATCAGCACCAACATCTTTTGATGCCAACCCTTCGATGGAAGCCATCGGCTTTTCTGCCTGAGCGATCAGTGCTTTCAGCTCCGCGCGGATATCATTTTCCAAAATCAGGCGGATCACACCAAGGGCAGCACGACGCAGCGCATAAGGATCTTTCGAACCTGTCGGCTTTTCATCAATCGCCCAGAAACCGACAAGAGTGTCGATCTTGTCAGCCAATGCAACAGCAACCGAAACCGGATCGCGCGGCACACGGTCTGACGGACCCTGCGGCTTGTAATGATCTTCAAGTGCTGTTGCGACAGCAGCATCTTCGCCCTGAAGCAAAGCGTATTTATGCCCCATTGCGCCCTGCAACTCAGGGAACTCGCCGACAACTTCGGTCTGCAAATCAGCTTTTGCCAGCACAGCTGCACGGGCAGTCAGTGCAACATCCGCACCAACCAGTGGTGCAATTGCTTCTGCCAAAGCCTTGATCCGCGCCACGCGCGCACCCTGCGTGCCTAGCTTGGCATGGAAGGTTACATTCAGCGCATCCAGGCGCGCCATGCGCTGATCGAGCGGCTTAGCCAGATCAAGCGCAAATTTCGCAGCGGAAGCTTTCAGCTTGTCCATATCCGGCATATCTGCCTGATCGGTATGCCAGAAATACAAAGCATCGGACAAGCGGGCGCGAACAACCTTGCCGTTACCGAAAGCGATTTCCTTGCCGCCGTCACGGGCAGCAATATTGGAGATCAGAATGAACTTGTTGGACAGTGCATCTGTCTCGCCCTGCTTGCGAGTGACAAAGCATTTCTGATTGGCACGGATGGTCAGACGGATAACTTCCGGCGGAATGGAGAGGAATTCTTCCTCAAACTCGCCCATCAGCACCACCGGCCATTCAACCAGACCGGAAACTTCTTCCAGCAAACCTTCGTCCTCAACCAAGTCCAGACCGGAAGCGAAGCTCAGGTTGCGGGCATCGGTGAGAATGATTTCCTTGCGGCGTTCAGCATCAAGCACCACATGCGCTTTTTCCAGCTTCTCGACATAATCGTCAAAGCGGCGCACGGTGATCGGCTGACCATCGCTCATGAAACGATGACCATGTGTGGTGTTGCCGGAGCGTACGCCGCCGACTTCAAAATCCACCACAACGGTTTCTTCGGTTTCAGGGCCAAACAGGCAGATGATCGACTGCAGCGGGCGCACCCAGCGCAAGGAGCCGGACTGTGCTGAGGCCTTGCCCCAGCGCATGGATTTCGGCCACGGGAAATTCTGCACCACATTCGGCACCAGTTCCGCGATAATTTCTTCCGCGGCACGTCCGGATTTGGTGATGTGGGCGACGTAGAAATCGCCCTTTTTCGGGTCGGAATGCACATGCGCCTGCGCGATATCACTCAAGCCAGCTTTACGCAGGAAACCCTGAATTGCGGCCTCAGGTGCAGAAACGGACGGGCCTTTGATATCTTCATGCACATCTTTTGAACGCACAGTCAGACCACGAATATCCAAAGTCAGACGACGTGGTGTCCAGTAAGGTGTTGCCGCCTCATAGGTCAGACCGGCTTCAACCAGACCATCAGTGATCATTTTCTTCAAATCACCGGCAGCTTTACGCTGCATGCGGGCCGGAATTTCCTCGGAGAAGAGTTCAAGTAACAAATCAGGCATTATACACCTTCACGTTTGTAATTGACGCCACCGGCATCGGTCTGAAGGAAGGCTTCACCGCACTGGCGCGCAAGATTGCGCACACGCAGGATATAGCTCTGGCGCTCGGTTACCGAGATAACGCCACGGGCATCCATCAGATTGAAAATATGCGAGGCTTTGATCGCTTGGTCATAGGCCGGAAATACACACTTATGTAATTTCCCTGTCGCGCCTCCGGCACTCCCCGCCTCTTGTATATCTTTGGCACCAGCAGCCAACACAGCCTTACATTCCGCTTCCGCATCAATGAAATGCTGGTGCAGCATATCGGTATTGGCGATTTCGAAATTGTAGCGTGAATATTCCTGCTCGGTCTGAAGGAACACGTCACCGTAAGTAACTTTGTCCTCGCCTTCGAGACCATTGAAGTTCAGGTCATAAACATTGTCCACGCCCTGCACATACATAGCGAGACGTTCCAGACCATAGGTCAGCTCACCGGCAACCGGAGAACATTCGATACCGCAAACCTGTTGGAAATAAGTGAACTGCGAGATTTCCATACCATCGCACCAGCACTCCCAACCCAAGCCCCAAGAGCCGGTAGTCGGGTTTTCCCAGTCATCCTCAACAAAGCGGATATCGTGCAGCTCCGTATCAATACCAATCGCTTTCAGCGAGCCGAGATACAGCTCCTGCAGGTTCGGCGGGCTTGGTTTCAGCAACACCTGATACTGGTAATAATGCTGCATACGGTTCGGGTTTTCACCATAGCGACCGTCTTTCGGACGACGTGACGGCTGCACATAGGCAACATTCCACGGCTTCGGCCCCAGAGCGCGCAAAGTAGTGGACGGATGCAGCGTACCCGCCCCGACTTCCATATCGTAAGGCTGCAAAATTGTGCAACCATGCTGCGCCCAATAGTGCTGGAGCGCCATGATAAAGCCCTGAAAAGAGCGGGTCGGATGCAGGTGTTCAGGCAATGTGCTGGTCATGATACGAGTCACGGGAAGGCCTCATTGGAGCATTCTTGGCGAGATCGGCTATCAAAACTGATCTTCTTGCAAATCATGCGTGGTGAAAACGGTGAAAGCTGAGCCATAACAGCCCAGCTCCGCCGAAAAACAGATAGTTTGTCCTAATTATTCCGCGTTAAACGGTCAAGACTTAAAGCCGGATGGCAAGCATTATGGCTTGGCAGCGGGATCGGCAGGCTTAGCATCCGGTGCTTTCTCCGGTGCAATGTCAGGCTTTACTGGCGCAATATCTTTCACTTCGGCTTCCGCCGTCTGTGTCAGCCCCTGCTTCAGCTTCTTCTCGATCTTGGCCAGTTCTGCCGCTTCAGGCTTACCGGCGATGGCATGGTTCCACTGGAAAGTGGCTTCCAGTCCGCGCCCTGCCTGCCAATAGGCATCGCCCAGATGATCATTGATTGTCGGATCTTCAGGCCGTAGTTTAACTGCCTTTTCAAGCTCAACAACGGCCTCATTATAACGGCCAAGCTTGTAATAGGCCCAGCCAAGGGAATCGACGATATAACCGTCCTGCGGACGCATCTCGACAGCCTTGCGGATCATCTGCAAAGCTTCTTCCAGATTTTCACCGCGATCGACCCATGAATAACCGAGATAATTCATCACCTGCGGCTGGTTCGGAAACAGCTCCAGTGCTTTGCGGAAATTAGGTTCAGCCTTATCCCACTGTTTCAGGCGCTCATAAGCAATGCCGCGCTGATAGAAAACCGGCCAGTCCTGACGTACAGGTGATTTAAGTTCCGCAACAGCCTGATCGTAAGTCTTTGCCGCATTTGCCCAGTCTTCTTTCTGGGCATAAACACCGCCAAGCGCCAGATAAGAACGGTTGTCCTTATCATTACTGCGCAGATTGTTTTTCAGATGCTCAATCGCCTCATCCGGCTTGTCTGTTTCAGCCAGATTAAGCGCCAGTTGCATTTCCGCATCGCGCTTATAGGGCGATTTATCTGCAACACGGCTATAATATTGAATTGCCTTTTGCGGCTGACGCAGTTTGGCAGCAATATCGCCGAGCTGGAACAATGTGGCATCATTATTCTCGCGCAACTCACCGGACATTTGCAGATATATTGTTGCAAAAGCCTCGGCGCCACCACGATTAATCGCGGTGCCCAAAGAATACAGAACCTCAGCCGCCCCCTGCTGCGGATTGCGCATCTGCGGGTCAAGCTTTTCACCGTCTTCAAGCTTCTGACGTACTTCGCGCAGGATCACGCGACCGCTGAGAATCTGCTCAGCATCTTCCACCAACTTGATCGCACCGGCTTTATCGCCCTGACGCTGCTTGAAATCGGCATAGGCGTAAATGATGCGCTCATAAGTATCAGGGGCAGCGCTGCCGCCTTCTTTATCAGCCACGGCCTGCGCATAGAATTTATCCGCAGCCTTGGTCTGACCTGCGCTGTCTGCAATCAATGCCGATGTGTAGATTTTGAAAAGATCGTACCAGACCGGCCCGTCAAGCTTATCCACCGCTGCCAGCGCGTCTTTCGGACGACCTTCGCCGTAGAATGTCCATGCCGTCATCAGGCCGGTTGCTAAGCGATCCATTTCTGACTGCTGCGTGAGCTTCAGATTGGTACGGGCAGTGCGGTAATGCTTGTCGTTAAAAGCCTTGATCGCCAGAATGATGCGGGAGAAACGCTCAACTTCCGGCTCATTTTTAAGCGCACGGGCAAATGGCAGCGCCTCATCCAGCTGACCGTCGGTCAGATAGGACAGCAACAGATCACGCTTCATCGGCTGGTTTGACGGATCAAATGCCAGTGCCTGACGATAATAAGCGATGGCTACAGGAAGATTATTGTCGATTTCGGCAATACGACCGGCCAGATAGGCGCCAGGGAAAGAACCTGCACGCGAGACAATCACCGGCTCATCTGCCGGCACTGCTGCCTTTGCCCCGGATGCAGCATAGGCCGTGCCGGAGACACCACTTGTGAAAGCCGCCCCTGCCATCAAAGCGAAAACCAGAGCACGCGCTTTAACTGTATTCCGCCGCATCGGCATTTCCCCTTGCATTTATAGAGCATTTCCAATTTTGAAACAGAAGGAATGCTCTATCTCTTTATTTTACACATTTCCTGACGCAAAACCGGTTGCCACTTTTGCTGGAAATGCTCTGGTCTGGCTTATTTCCGAAACAAACACACCATCCGGCCATGTCGTGGTTTTTATATGGCCGGAGAAAAGGGTATTTCAAAGTCCGGTACCGAGAATATGCTCCGGCACCGGTCAATAATCAGTTTACACGGCTGATGCAGAAATCAATCACATCAATCAGAGCATCTTTTTGTGGGCTCTGCGGCAGCGGGGCCAGTGCATCGCGGGCGATTTCACCGAAATGACGCGCACGCTGTACGGTATCGGCAATCGAACCATGCTGGGTCATCAGGCCGATTGCCTTCTGCAAGGCTTCATCATCATTATTGCCTTGCTCAATGGATGATTTCCAGAAAGCGCGCTCTTCTTCAGAACCACGGCGATAGCTCAGCAGCAGCGGCATGGTGATTTTCCCTTCGCGGAAATCATCACCCACATTTTTACCGAGATCCGCAGCCGAACCGCCATAATCCAGCGCATCATCAATCAGCTGGAAAGCAAGGCCGAGGTTGAGACCATAGGAGCGCAGTGCCAGACGCTGTGCACGCGGTGCATCGGCAATGATCGGGCCAACTTCGGCAGCAGCAGAGAACAGCGCTGCAGTCTTGGCTTTGATCACGGCCAGATATTCGTCTTCCGTAGTTTCCATATTTTTGGCGGCGGCGAGCTGCATCACTTCACCTTCAGCAATCACCGAAGCCGAAGTTGCCAGCACATCAAGCGCATCGAGCGAACCGACATCCACCATCATTTTGAAAGCCTGACCGAGCAGGAAATCGCCGACCAGAACGCTGGCCTGATTGCCCCAGATCATCCGTGCGGTGCTTTTACCGCGGCGCAGATCACTTTCATCCACCACATCATCATGGAGAAGCGTTGCCGTATGCATAAATTCAACGCTTGTTGCGAGCTGCACGTGACCTTCGCCCTCATAGCCGAACATGGCTGCGGCAGCGAGTGTCATCATCGGACGTAACCGCTTGCCACCCGATGAAATCAGATGATTGGCTACTTCCGGTATCATCTCAACATCAGAACCGGCCTTGGACAGGATAAGCGCATTGACACGTCCCATATCCGCTTTCGTCAGATCAACCAGCTTCTGAATGGACGCCTGCTGATTTTTTTTCTCATCGAGATTGAGAACCACACCCAATGCCATATCTCCAGTTCACGCGGCCTGATAATGAGACCCGTTTTATAGCCACACATTATTCAAGGCGGCCTTTATGCTCAAGCGTCAAATGCACCAAAAACCGTGCTAAAGGCAAGTGTTGCGAGCCGCAACACAACACAATAAAGCATATTCTGCTGATATAAGATGTCAAATTGCTGTCAGCAAACGGAATTGCGGCTTTCACCGCCTCTATACAGAATCGGTTAAAGCCGGTTTGATTGCTTTCAGTCTGCAACAAGTCAGGAAATTGCCGCCTTTATGTCTGTTCCGTCCAGCTCTTTGCCCTATGGCGAAACTCTCGATGCCTTTCACCGCGGTGCATTCTATCTGGTGCAGCCATCCGCCAAAGGTCACCGTTCGGGGATTGATGCCATGATTTTGGCAAGCGCGGTGCCAACGGATTTCGAAGGTACAGTAGCAGATCTCGGTGCCGGTGCCGGTGCGGCGGGACTGGCCGTTGCCTCACGCTGCGCAAGCACAGATGTCACCCTGATTGAACGCTCACCGGAAATGCTGCTCTATGCGGAAAAATCCTGCGCATTGTCCGAAAATGCACATATGCATAGCCGTCTGTCCTGCCTGCAGGCTGATGTGACAATGACCGGCCCTGCCCGTCATGAAGCAGGGCTGGCTGATAATCAGTTTGACTATGTGATTATGAACCCGCCTTTCAACCAGAGCCATGACCGTGCCACGCCGGACGATTTAAAGGCGCAGGCGCATGTAATGCATGAGGGCATGTTTGAAAGCTGGATACGCACGGCATCGGGCATTTTACGTCCGCGCGGACGTATTTCGATTATTGCGCGCCCCGCTAATCTGAATGAAATTCTGTCCGCGATGGAGCGCCGTTTTGGGGGCATCGCAATTCTCCCTCTCTATGCCAGACCGGATGAGCAGGCCATCCGCGTCGTAATTACGGGCATAAAAGGCAGCCGCGCTCCGGTTTTTCTTGCGCCGCCGTTAATTTTGCATAAAAGTTCCGGTCATGAATTTACGCCACGTGCAGAAAGCCTCATTAATGGTTGCGACAGCCTGTAACGGTTGTTGTTCAGGAGGACGGAGCACATTTTCCCGAACACACGGACTGTTCAAAGAGGCCTTTCGCTCTATCTAAGGTGCGGAACTCTGAAGACAGATCAAGGGGTGAGCGTTGTCAAAACGTTGCCCGCAAAGAAAAAGGCCGATACCGGATGACACAAAGCCAGACCAAGCGCCCCTTCTCAACGCTCCGCCATTGGCTCGACAGTGAATCCGCCAGCGGTATCGCTCTGATGATTGCCGCTGCTCTGGCTCTGATCGTTGCTAATTCCCCGCTTGCAGCCACATATTTTCAGGTTCTGGAGAGCAAACTCGGCCCGATGAGCGTTCTGCACTGGATTAATGACGCACTGATGGCCGTCTTCTTCCTCCTCGTGGGCCTCGAAATCAAACGTGAGTTTCTCGACGGCCAGCTTGCCAGCTGGTCGAACCGCGCCTTGCCGGGCATTGCTGCTGCCGGCGGTGTGATTGTTCCGGCATTGATTTTTGCGGGCTTCAACTGGTCAAATCCTGAAACCATTCGTGGCTGGGCTATTCCCTCGGCGACTGATATTGCCTTTGCACTCGGTGTGCTGTCGCTGCTCGGACCGCGCGTTCCGACCAGTCTGAAAGTCTTTCTGGCGACACTCGCTATTCTCGACGACCTTGCCGCCGTTGCCATTATCGCCGTGTTTTACACTGCCGATATTGCCACGCTCTATCTCGCCGGTGCTGCCGGTATTTTTGCGCTGATGTTTATTCTGAACAAGATGGGCATTATGCGCCTCACCCCGTATCTGATCCTTGGTGCCGTGCTTTGGTATTTTGTGCTGCGTTCCGGTGTTCACGCGACTGTTGCCGGTGTGCTGACAGCACTGACTATTCCGATCAAGCCTGCACTTGGCCGTCCTGATGATATGAGCTCCCCTTTGCACACGCTGGAACATGCGCTGGCAAAATGGGTCGGCTTTGTCATTGTACCGATCTTCGGTTTTGCCAATGCGGGCGTTTCCTTTGCCGGTATGAGCCCGTCGATCCTTGGTGACTCGCTCACACTCGGCATCGCACTTGGTCTGTTTGTCGGTAAGCAGTTTGGTGTCTTCGGTGCTGCATGGATTGCTATCCGCGCAGGGATTGCCACCAAGCCGATGGGAGCAAGCTGGACACAGCTTTACGGCGTGTCACTGCTCTGCGGTATCGGCTTTACCATGAGCCTGTTCATCGGCCTGCTGTCCTTTGACAATGATCTGCTTCACAGCGAGACCAAGATTGGTGTTCTGCTCGGCTCCCTGCTCTCTGCCGTCTGTGGCTGGGCATTGCTGCGCATTTCCACACGCAACCGCGCTGCAAAATAACAGGTTCAGTTTTCACCCGCTGTGGCTATAACAGCGGGTGAAAACTATTTTATCGTCTGCATTTTCACACCGGAGATTTTCAGTGCCGTCACTTATCAGCCGTGTTATCCCGCGCCGCTTCCGGGCTTCCAGTGTTGAAATTCCGGTTGTCCGGCTGAGCGGTGCGATCATGACAGGCAACAGCCCTTTACGGCAAAATCTGTCGCTCGAAGGCATCGCGGTTCAGCTGGAAAAAGCCTTTGACAACAAGCACAGTCCCGCTGTGGCGCTGAGCATTAATTCCCCCGGCGGTTCACCGGTACAATCGCGGCTGATCTATAAGCGTATCCGTGACCTGGCCGAAGAGAAGAACAAGAAAGTCCATGTCTTTGTTGAGGATGTGGCAGCTTCCGGCGGCTATATGATCGCTATTGCCGGAGACGAGATTATTGCTGATCCGTCTTCCATTCTGGGTTCGATCGGCGTGGTTTCCGCGTCTTTCGGCTTTACCGAACTGATCAAAAAAATCGGCGTCGAGCGTCGCGTGCATACGGCCGGCAAAAACAAAGCCACGATGGATCCGTTTCAGCCGGAAAAGGCATCGGATATCGAACATATCAAAGCGCTGCAGCTGGAAATTCACCAGACATTTATTGATATGGTGAAAGAGCGCCGCGGCAGTAAATTGCAGGACAATGATGATCTCTTCACCGGCCAGTTCTGGACAGGTATTACAGCTTTGCAGCTTGGATTGATTGATGGTCTGGATGATATGCGCTCACATCTGCGCAAGCTTTATGGCGAAAAAACCAAACTTAATCTGATCCAGCCTTCGCGCGGGCTGCTGGGGCGCAAAAATACCGGCGGTATTTCTCATGCGCAAATGCTTGGCGTGGCAGGTGAAAGCCTGATGAATGTGCTCGAAGAAAAAGCTCTTTGGTCACGCTATGGCCTGTAACAGGCTGAGCCTATCATAATATCATCAGAATAAGATGCTATAAGAGCTTCTTGAAACAAAGTCATAGCCTGACTAAATCAACAGGCACTGTTATTTTTCCGGAAAGGAGCCGGTATGCCACAACTGATTTTTCTGATCCTTCTGGTTGCAGCTGCGATCTATGGCTATCGCTCCTTCAAACGCGAAGCAGCACGTGTTTCCCAGAAAGTCCGTCAGGCAGAACAGGAAGCCCGTACAGGTGCCAGCGGCACACTGGTGCGCGACCCGAAAACCGGTGTTTACCGTCCGGCAGAAAAAGACTGATCCCAGCGCATGCCAGATATTTTATCTTCACAGGCAGCGAGCCAACAGACTGCCTCACATCTTCGCGCCACAGCCTATGCCAAGCTTAATCTGGCATTGCATGTGACCGGACGGCGCGAGGACGGCTATCATCTGCTGGATACGCTTGTTGCCTTTGCCGATTATGGTGACGAACTCACAGTTTTCCCTGCGCAGGAAGACAGTTTTACGCTTTCCGGCCGCTTTGGTGCGGGACTGCCAGCCAATAGTGAGAACCTCGTTTTAAAAGCGCGAGATCTTCTGCGTGCGCATTATCCGCAGCACAGCTCCGGCGTTGCCATTCATCTGGAAAAAAATCTCCCTGTTGCTTCCGGTATCGGCGGCGGGTCAAGCGATGCCGCCACAGTGCTGGCGCTGCTTATGCGCCTGTGGAATATCGAAGCGGAACAGGCGTTGCTTGAGCAGATTTCTCTGCAGCTTGGCGCCGATGTGCCGATGTGTCTGCATGGCCAGCTCTGTGGCGGTGCATTGATTGCCAAGGGTATCGGTGAAGATATGCAGAGGCTGTCCGGCCTGCCTGTGCTGTCGCTGGTGCTTGTGAATGACGGAACAGCAATTTCCACGCCGCAGATTTTCAAACATATGCAGAAGCGTGATAATCCTGCGCTTCCGGAACTGACACGCTTGAATAATCAGGCAGAGCTTTGCAGTTTCCTGCAATCAACCCGCAATGATCTGTTGCCGCCTGCTACAGAACTTGCATCGCAATTGCCGGAGATTCTCCAGACTTTGCGGGACAGCGGCGCACAATATGCGCAAATGTCCGGCTCAGGCGCGACCTGCTTCGGTATTTATGATACAGCGGATCAGGCGCAACAGGCGGCAATGCATTTGCAACAGCAAAATCCGCATTGGTTTGTCTGCGCAACCACGACCCTGCCCGATAAAATTTAAACCGGAGACAGCCATGTCCGATACAGTCAAAGCCGAACGTCCGTTTATTCCGGTGGGTATTGCTGTACTGACTGTTTCAGACAGCCGGACATTGGAAACAGATACATCCGGTGCATTTCTTGCCTCCCGTATTGAAGAAGCAGGCCATCTGCTGCGTGACCGGCAGATCGTGACTGATGATGCTGCCAAAATTCGCGAACTGGTTGTGCAATGGTCCAAAAATCCGGCAATTGATGTAGTGATTACCACCGGCGGCACCGGTTTCACCGGACGCGATGTAACGCCTGACGCCTTGGAGCCGGCCTTCGACAAGCGTATGGACGGGTTTTCAGTGATCTTCCATCAGCAATCCTATGCCAAGATCGGCACCTCCACGATCCAATCCCGTGCAACGGCCGGTCTCATCAACCAGACATTTGTTTTTGTGCTGCCGGGCTCCGGCGGTGCCTGCCGCGATGCATGGGACGGTATTCTCGCCCAGCAGCTCGACTATCGCCACCGCCCGTGCAATTTCGTTGAAATCATGCCCCGTCTTGATGAGCATTTGAAACGCAAAAGCTAGAGCATAATTCCTTAAGCTGGGATCGGTTTAAAGTGAAATTATGCTCTAATTTTAAAAGTGTTAGAGCGACCTTTGTGTGCAGGTCTGGCACACGGCGCTCTAATTGCGGAAAAGACATAAATTAAGTTCTTGCTTTGTTCTTATTTTCAGATTAAATTTGAACCATAAACGGCGCATCAGAGTCGCATAATTCGCGCCGTATTCATTGCTTCATTTTGATTGTTTTGCTCCGGTCATGCTGTCACGGCATTTCCGGTAAGGAGAAAGCTATGGCAATTTTACAGGAGGTTTTCGGACCAGCCGATCAGGCCGTCTTCTCCCGTTCGGCTGTCTTCGGATCGGAGCGCACAGATCAGGCAAATGCTATTGTTGACGGCACCGGCTTACGTATTGACCACAGCCGTCGTCGCGGACGTGGTGCCGGTATCAATCCTTCCGGCCGGTTTGAAAGTCAAACACGTATCGACAGTGATGACGGCTGGAATTCACTGGAAGAGCTGGAGCCGTTCAAAACAGAAGTCCAGATCGAAAAGCCACGCACCATCATCACCCGCAATGACTCACCGGATATTAATTTCGACCGCTCAATCAATCCTTATCGCGGTTGCGAGCATGGCTGTATTTATTGCTTCGCACGCCCTACGCACAGCTATATGGGACTGTCTGCCGGTCTTGATTTTGAAACCAAACTTTTTGCCAAACCCAACGCAGCACGACTACTGGAAAAAGAACTTTCCAAAGCCGGTTATATTCCCAAGACGATCGCCATTGGCACCAATACAGACCCTTATCAGCCGGTAGAAAAGAAATGGCGGATTATGCGGGACATATTGAGTGTGCTGGATGCTGCCAACCATCCCGTCGGCATCATTACCAAATCCGCGCTGGTAACCCGCGACATTGATATTCTCGGTTCAATGGCCGAGCGTGGTTTGGCAAAAGTTGCTCTCTCTGTCACCACGATGGATGCCAAACTAGCACGGAATATGGAGCCCCGCGCCTCAACACCAGGCTTGCGTTTACAAGCCATCCGGCAGCTTAATGAAGCAGGTATTCCGGCATCGGTGATGCTTGGCCCGGTGATCCCCGGCATCAACGACCACGAGATTGAACGCATATTGGATGCCGCCTATGCGATGGGCGCGCGCGAAGCCGGATATGTCTTGCTACGCCTGCTTTATGAAGTGGCGCCACTCTTCAAGGACTGGCTGCTGCAGCATTTTCCTGACCGTTACCGCCATGTCATGTCCCTGTTACGCTCAATGCGCGGCGGCAAGGACTATGATGCGGAATGGGGTAAACGGATGCGTGGTGAAGGCCCTTATGCGTGGCAGATTGGCCGCCGCTTTGAGATTACCTGTAAAAAGCTTGGGCTGAATATTCATAAGCGCCGACTGCGTTGTGACCTGTTCGCCCCGCCGCAAACAAGCAGTGTTCAACTCTCGCTTTTCTGATCTGCCCTCCAGCAGATATAGGCTGCCCGTCCTTTTGCCGGCAGCCTTCCACATCGTGCCCCCCTTTTGCGATGTGGCTTGCGGAGAATTAGATAGGATGCAATCTCAGCACATGAGTAAAGCACCATCTGATTCTCCGCTTTTTTCTGAAAAGCGATCAAAATCGCCAGCCAAGACAAAGGCTGACAAGTCTGAAATATTCATACCGGATTACAGGCATGAGCAGCAGTTGCAAGCTCAGGGTTACAAACTGATTGCAGGGCTCGATGAAGTCGGCCGTGGTCCTCTTGCAGGGCCTGTTGTTGCTGCCTGCGTGATCCTTGATCCTGATAATCTGCCTGAAGGTCTGGATGACTCAAAGAGGCTCACCGCTGCCAAGCGCAACCGGCTGTTTGAAACAATTATGGAAAAGGCTGTTGCCGTCACATTATGCAGCCTCAGTGCGCGTGCGATTGATGAAAGCAATATTCTGGCGGCATCCTTGCTGGCGATGAAACGCTGCGTTGATGCGCTGACGGTTCAACCCGATTATGCTTTGATTGACGGTAATAAAACACCAAATGGTCTGCCCTGCCCCGCCATGACGCTGGTGAAAGGGGATCAGCGCTCTCTGACCATTGCTGCAGCCTCTATTGTGGCCAAAGTCACCCGCGACCGGATGATGGAACGCGCCGGTCTTATTCATCCGGCCTATGGTCTTGAGAAACATGCCGGCTACGGCACTGCCGCGCACAGAGATGCGATTGAAACGCAGGGACCGGTTGCCGGTCTACACCGCTACAGCTTTGCGCCGATCAAAGGACGCTGGACGGCCGACGCATAAGTTTCGGCCAGAACAATGCAAATGACTGATATTCAGACATAAAAAAACGCCGCATATTGCGGCGTTTTTTTGAACTTTATGAACTGCAATCAATTCAGGTTGGTTTTAACCTGATCCAGTGATGCTTTGAACATTTCACCGGCAGCTTTTGCGTCCATTTTATTTGCAATCAGCGAACCGGCAGCAGCAACAGCGATTTCCACTGCAGATGCACGAACCTGATTAACAGCATCACTTTCAGCCTGAGCGATTTTCTGTTCAGCCAGTTTGTTGCGGCGAACAATGTAATCTTCCGACTTCGCTTTTGCTTCGCTCAGCAGAGCTGCAGCTTCACGCTGTGCAGCAGCAACGATTTCGCTGGCTTCTTTTTCAGCTTCTTTGCGCTTGCGATGATATTCAGCAAGCAGAGCCTGAGCTTCTTCACGCAGGGTGCGTGCTTCGTCCAGTTCCTTGGCAATATTTGCAGCGCGTTCATCAAGCGAACGGCCGATCATGCCAGGCACTTTAAGATAGGCCAGCAGCGCCAGGAAAATGATCAGACCGACGAGGGCAATAAATGTTGCATCCATAATGGTCTCCCTTACGCGCTGACAGCTTTAACAGCAGCCGAGATTTCAGCTTTATCGGACTTGCCGCCAAGCAGTTTCTCAACGATTTCTGCGGTTGTTTCTTCAGCAATCGAGCCGAGATCGCTCATCGCTTTTGCCTTAATGGCAGCGATGCGTTCTTCAGCTTCAGCCAATTTCTTTTCAAGCGATGCTTCAACGGTTTTGCGTTCGGCATCAATGTCATGCTTTGCCTTGTCACGGGCTTCCTGACCGATAACAGCCGCGCTCTTGCGGGCTTCAGCCAGTTCCTGCTCGTAAGCAGCAATTGCATTGTCAGCATCGGTTTTCAGGCGTGCAGCCTGTTCCAGATCCTGTGCAATACGGTCACGACGCGTTTCGATGACGCCGCCGATACGTGGCAGCACAACGCGCGACATGAACAGATAGAACAGCCCGAAGGTAATCGCGAGCCACAGAAGCTGCGATGCATAATGGGTGGAATCAAATGGTGGAAACACGCCTTTACCGGCATCGTGCGCCACACCTGTTTCAGTGTGCACAACAGAGTTGCCACTGTCAGCTCCCGACACTGGTGCCGGCTGAGAGTCAGTTGCGGTTTGGGCAAACGCCGTGGACACGAACATCCATTTTCCCCTTATCACTCAGGCTTAATAAACGATAACCAGCCGCATATGCCTTCAGGTCTCACAAGGAGATTTTTGCATATGCGGCCGATTTAATCCGGCAGCTTAAGATTAAACTGCGAACAGGAGCAGAAGCGCGATGAGCAGCGAGAAGATGCCCAGAGCTTCAGTTACGGCGAAGCCGAATACCAGACGGCCGAACTGGCTGTCAGCGGCAGACGGATTGCGCAGTGCACCCGAAAGAAAGCTACCGAAAATGTTGCCGAGGCCGAGAGCCGTACCGGCCATACCGAAACAGGCCAGACCTGCGCCGATGTACTTTGCTGCTTCCGCTTCCATGTTAAGCTCCTTCTGGATTGATATAAATGCGGATTTCAGTTCTGGCGGAAACCCGCCGGTGATATTTCAGAGCGACCTGTTATTTCAAAATCATGTGTCAGACACAGGTATTTTCAAAATGCAGAGCCTGATTGGTAGATAGGCAAGACTGCTGCCCGATAACGGACAGCAGTAATTTCAGTTAGTGACCGTCCGGATGAACTGCATCATTGATATACATGCAAGTCAGAACAGTGAACACATAGGCCTGCAGGAATGCGACCAGGAATTCCAGACCGGTAATAGCAACGGTCATAAACAGAGGCAGGATCGCACCACCAACACCGAGCGGACCGAGTGCAGCCATGGAAACCACGAAGCCTGCGAAAATCTTTACGGTGATGTGACCGGCCAGCATACTGGCGAAAAGACGCACAGAGAGACTGATCGGACGGGACAGGAAAGAAATGATTTCAATCGCGGATACCAGCGGCACGATAGCCATAGGAACACCGCTTGGCACGAACAGCTTGAGAAAGCGGAAACCGTGCTTGAAGAAACCGTAAATAATCACTGTTCCGATCACCAGCAGCGCCAGTGCGAAAGTAACAATAATCTGACTGGTTACGGTATAAAAATACGGGAACAGGCCGATAAAGTTTGCTACAAGGATGAATGTGAACAGAGAGAACACAAACGGAAAAAATTTCATCCCATGAGAACCGGCAGAATCCCGCAAAGAGGACGCCACAAACTCATAGGCCATCTCAGAAACTGACTGCAGACGTGTCGGAACAATGCCGCGACCTGCCGATGTCAGAAACAGAAAAGCGGAAGCGGTTACGACAGTCAGCACCATAAAGGCGGACACATTCGTAAACGACAGATCGACACCGCCGACATCGATAGGAATCCATCTGGAAACCTGAAACTGATGGATCGGATCGTTTGCCACCTTAACCTCACCTGTCACCCGTGCCCGAAGGCGTTACATTCATGCCCGAGGGCGCTTCTCAACCGCAAACTTGCGTTCCGGCCTTTTCAGAACACTCAAAAGCAAATTTGCCTGAGCCGCACTGTTGCCTTTACAGGCTTATTCACTGCCGTGCATATGAAGGATAACCTTTATGCACATTATTTTTCTTTCTGTTGCTTATCGCCCACATTATTGCCGCTTTCTGCAACATATCCTGCCGAGCGTAAAACATTCAGAGTACCGGCACCGAATCCCAAGAAGAGAAAGATAATCAATCCCCAAGGGTTCGTACCCAGAACACGGTCAAAAAACCAACCCAGAACCGCACCTACCACGATACCAGCAACAAACTCGCTGGATAATTTCATGGCCTGCGCCATAGAGCTTGCGTTTTTCTCAGCCTGTTCGTCTTTTTTGGTTTCCACCCCCACGCCCTTAGCAGCCAAATGGCTTTCAAGCTTACGAAGACGGTCGTCCAGACTTCCCTGAGCGCCTGCCTGTGATCCGGCCAGAACCGGACCATCAGCTTCGCTTGCCGTATCATCGGATTGCTGAGGCTTTTCGGGTATTTTCCCGACTGCCATTCATGCCTCCTTTGGCAAGAAAACCGAGGTTTTCACCCCACTGTGAAGTCGGCCGCAACATATTAATAGCCAACTCATTCGTCAAGGCACTGTCTGCACAGAAGTTGAAGGTTTTTTGTATTATTAAATCATATACTTAACAGACGGCAGCATGAAGCAGGCCATGAATCCCGCTTCATGCTGTGATTTCAGACAGCGAATCCTTGATAATTCAGCTCCAGCCGCCGCCGTAAGTCCGGTAGAAAACATGCAGGCCGATCTTTTTGACTTTTTCCATTGTTGAAGCCCAGCGAGGACGTACATAAGTCGCATGATAATGGGTCGCCGACCCCACTTCCGGCAGCCAGATCTGACCCGCTGTGACAGCTTTTGCCACCTGCTGCGCCATACGCCAGTGCCCCGGCTCCGTGACACGATGTTTTAAACCGTCACAGGCGAATGAGAACTGACAGGCATTACGCCAGTCTTTGTTCTGATAAACCACGCCGCAGATCGTGGAAGGATAAGCAGGGTTGCGTACGCGGTTGAGAATAACCTGCCCGACAGCGGCCTGACCTTTGACCGGCTCACCGCGCGCTTCGAAGTAAATACCTTCTGCCAGACATTTTTGTTCTGCAGCACTGAATGCTGCCGGTGGCAACGGGGTCGCCGCCCAATTGTGATCCCGCGCACTGATTGGCGGAATAAAGCGGCCATTGTCTTTTTCCGGCACCAGAATGCTCTCGAAAGGCGATGTTTTGGCATAATCCGGCTTGGACGGTGCATAACCCAGCGCCAGCACATCCGGTGTGTCATTGGTAATCAGCGATGCGAGCGCTGTTGGTACCGGCACCACCTGCTTCACTTCCGGACGATGGAAAGCGAGCGTGATTTCCACTTCCTTGCCGCGGATCGGACCTTTGACGAAAGCTGTTTTGACGTCTTTTTTACCGGCTACCGGCTGCATCAGCCTGGGACTCACCGATGAAACCTGCTCGGCGAGCGAGCCTGCATTGAACATACGTGCCGGAGCTTTGGTCTGCACGGAAACCAGACGCCCCTGCTTGTCAGTGCGGCTGATACGTTTTTCATCGGGATTAGGATCGTCGACGCCGCGTTTTCCGCCGGCAACACGCCCGCTCATTACCACACGGCCCACGCCGCTGATATCTGCCGCAGCGCTCAGGCTGCCTGTAACCACTGACGAATCAACAAACGGCATTTCCGCCTGATGAATAGAACCCGCTGGCGCATCCACCATATAGGTTGCCCAGCGACTGCCCGATTGCTCGGCAACACTCATCATACTGGCCATGTCCTGATAGGCTATGACATTGCTTGAATAGAAAAACAGCCCTACTCCGGCGAGAAGCTTTGGCAGGGTCGCTGATTTGCGCTTCTGCTTAACGGTTACGGCCACCGGATAATAACGGCCATCCTGCGGGCAGTAACCCTCTGAAGGATAATACCAGACCTGTGCTGGCTCATTGCCGGATCGGCCGAACAGGGCCCGCAAAGCTACACTACGCACCGGAATACTCCACTCACTCAACAAGATGACTATAGTCAGATAATGATCTATTAACCTTGATGCTTCGTTAACATCGGTAGTGTTTAGTCATTGATTTTATTTATTAATTTTTAATTAACACGAAGATTGCCAGTCACCTTAAGCGGTTAGTTTTTATTGACCTTTCCCGTGGCAGGGCGGCAAAAATCCGGACTTTACCCACAGGGATAGCTCATAAAAAATATTTCTAATTTAGAAAAATCATTAGCCCAAAAATAAACCTGCCGGATCATCAGTGCATGATGATCCGGCAGGTTTAATATTGTCCATTACAGGCTTTAATGCAGAACCGGCTTCGTCAGGCAACCGGAAACTCCCCGCGATAGCGCCTTGGCAACATCGCAGACAGAGTAACGCCGCGAATAAACAGGAACATATTCAGTGCCAGCCACAGGCTGTGATTACCCAGCCAGTCACGGGTGCCGTAAAGCACACCGAAAAAGACAAACAGCGACAGGAACATCATATTGCGCATGTCTTTAGACCAGGATGCACCGATAAAAATACTGTCCATCTGGAAAGCATAAAGACCGGTAAGTGCCGTGAGTGACACCCAAGGCAGATAGTAAACTGCCATCGTGCGGACATCCGGCTCCGTTGTCAGAATATTGACCAGACGATCGCCGAAAGCGAGGAAGATCAGCCCCATGACAAAGGCCATGACCATGCCCCAGAAAAAGGTCAGCTGAATGGAGCGTCGGAAAGCCGGACTGAAACGCGCACCGACTGCCCGCCCTGCCAGCTGTTCAGCAGCAATCGTCACCCCTTCCAGAAAGAAACCGACAACGAGATAGAAATTCATCAGCACCGCATTGGCCGCCAGAGTGATTGTGCCCATTTCATTGCCGACGCGGGCAAAGAATACATAGGTCGACATCAGCAACAGCGAGCGGATCATAATATCGCGGCTGATAACGATCATCCGCCACATACCGGCTTTGTCGAACAGGCGGTTGACATCCAGCTTGCGCAAAGCGCCGCCGCGCCAGATCAGAACAGTCATGCCTGTAATAGCTGCCACGGTTTCGCCGGTGACTGTTGCCCATGCAACGCCGGAAACCTCCCAGCCCAGTCCCAATCCCAGAACCAGCGCCAGAATAATATTGATGCCATTCAGCAGGAATTGCAGCCCCAGACCAAACAAGCCTTTACCACGTCCCAGCAACAAGCCAAGAACTGAGAAATTGATCAGTGCCATTGGTGCCGAAAGCATGCGGATCGACACATATTCGTTCAATGCTTTGGCTGTATCGGATGTAGGCTTAAGAATATCATTAGCCGCATAGAGCGTGAGCGGCAGAAGCGCGATCATCAGCAAACCGGCAATCAGCGCGACAATAATCGCGCGCCAGAACACCATAATTTCTTCTGAACGGTCACCGCGCCCCATGGCTTGCGCAACAAGTCCTGTCGTGCCGGAACGCAAAAAGCCGAAAACCGAAAACAGACAATCAAAGACCAGAGCACCCATAGCCAGACCGCCGAGCATACCGGCATTGCCAAGTTGTCCGATCACACCCGTATCCACCAGCCCGAGCAAAGGCGTGGTCATACCGGCCAATGTCATAGGAATAGCGATCGTCAGCACCATCCGGTGCGTTACGGTGAACGGGCGAACGAGAGACGTTTCTAGCGCGTCATTATCTGGCTTGAACATAGAGCGGTTCCACTTAAAGCGGTCTCAAAGAACCGCTCTATTTGGGTATTAACGCATTGTCCGGCGCAAACCGGCTTCCACTGTTACTGGAAATGCTTAGATACCACACGAATATTGTCAGCGAATAAAAGACCCTGCTGTCAGCCGTGCGTGCTCCTCACCTGAAGATAGTAAGTGCAGATAGTTTTTCCGGTCAGCGCAGAAGATCCTGTACAGTCATATCCTGTTTTACTGCCACGGTCAGCAGGTTTCTGCACTATCACAGCAATTTGTCGCGCCTGTCCGTTTTCGTATTTACGGCAGATCAACACCGTAAAGCATTGCCCAATAAAGATAATGCGGCTTGTCTGCCCGCGCCGCATAGGCAAGACCATAGCGGGTAAAGATCGGATCGAGCAGATTTTTACGGTGACCGGCAGAATTCAGCCAGGCATTCAGCGCATCCGGCACATCTTTCTGACCGGAGGCAACATTTTCTGCAGCAGGGCCTCGGATACCGGCCTGTTTCAGCCTGCCGCCAAAACTGTTTCCCCAGCCGATACTGTGACCGATCTTGCCGTGCTTTGCCATTAACCGTGCCTGATGCAGTGCGGCCTGTTCGAGCTTTGCTTCCGGCATCATCGGCGGCGCACCATATTGGCGGCGCACTTTATTCACCATAGCCACCACATCATCCTCCGCAAAAGCATCGGAGAGCGGCAGGATGACAGGGCTTAACAATAAAGCGCCACCGGCAACCAGTAACCGGCGGCGTGAAATCAGATCAGAAGACAGCAATGTATCAGTCATCGAAAACCATAAATAAAAAAGAAGGATTTTTCAGATGCATTCCCGAAGCCGCTTCACGTCTTCAGCATGCATTTTATTTCCTGTAATTGATAATTCTGAGCAAAATAAAGGCAGGGATCACAACTGCCGCGCCCAGCAGCAGATAATCAGCAAAACGTGACAATGCCGAGAAACCCATATTCCAGATTCTCACGAAGAAATCGCGGATATTCCAGAGAATGTCATAAGGCGTCCAGTTAAAGGCATGCATCACAACGCCGACAATCAGTGACACCAGTATCAGTTTAACGATAACACGACCCGGTGTATCGCCCAGAAAGCGGGTAGCACGGTCAGACATACAAGCACTCCTTTGTTGAGACCAACAAATAAGCGCGAATATCTGAAGAGACAAGCCTTCCTTGTGCCGGATAATTGACGGCTTTATTTTACGCTCAGGTTTCAGCGGCTGTTTTTATAGGTGCGCGGCAGGCTCTGGCTTTGACGCAGGAAAGAGCGGTTCATACTGCGCGTATCCGTAAAGCCGCTGGCGACAGCCACTTCAAGCAGAGATGCATTTCCGCTCATCAGCAATTCCTTGGCGCGCTGCACCCGCAACTCCTCGCGCACTTGAAAGGCCGTTTTGCCCAGTCCCAACCGGAACCCGCGCTCCATCTGACGGGTGGAAATACCAAGTCGGCGTGCAACTTCGGCCATTGCCAGCGGATCTTCCAGCGTTTCCTCAAAAATACGGATTGCCTTGCGGATCATCGGTGAACGCACGCCGTTGAAACTCAGCGCAGGTTGCTCCGATGTCAGTAACTCATAAGGAAACATCAGGATAGAAGCGCTTTTACGTGCCAGCTCCTCAGAGATTTCCGCCTGAATGATGGAGAGTGCCAGTGAAGCAGCGCCCAAACCGCCCGCACAGGTAAAATGCCGGCCACTGCGATGAAACAGACTGGTCGTATCCGCCGTGAACCCGTCAAATAATTGCAGGAAATCGTCTTTATGAAACCAGTTCACGCAGCAATTACGATCTTCCAGCAATCCCGCTTCAGCCACAATGAAGGCTGCGGTGCACAGGCCGATGACATTTTTCTTCTGCCGGTCGGCACGCTTCAACACTTCAATCAGCGTATTTTGTCCCGGCCGGTAATGGGGAAGAACCCCGCCGACAACAACAATATAATCACAATCATCCAGTGCGCCTATCGGGGCGGTTGGTTCCACCGCCATACCGGAGCTGGATTCCACCGGCAGACCGGTCAGCGTGCAGATTTTCCAGCCACAACGGATCTGGCGGCTCTTATCCTTATCATCTGCGGCAAGGCGAAACGGATCGAGAAACAGGCTGAGCGCTGACAAAGTAAAACCGGGCAAAACAACAATACCCAGCGTCAGACGCTGCGTATCTGCCTCTACAGTTTTTTTGGCGAGCTTCTCCGTCTCCATAACTTTGTATTCACTCCCTACCCCGCAACAGCGATAAAGTTGATAGCAAATTTTGTAAAGACCCAAAGCATGTCGCAGCTTAACGGTCTCATTTAACGCCCGCGAATATACGACACGCTCTAACGTCAGCACGCAAATCAGCATTTGCATTTGAAAAATTAATTACGGGTATCAACAAAAATGCTTGCTTCTCCAGCCGCTAGAGCATGCAGCATGAGTGAACTTACAGCTTTGGCTTCAACGAAAACCAGCGGCAGAATTAACGAATATCTGGAAGTTAATATTCTGCAGCTCTGTCAGAAAAGAGGTCTGGAATGTCCCGCTCTCGCCCCTATAACTATCAGGCATCACCGGAAAACAAACGAAAACTGATCGCATTTATGATTATCAGCTTTATTGTCTGGTCACTGGCTTTAATGCTGCTTTATATGGTCGCTGACAGCCTGATAAACTGGGTAACAACCGGCGGCGGTGCCTTGATTGACGCAGGAAAATCCCTCGCCGGCAAGGAAGCTACAACCGTCTTTGAGACGCTTAATCTCACTCAGTTTACCGGGCCTGCAATCGCTCTGCTGCGTGCATCACTCGGCCCTGTCCTTTGGGTCGTCTGGGCACTAGGCGTGGTCATTATTCTGTTTCTTCCCGCCATGTTCAAGCAATTGCAAAGCATCCGGAAAATGCGCGGACACTGAACTGATCATATAATGCGCATGGAGATGCCGCGAAAAGCAGTTCAACGGAAATGTTTTGACAGCTTCAAACCCTGCGCCTGATAGTGCGAACCGAGATCACTGCCGTAAAGCGCCTTTGGTCGTTTGAGCATATGCTCGTAAATCAGGCGGCCGACAATCTGCCCGTGCTCGAGAATAAACGGCACTTCATGACTGCGCACTTCCAGCACTGCGCGGCTCCCCTTGCCACCAGCAGACACATTGCCAAAACCCGGATCGAAGAAACCGGCATAATGTACGCGGAACTCACCGACCAGCGGATCAAAAGGGGTCATTTCCGCAGCATAAAGCGGCGGCACATGCACGGCTTCCTGTGAAACCAGAATGTAAAACTCATCCGGATCAAGCACCAGTTCACGGTGGCCGCGATCATAAATAGGTTCCCAGAAATCCAGCACATCATGCTGCGCGCGTTTATCGACATCAACAACAGACGTATGGTGTTTGCCACGATATCCGATCAGGCCGTTTTCACCACCGCTCAGATCAATCGACAGGGCAATCCCGCCATTGGAAATATTCGGCACAGCGGAAGCCACCAGCGTTTCCGCCGCGTGCAATGCAGCAAGTTCGGCTTCATTGATATGCGCGGTGCCTTTACGGAAACGGATCTGCGACAGACGCGAACCGGTACGCGCCACAATCGGAAATGTGCGCGGGCTGACTTCCAGATACAGCGGACCGTTATAACCGGCAGGCACTTTGTCAAATTCCTGCGCATTATCTGTGATCACACGGGTGAAAATATCAAGGCGACCGGTTGAGCTTTTCGGGTTTGCGGAAGCCGACAATTCCGGTGGCAGTGACAGCCCTTCCAGCAGCGGCACGATATAGACGCAGCCGGTTTCCAGCACCGCACCTTCACGCAAATCAATCTCGTGCAGTTTCAGGCGTTCCAGTTTTTTGGCAACCGGTGTATCCGGCCCCGGCATAAAAGATGCACGGACGCGATAGGCTTTTTCACCAAGACGAAGATCAAGACTGGCAGGCTGTATCTGATCGTGATCCAAGTCCCGCGCTGAAGTCAGCGCACCGGTTTCAAACAGAGCTGCAATATCGCTGTCTGCCAAAATTCCGCTATCTCGGGTCATCATCTGTCCAGTCATAAAATTATATTTTGCCGCAACCTAACCATGAACGGTTAAAAGAGGACTACTGTGATATGCGCATTTACAGATAGATTTCACTCCCCGCTGTCAAGTCCCGTCAAATCGGGTGCTTGACATTATAATCATAACAGTCCTACAAAATCAGTCGTGGTGATTTGGCCGGCCGGCTTGCAGCCACGTTAAAGAAGTCGCTAAATATGGCCGCGGTTCTGAGCCGGTCTTTTTTGTGTCTTCATGCAAAGGCCGGTTTTTTATTGGCCGGTGTGGCCCGAACCCTGCCGACCACCCTTTTAAACAGGTTGGACCGATGACAAAGACACATATTCGTACCCTTCGCCCTGCAACTCAGCTTGTGCATAGCGGCACAACCCGCACGCCTTATGGCGAAACATCAGAAGCACTGTTTCTGACACAGGGTTTTGTTTATGACAGCGCCGAGGCTTGCGAAGCCCGTTTTACCGGCGAAGATCCGGGTTTCATCTATTCCCGTTATGCAAACCCGACGACGGATATGTTTGAAAAGCGCATGTGCGCGATCGAAGGCGCGGAAGAAGCCCGCGCCACTGCTTCCGGCATGGCTGCTGTTGCTGCTGCCATTCTCTGTCAGGTTCGTGCAGGTGATCACGTTTTGGCTGCCAAAGCGATGTTCGGCTCGTGCCGGTACATCATTGAAACCCTGCTGCCAAAATACGGCGTTGAATTCACTCTGATTGACGGCGTGAATATTGAGAACTGGGAAAACGCCATCCGTCCGAATACCAAAGTGCTGTTTCTGGAAAGCCCGACCAATCCGACACTGGAAGTGATGGATATCGCCAGAATTGCAGGCATTGCCAATAGTGTCGGTGCCAAGCTGATCGTCGACAATGTGTTTGCCACTCCGCTCTATCAGCGGCCACTGGCGCTCGGCGCCCATATTGTTGTCTATTCTGCCACCAAACATATTGACGGTCAGGGACGTTGCCTCGGCGGTGTTGTTCTGTCTGACCGCGAATGGATTACTGAAGTTCTGCAGGATTATTTCCGCCATACCGGTCCGGGTCTCAGTCCGTTCAATGCGTGGACAATGCTCAAAGGCCTGGAAACACTCGCCGTGCGCGTGGAAGCGCAGACCAGATCCGCTGCAAAAGTCGCTGACTTTCTGGCCGAGCAGAATGCCATTGCCCGTGTGATTTATCCGGGTCGTAAGGATCATCCGCAGGCAGACATTATCGCCAAACAGATGGCCGGCGGCTCAACCATGATCGCGCTTGAACTTAAAGGCGGCAAGAAAGCAGCTTTTGCTTTTGAAAATGCGCTGGAAGTCATCCGCATTTCCAACAATCTCGGCGATGCGAAAAGCCTGATTACCCATCCGGCGACCTCAACACATAAAAACCTCAGCGATGAAGCCAAAGCAGAACTCGGCATTACTGACGGACTGTTGCGCCTTTCTATCGGCTTGGAAGATGCAGAGGATCTGATTGACGATATTGGCTTTGCACTGAAAGCGGCTCAAGGCTAAACTGGTATGCGGCTGTCGGTTTCACGATAGCCGCAACACTCCTGCCATTCTGAGTGGTTCTTATGTATCGCGCAATTACCGAGAATATCGAAGTCACCGTTGAGCCGTTTTATCTGGAAGAGCAATCTTCACCGGATGAATCCCGTTATGTCTGGGCTTATCGGGTAACGATTATCAATCATTCGGATATTCCGGTGCAGTTGCGCTCACGGACATGGAAAATCACCGATGCCCACGGGCGGACTGAAGAAGTCCGCGGCCCCGGTGTTGTGGGTGAAGAACCGTTTCTGAAACCGGGGGACAGCTATCAATATTCGTCCGGCTGCCCGCTGACGACTTCATCCGGCATGATGTCCGGCAGCTATATGATGCAAAATCATGAAAGCGGCAGTCCTGATGAGGGCAAATTGTTCCCCATTACTATTCCGGCATTTTCGCTCGATATGCCGGGACACAGGCCGGTGCTCAACTAATTATAGTGTTCTGATCATCGCCACACGGCGCTCAACCGGCAAGCCGATAGACTCTTCCAGTTCAGCAATGGAACGGAAACGCGCATTATATTCCGATACCGGCAATACCTGATAGCCACAGCTTTCATAAAAAGGCCGGTTCCACGGCACATCGCCAAATGTCGTCAGGCTAAGGCTTGAGCATCCCTGCGCTTTAGCAATGTCAGCCGCTGCATCCAGCAATTTACGACCAAACCCGCGCCGTTGGAAATCCTGATGCACAGATAGCTCCCATACATGCAGGCAATTCTCGTCCGGCATAGCTTCCGCCACCAGAAAGCCGCCAAGCACAGTGTCGCATTCTGCAACCAGCACATGACCTTTTTGCATAAAATCCAGATGCTGCTCAGCAGACATGACCGGCATATCGAGAATGAACTGCAAAGACGGATCAGCTGCAAATGTTGAAGCTGCAGAGCGTTCAATCTCCGGCAGCACCGCAGCGTCAGATGGCAGTGCCTGCCGTATCAGGCAGGCACTTTTGTCATGCTCCGCACTCATTGTGTTACGTTAATTTCCGACGGGTCAAAATCATAGCGGCTGGAGCAGAACTCACAGGTCACCGAGATTTTACCATTCTCAGTGCTGTGTTCGATTTCTTCAGCCGAAAAGCCTTTGAGCACACCGAAAATCTTATCCCGCGAACAGGCACAATGATCGACAACTTTCGTGCCCTCATAAACGCGCACGCCGCGCTCATGGAACAGACGATAAAGCAGACGTTCAGACGGCACCTGCGGGTCAGTCAACTCGGAATCCTCAATGGTCGCAACCAGTGAGCGGGCTTCCTGCCATTCATCCTCAACCGGAGCCTGCTCAGCCTCAGTGCCATTCGGATTATCACCGCCATGCAGATCATTCTGGCGCGCACGCAATTCGGACTGCGGCAGAAACTGCACCATCAGACCTCCGGCGCGCCATTGTTCGATCGCTTTGCCATCGGCGCCGCGCTCGAAAAGCTTGGCAACAGCCAGCTGTACTTCAGTTGCAATCTGCTCAGACTGCATGAAGTAATTGCGTGCAATATCTTCCAGCGACGAGCCGTCCAGTGCAACAATACCCTGATAGCGTTGAGTGAACTCACCCTGATCGACCGTCAGCGCCAGCGTACCCTTACCCAGCAGTTCTTCCGGCTTGATTTTACCGGCAGCCACAAACTCTGCCACACGCTCTTCGTCAAAACGGGCATAGGCGCGGATTGCATCCGGCGTGCGGAAATCCACCACCAGCATATCCACCGGACCATCCGAGCGGGTCTGAAAGATGAATTTGCCTTCAAATTTCAGCGATGTGCCAAGAAGCACAGTCAGAACTGCGGCTTCGCCCAACAGGCGGGACACAACTTCCGGATAATTATGGCGTTTCAGAATAGCATCCAGCGCCGCGCCGAGCTGCACTGTGCGGCCGCGCACATCCAGACCTTCAACCTGAAAAGGCACAACAACATCATCACCGGACAGGGTAATATGGTCTGGCATCGGGCTATCAATCATCATCTGGTCTGTACTGGTCTGGTTATTCATCACTTGTCTCTTTTCATTGGCTGCCTCGGGTACTGCCACTGGGGCTGCATCACTGCGCCATAAATAACACACGGCTCGCAGGCGTTATACGACCTGCAAGCCGTGGTTAAATCTTCAAATCAGGATCAGGGCAGCCGATCCATACGTTATCCTATAGATAAGAAGCGATCAGCGTCCTTCAAGACACCAGGTCAAAATCGCTTTTTGCGCATGCATACGGTTTTCCGCCTCATCAAAGACCACGGATTGCGGACCGTCGATCACCTCATCCGTCACTTCCTCGCCGCGATGTGCCGGCAGACAGTGCATGAACAGCGCATCTTTGTTGGCTTTCGCCATCAGATCCGCATTCACCTGATACGGCATAAAAACATTATTGCCGCGCGCATTATCTTCCTGCCCCATCGATACCCATGTATCGGTCACGATGCAATCAGAACCGGCCACAGCCTTTTCGGCACTGGTGGTCGAAAAAATTTTAGCGCCTTGTCTGTTTGCCCAATCAACGAAACGCGGCAGCGGCTCACTGCCCGAAGGTGTGGCAATATTCAGACGAAAATCAAACTGTGCCGCAGCTTCGATGAAAGAATGCAACACATTATTGCCGTCTCCGCTCCATGTCACCGTGCGGCCTTTGATCGGCCCGCGATGTTCTTCAAAGGTCAGAATATCGGCCATGATCTGACACGGATGAGTATCATCGGTCAGCGCGTTGATAACCGGCACGGTCGCATGCTCGGCAAGTTCGAGCATGCGATCATGAGAGGTTGTACGGATCATAATGGCATCGACAAAGCGTGACAAAACTTTAGCTGTGTCCGCAATGGTTTCACTGCGGCCAAGCTGCATTTCCGAACCGGTCAGCATGATTGTTTCGCCGCCGAGCTGGCGCATACCCACATCAAAAGAGACGCGGGTTCGCGTTGACGGCTTTTCAAAAATCATAGCCAGAACTTTACCGTCAAGCGGCTTATCGCGCTCACCGGCCTTTAATCGTTCTTTGCGGGCACGTGCTTCATCGAGGATGAAGCGCAGATCCTGCGGGCTGACTGCAGAGAGATCGGTAAAATGCTTTAAAGTCTTATCATTTGCCATTATCAGTCACCGTTATGCAGGAGCTTTGGAAAGCTTGGCTGCAACCTTTTCAATCCGGTTCAGGGCTTCACGCATATCATCTGCTGTCACTGTCAGCGGTGGCAGCAGACGCACAACATTGTCACCAGCGCCAACACTGAGCATATGTTCTGCGCGCAATCCGGTGATCACATCTGTATTTGGTACGGCGCATTTGAGGCCGATCATCAGGCCTTTACCACGCACGTCAGTAAATACATCCGGATAACGGTCGATGATCGACGCCATCCCCTGACGGAACTGCGATGCCATTTCATTAACATGGTCAAAGAAACCATCGGCCAGCATCACATCCAGTACAGCCTCACCGACGGCCATAGCCAGCGGATTGCCGCCATAGGTGGTGCCATGCACACCTGCAACCATACCTTTGGCTGCTTCAGCAGTCGCCAGGCAGGCACCCATAGGGAAACCGCCACCGATACCTTTGGCAGTTGCCAGCAGGTCAGGCTCAATACCTGCCCATTCATAGGCATAGAATTTGCCGGTACGGCCAACGCCGGTCTGCACTTCATCCAAAATCAGCAACAGGCCGTTTTCGTCGCAGATCTGACGGATCAGACGCAGAAATTCATTTGAGAAGGAGCGAAGACCGCCCTCGCCCTGTACCGGTTCCAGAAGGATAGCCGCGGTTTCCGGTGTAATAGCAGCGCGCAGGGCAGCTTCATCACCGAACGGCACCTGATCAAAACCATCAACCTTCGGGCCGAAACCTTCCAGATATTTGGCCTGACCACCGGCTGCGATGGTTGCCAGTGTACGACCGTGGAAAGCACCTTCAAAAGTAACGATGCGGTAACGCTCAGGCTGACCATTGGCAAAATGATAGCGGCGCGCGGTTTTAATCGCGCATTCCAGAGCTTCGGCACCGGAATTGGTGAAAAAGACTTTATCGGCAAATGTATTGTCGACGAGACGCTGACCAAGACGCTCCTGACCCGGCACTTCATAAACATTGGACAGGTGCCACAATTTGGCGGCCTGATCCTGAAGTGTCTTCACCAGATGAGGATGGCTGTGTCCGAGTGAATTTACAGCAATGCCGGCTGCGAAATCGAGATAGCGTTCGCCGCCCTCGGTAATCAGCCAAACGCCCTCCCCTCGCTCAAAGCGCAACGCTGCACGATTATAGGTGTCGTAAAGCGGGTGCACAGTCGCAGTCGTCATGCCAATAAGGCCTCCAAAGCCTTTAAATTGAAGCGGGCATCAACATCATTCTTCACCGGTCTCCGTGAGTTCTCTCAAACTCCCCCCGAGAAGCGGTTGTTGCGCGCAGATGAAATCAAAAAGCCGCCCTCAGGGCGGCTCGACAATGCACTATTGTTCGCCAATATATAAATGTCAATCAAAGACCGCGGCTCCCCGGAGTGAAAACCGCCCCCTTAAAATGTGCAAAATGTCGCTGTAGCGCAATTTTCTTCCACGGGGCTCAACAAGGGATCCGGCCTGAACAACAGACCGGTACAACCATAATTGTCAATTTTTAGCCCTGCCCTTGTGAAATAAACTCCGAAGTGTTGCACGAAAACCTTGTATTTAAAAAAAACCGGTCTATTAAATGCCCGCTGATCTCCAAGGTTGGGGAAAACCATTTCAGCACCGGGCGCCGCGCTTGTCACGGAGTCCTTGCTTAAGGTAGTTTCATATTAAAGTAAGACTAGATTTAGTGCGACAGCGCCAGCTGTCCGGTACATATGGTGCCTGCTTGGACGGGCCCGCAAAAACGATAACCGGACGCTATAAAGATTATAAAGAACGGAGCCTGAGCCACAATGAACTGGACAGATGAACGCGTCGAGCTTCTCAAGAAATTGTGGAGTGAAGGTCTGAGTGCAAGCCAGATCGCAGCCCAGCTGGGCGGCGTCAGCCGCAATGCGGTGATCGGGAAAGTGCACCGGCTTAAACTATCCGGACGCGGCAAAACCACAACCGCCGCGCCACGCAGCAAGAAACCGGCCCCCGCTCCGGTCGCTGCACCACGCCCGACAACGACATCAAGCAGCAGCATGTCATCCGGCAGTGCAAGCGCACCGCAGCCAACGATGCGTGCCACAGTGATGAAAACCTCCGGTGCCGCTGCACTGCAGGCAGAAGTTCTGGCTGATGCCGTTGCGGAACCGATTATCCGTCACAATGAAAATGTCGTTGTGCCGATTTCCCGTCACCTGACCCTGTTGCAGCTGACAGAACGCACATGCAAATGGCCGGTCGGTGATCCGCTGCATGAAGATTTCCACTTCTGCGGTCATGAATCCGGTGAATCCAGCCCTTATTGCAGCTATCATTCCAAGCTGGCTTTCCAGCCGACTGCAGAGCGCCGCCGCGCCCGCTAATCGGACGAACAATGCAAACAAAAGGCGCTTTTCAGCGCCTTTTTTATTGTCCTGATATCCGGTGCATCATGCACAAGTGGCATTAATTCATCCGTATATAGTGCAAAGGCATAGCAGGAAATGCACTGTTTTTTTTCACCTCCCAACGCACAAAGCTCAAAGCAGGCGCTGATAAACCGCCAAAGTCTGATCTGCGATTCCTGACCAGCTATAGTTTTTTGCAATTTCCGCACCCTGCTCAGCCGCCTGCTCAGCGCTGAAAGGGTGATCCAGTTTTTCAGCCATTTGCTTTGCCAAGGCCTGCGTATCTCCGAGAGGGAAATAATCCGCCTCCGGTAAGCCGACCTCAAGATTGGCGGTAATATCACTGGCAAGAACCGGCAATCCGTAGCCCATCGCCTCCATCATCGCGATTGGCATACCTTCATGACTGGACGGCAGCACGAACAAAGCTGCATTGCTGTAAAGCGCTGTCAGATCATCACCGCGCTGCATGCCGGTGAGCACGACATTCGGCGTTTTGGCGGCCAAGGCTTTCACCTGATCGACATAGGGTGATTGATGATCGGCAGCACCGACAATCGCCAGTTTCTTATCCGTGTGATAACCCGCAGCCTGCATGGCAGCAAAAGCGGCAATCAAATCATGCTGGTTCTTTTCCGGCACGATACGGGCAACCATCACCACATATTTCTTTTGCTCCAGTGCAAATGTCTGCAACACAGTGCTTGCACCACCGGCTTCCCGTAAGGTCACACCATTGGGAATAAATTGTGCGGAGACCTGATAACGCTCTGCCATAGCCTCAGCAATATGACGGGAAACGGCTATCCGCTGACTGGCAAAACGCATCCCTGCCCATTCGCCGGTTTTGAGCATTTTACGGGCAAGCCCGCCCCATTTATCGCGGTTATAATCAAAACCATGATGGGTGACGACGGTTTTAAGCCCAAGTAATCGTGCCAAAGGGGTCAGCAAAGCCGGGCCTATCGCATGAATATGCAGGATGTCAGGACGGCGCACTGCCGCCACCAGCACTCCAAGAAATGTATGGGCAATCGCTTCAAATTTCGTGGAAAGCGGTGCCCAGAGCGGCGTAACCTGCACGCCCTCCCACTGATAAGGCTTTTTCTGGGTCAGATAGGGTTTGCGTCCCAGCACTTCGACATCCCAGCCTTTTTCAACAAAAACGCGGGCAAGCTCTTCAACATGCTTCTCCACACCGCCTTGCACTTGCGGCACACCACGCAAACCGAGCATCATCACTTTGGGGCGCTTACTCATGCGCGTACTCCCAGATCAGCGTAAAGAGCGAGCATACGATTACGATAGGCTTCAGCCGAGAATTCATTCAAAATCCATTCACGCCCGGCCAGCCCCATCCGGTTACGATCCGCAAGCGGCATAGCAGCCATATGGCTTAGTTGTGCTGCCAGATCATCAGCATTACCGGCTTCGGCAGTCAGTCCGGTCTTACCTTCACGGATCATTTCCGGAATACCGCCAATACGTGCGCCGATCACCGGTGTGCCCAGCGCATAGGCCTCCAGAATGCTGACCGGTGCATTTTCATACCATTCTGACGGCAGAACCAGCGCCCTTGCCTCACCGATCAGACGATGCAGCTTTTCGCCGGTCACATAACCGGCGAAAGTTACCGGCGCGTTGAGTTCCGCTGCCAGCGCTTTTAATTCCGCCTCATCAGGACCCGTACCGGCAATGACCAATTTCACAGCGGATTTTGCCGCTGCGGTAATAAGCGTTTTGAGACCTTTTTCCGGTGCTAAGCGACCGGCAAACAGCAGATAATCCTGCGCCTCATAAACCGGCTTCAGATGATCAGTCTCAACAAAATTCGGAATATAAACCAGCTGCTCCTGAGGCCAGCCCCATTCAATCAGCTTCTCACGGTAGAAACGGCTCGGCACAACGAAACGATCAACTTTATTGCGGTAAAGGCCGAGCATCCGGTGAACGGCAGTTTCGACAAAAACCAGTCCGCTGAGCGAAACAGACCCTTTAATGCAGCGATTGGCGACAACATTATAAATACGGCCACCCTTGCACTGTTCACAAACATGGCCGTCAACCAGCATTTTATAAGCGGGACAGGCTAGTTTCAGATCATGCACTGTCATTACAACCGGAATATTATGCTGCTTCAGCGTCGCAAAAATTGATGGCGACAAATGATGATAGACATTATGTGCATGAGCGATATCCGGCTTCGCAGCTTCCAGCAATTGGTTCAGATTTTGCTGCGCCTCGCGGGAATAAATGATCTTGGCAGCCTGCTTAACCTTGGTCAGCGCAGAGCTTTCACGGCCATATTCAATTTCAGACACAAAATAGCGCGACCAGTCTGACGGCAGGTTTTCCGGATGCTGCATGGCAAAAGGCACAGCATCCCAGCCGATATCCTCAAACAGGCTCATATGATCGAGAAAGATCGCTTCCGCCCCGCCACGCCGGTAAAAATAATTATTAATGGCAAGCAAACGCATCTGCTTCACATCAGAGATCATGAAATTCCCCATACCGGCAAAAGGATAATACAGGCCGAAATTTTCCGGCATCAGGCCGCTTGCTGCGGCATATAATTATTCAATGCTTCATCAACGGTTAAAATGGTACAACCACTTTGTACTGCATATTGTACCAGTCGCTCGAAAGTCTCCGGTGTGCAGCCATAAGGGGTCGGCGTGTCAGATATGTCATGCGTAAAGAAAATCAGCCAGCCGGGTTGCGCTTTCACCGCATCAATCATTTGCGTACGCGCTAAGGCCTTTGTTTCAGGCTGACCTATTTCCACGCCATACAACATTTGCGGGTTTGTTGCGCCCCTGTTTACGCGATCCTCACCCGCACGGCAGGTACGGTAGTTACGTGCCAGACGACGAATTGAAAAATAGGATACCGCATTATAGGGATAGGCAAAATTAAGCTTTGCACTATGGCCATTGCTGAGTTTTCCTAAAACCCTGTCCAGAAAAGAGCGATTATTATCAATCTCGTTCTGCAGCTGTGCTCCGCTCAATGCAGCAATATTCGGGTGGGAAAATGTGTGGCATCCAACTTCATGACCACGATCTGCAAGCGCCCGAATGCCGCTTTCACTAATCAGCTGCCTGTCAGGTTCCGTAGTACCTGCCATATTCCCCGTGATATAAAACGTGCCACGCAAACCATATTTTTCCAGAATAGCTGCGCCATTATATAAAGCACTGTCCGGCACATCATCAAATGTGAAAGAGATGACCGGTTGATCCTGAAGAACATGCATCGTTTTGGGCGCGAGACGGCGCATCAAATGCACCTGAATACGCCCGAGCCAGTGTTTGATTTTATGCTTCACGGTCTCACTCCGATACTGCCTGATGCGAACGCAGACTGCGGTGTCCTGTCATAAGGAACCGGCACTGCCAATGCCTGCAAACGCAAGCCGAACAGAGCCATCATAATACTGAACCATAACAAGCTGCCGGTTTCAAAGAATACACTTTCAAGCGCACTCGCAAACAAACCGTAAAGCCAGATACGTACATAAAGCCGCACAACAGGCGTATAGAGATTTCGCTGAGAAATCCGCTTTATGTAAAGTAAGGGCAGCACCAAAATCCAGATGAAGACAAGCACAAAGCCAACAAAACCAAGATTAATAAGCGTATCGACCCAAGCATTGTGACCATTAAAAGCGCGCGGAGACCAGTTCTCAACCGTATCATTATTGACCAGTGTATCCGTGAGCCAATAACCGTGAAGACCGTGCCCTATAAACGGCTTGTCAGCGATTGCTCCTACAGCCAGCCGCCAGATATCCGAACGATTTGTAAAACTGGCATCAACTCCAAGTGATGTAATAAATTCATAAACCGACGGTATCAGAGCAGCACCAACCGTTAAAAAATTTATCACCAACACGCCACCAACAGCAATTAGCAAGCGCAGCCAGCCCATCTTCTCAAACACATAGGCAATCAACAGGATCATCGGGAACATTGCTGTCGACGTTTTACCGCCGGTGTGCAGCAAAAAGAACACCGATAAACAAAGGATCAGCCAACCCGCCAGCCGAAAACCCTTGTCTTTAAGATAAAGACCAAAAAAACCACTGACCAGCATGGCGGCAGAAGCAACATTTTTATGGGCAAAATGACCGCGCCAATTCCCCAATTGCTCATCCCCCAGTTCAGAACTGAACTGATGTATGGCCTGTAACGGTTTAAATATCACGCCGAAATAGGCAAAGCCCAGCATGATAAACAATCCCGCCATAATCATTCTTGCAAACTGCTCTTCAGAGCGTGGCAGCAATAAAAATACCGAGGCGTTGAGCAACAATATGCCAGAGAGGACAACCTGCTTCAGGGATTCGACTCTCTCTGCAGAGAAAATTGCCGCCACTATCAGCCATATGAACAACAGTATCATCAGCGGCCTCGGCTGTAACACCAGTTTTCTTGACGGAGAGAAAGCAAGATAACAAACAGCGCTGCCAAACAATAGCAAGGCAGCAAGCTGGTTAAGCAGATTTGACCCGCTTTCTGCGGCTGAAGAAATTTCCGCAGGAAAAGGCTCAACAGTGACCCAGAGGAAGAGGAACTGCGCCATAAACAAGGTTGCAGCAAGAAAACCTCTTATATCGCTCATGCCGGAGATGCGATCCATCTGCAACTTGTTTCACCTATTTTACATAGGTGGCGCGGGACTGTGCATGGAAAAGCCCTATAAACCCGAAAAGCAAAGCTAGTCCTGCACCAAGACCACCGCCCACAACGGCGCCGGCTACGGTAAGAAGTGCTGTACCCGGAGGCCATGAACGGTTCTTCGGCGGCAAGGCCGGTGAAGCAATACGGATATTGGTTGCATCGATCTGCTGGCGCTGGGCAATTTCCTGCGCACGGGTCAGATAGGTCTGATATAAAGTTGTCTTCGTCAGACGATCGCGTTCAAGGTCATTCAGAGTAACCTGTGCATCCGTATCAAGAGAAACTGCAGACCGCGCAGTCTCTATCTGACGACGCAATGTTTCGACCACAGAATTTGCCTGATCGAGATCCAGTTTTGCTGCGCGCAAAATCCGTGACGTCTCCTGTGAAATTTGTGCCTGCAAGCCTGCAATCTGGGACTGAGCACTAGCCAGTTCAGGATAACGCGGACCATAAGTCATGGTCATGGCATCAAGGCGTTGCTTCAGGGTCGCATATTGTGTGCGCAAAGCAGTCAGCGTCGGAGACTGCAATGTGCCGGACGGATCCAGAGCCTGATTACCAGCGCTGGTCAGTTCTGCGTAACGGGACTTTGCTTCAGCCTGACGGCTCAGCGCGCCAACAAGCTGCGAATTGATTTCTGTCAAAGCCTGCGCACTGACCAGCTCACCGGTATTACCGGTCTGAAGACCTTGTGCATTACGGAACTGTGCCACTTTCATTTCCGCATCGGTTGCTGCTTTTTTCAGTTCACTCAGCGGCTCCGTCAACGCACGGGCAGCACGCGCGGCACCATCCTGCTCATTCTGTGCGACCTCATCCTGAAACGCTTTGGCAACGGTATCTGTCAATAATACAGCCTTCTCAGGCTCGCGCGCCCAGACAGTGAGATTAATCAGATAAGAGCGCTCCGGACGTCGGGCATCTACACGCGACGACAATTCACGCAAGGCTGCAATATTCTTTGCCTGTTCCGGATCAACACCATCCACCTTCTTTGCCTCCCCCAGAAGGCCGGACAATAATGTCTTCTCTGTTCCGTTAAATTCCGGATCATCCTGTAATTTCAGCTCATTGACCACACGCTGCAGCACATTACCGGAGGTCAGCAGGCGCAGCTTGCTTTCAATATCCATCAGCTGGCTTTCTGCCTGCATACTGGTTGCATAAACATCGTTCGGCACAACCTGCAAATTCGACGGTGCAACAAGAATATCCGAACCCGCAGTGAAACGCGGCTTGGCTGTTTTACCAAAGCCAATACCAACAGCTGCCCCTATAAGAGTGAGCAGCAGGATCAGCCACCAATAACGCAGCAGCCAGTTGATAATGTCTGAAAAACCAACAACGGGAAAAACCCAGCTCCGCTGTGCAGGACGTCCCTCGTTACTGTCAGCATAATCTCTCTGCAAAGGCTCAGAAGCGCTTTTACGATCCTGTTCCGGCCGCATGTCTGTATCTGGCTGCAAAACAGCTTCTGCACCGCGGCTGCCGGCAGACGCGGGTTTGGCTTTTTTAGCTAATTCTTGCAGCGTATACATCAGACATCTCTAATAGCTTGAGGCAAAACCCGTATAGAGGGCTCAATTGCTGTATCTTATTTATGCAGTAACAGAGATATTAAAAAAAAAGGTTAACAAAGCCTCATCGGCAAAGTTTAAGTATTGGATTTCATGTAAAGCATTATTTTAAATTTTACTTATAATAATTAATAACAGATCTTTCCCGTCTTTTTATTTTCGGGTCTAAAATTATTCCCTTTCGCCGGAAAATGCTATAGAGAGGCTGCGACAAGGGAAATAAAACTATGAGTGAAACGGAGTTGCCGGACAACCGCATGTCTGCGCGTATCAGACGATATATACCGTCGCTCCTCTCCTATATGGCTTCCAGCGGCAGCCTCATAATGGCAAGTGTAGCACAGCTTGTAACATTTGCTATTCTTGCCCGTTTTCTCGGTGCTGCTGAATTTGGCATGTTCATCACGATTATGGCGATCACAAGTATTGTGGTGCATATTTGCGGTATGGGCGGGGCGGAATGTCTGTTACGGCGGGTCGCTCAGGATAACAAAATTTATCCCTCTATGCTTGGCCATAATCTGATACTTGTCGGCATCAGCGGCAGCCTGCTGATAGCAGCAGGAATGCTGATACTTCCCTATTGGATCGAGTTTTCAACAAATCCGGTCACGAACCAGATCAGCCTGTTTCTGTATCTTGTTACGAATGTTGTTCTGCTGCGTCTCATTTTACTTGTTGAAGCAATCTATATCGGACACAGCAACTTCAAAGCTGCCAATCTTTCCGTTGTTGGCTTTGCTTTTGCACGCACGCTTGCTGCAGTACTGGCCTGTATCATTTTCGGCGTCAACACCATTAATGGCTGGGCGTGGTGGCAATTTTCCTGTCACCTGCTGGTGTTGCTCGTCTATTGGGCATTGCTACTCCGTCTGGGAAAACCGAAATTCCGGCTGGTACGTGAAGAAATCAAGCTCGGTATTTTCTTTGCAACACCATTCATCTTCCGTGCATTTCGGCAAAATATCGACTTGCTGCTGCTCGGCCTGCTGCTGTCTCCTGCAGTCATCGGCAGCTATGGCGTTGCGCGACGTATCGTTGACAGCAGTTATCTGAATATTGATGCTATGAACCGTTTGCTCTATCCGCGGCTCGCCAGACTTAGCGCAAACGGCATTGACAAAGCATGGCCGCTGGCTAAAAAATCCACATTCATAGCTTTAGGCATTGCCGTTTTCACAGCCGTTTTTATTTATTGTCTGGCGCCCTATCTGCCTCTGATTTTCGGCCATGAATATCAATCCATGGTCTATTTCACGCAAATTTTGTGCTGGGTTATTATCCCCTTTTCACTCTGGTCAATCGGAGTTGAAGTCATGGGAGCAGCGGGGGAGCACGGATATCGCGCGGCTATTCTCAATGCCGGCAATCTGCTCGGCACACCTGTGCTGGCATTCGCCACATGGCTAATGCCGCCGACCGGTACATTTATCTCAATTTATCTGATTGAGTTTTCTATTGCCGCCAGTGTCTGGTGGGTATTGCTGTGGCTGATCCGGCGGCAAAGAACCAGAACACAGCCACAGGCCGATTAGAGCATTTCCGGCCTATCTGGAATTATAAGAAATACTCTATCTTTTTGTTTTTACGCGTATCTTATCTGACCGAAACGGGATGAAAAATCAGTCCGGCGGACTGATTTCCCCGCAAAGGCGCTTCACACTTTTCAGGATACGCCTTAAGCCTCACTTTATCCGGCTGATTTTTCAGCTGCCGGAATAAGCTTGCTCTCAATCCGCGCAGCAGGATCAATCCTCTGTGTAAAAAAACCGATCGGAAGTGCTGCAGCATGGAAAAACCATGCGACCACAGAATAAAGGCCGATCTGCATATTCTTGTGTTTGATGCCCATAAGCACCACCGCAAATAAGATCCACACAACGTCAATCAGAACAGCGAAAGCAAAGTCCGGCACAAAAACCAGAACCATCAGCATCGCAAAAATCCAGCCGTAAACCATCATCCACAAACGCAATTCCGGCAATTCAACGAACAGGTTTTTCAGATGCGGTTTGCCAACGGTCCCACGCAGCAATTCACCGATACCGCGAATATATTTTGACCGCCAGCGCCTGACCAGCAGGCTATAAGCATTCACTTCATGACCCGTGTGATAAACAAAACGCCGGTCGAGACGAAACAATGTCCAGCCTTTGGTTCGCAACCGTACACCCAGATCATATTCCTCATAGCTGTGCAGATTACGGTCTGAAAAATATCCCACTTCTTCGATTGCTTCACGCCGATAAAGGCCACCGCAATTGATGCGGTCGACAGTGCCTACACCTTTATAAGCCACTTTGATCTGGTCACGGCGGACATATTCAAGACTCTCATGATTTTGCTCCACCACATGACCGGCAACGCCTGCAACACGGGGATTTTCCTGCAAATATTGCAAAGCAGGTGCAATAAAATCCGGTGCAATCTCCATATCCCCGTCTATCAGGCAAATATAAGGATAGCGGCTATACTGGTATCCCAGTTGCGGGCCCAGTCCGCAGCTTGGTTTTGCCGGTGCCTCAATCTGGGCAATAACAATCGGATATTGCTTAGCGATCTCAATCGTACGGTCGGTGGAACCACTATCCGCCAGGATAACCTCACCCTGACCATCAGGCAAAGCCGCAAGAGCACTTTCAATCGCGGCGGCAATCCGTCGTTCTTCATTCAATGCTTTGATAATGATTGAGACCGTCATCTTACATCCTGCTTGTCTGAGCATCGGGCTTATCACGCGCATATAGGCATAAGACATATAAAATGCAATTAACGCCTGCCATCAAACACAGCCGCAGAATATATTCGCAAAAACCATTAATATTAATATCTTGCTTAAATAAAAATCACTTAAATACTACAAAACAACAGACTGCCTTTTCTTATTCGCAACAATAAAAATAATTCTGTGTTTCATTTTTTCCCTAGGACATTGTTTACACAATTCTGCCAGAGTCGCCTCAATTTTCAATCAAACATAAAACGGCTTTCAACATCACGCCTGACTATCATTGAACAAAACAAGGCAAAGCGGCATGGCATCAATCAGTTCGATACAGCTTTCCCGGGGAGAGCCGGATTTAAGCCTGATCGATGCCGTGCAGATACCCAAAAGCGAATATCTTGCCCTCAGTTCTGATCCGCATATTTCACTGTGTCCGACTTATAATATCCGCTGTTTTAAGTCTGTTCGGGATGTTTCAGGCGACTGGCCTGCCGCTGAGAAAGATGGCCCCGGCAAACTGTATAGCCATGCAAGCCCGAATTATCATATTTTTCAAACCACAACCTTTTTGAAAGTCTGGGAAGAAACCTACGCTCCGGCATTAAAGGCTGAGCTATGCCTTGTGGAAGTTCGTACGGAGGACGGCAGACCGGTTATATTTTTGCCTCTTGCTATATTTATACGCAACGGAACACGCATCTTGTCATTCACGGATCAGGGCGTGGCCGATTATAATTCACCGGTGCTATTTGCCTGCGGAATTATCTGGACCCGTTTACAGGCAGAAAATATATGGCAGCAGATACAGAAAGCTCTGCCGGTCTTTGATTTCGCCGATTTCAACAACATGCCCGAAAAGCTGGGTAATCTGACTAATCCGATATTCCTGCTCGCCAATAAGAACAACTCAGCGGACAGTCATGCCAATATATTGTCTCATGACTGGGACAGTATTCAGAAAAGCCTTGTGCGCCCGAAAATCATCCGGCGCAAACTCCGCCGCCTCCATGAATTAGGTGATTGCGCGTTTGTCACAACAAAAAACGAGGCAGAAAATCAGGCACTTCTGGAATTCATGCTGCGGGAAAAACAACAGCGTTTTATTGAAACCCATGTACCGGGATTTGAGAAATATCCTGAGAAAATCCGCTATTTCAATGAAGCAACACGGGCATTTCAATCAGCAGGTGTGCTGCATTTTTCCGCACTGAAACTGAACGGAGAAATTCTCGCCTGCATGTGGGGGCTGGTCAGCGGGCCGCATTATTACGGCATCATGATTGCGTCGAATTTGAAAAACTGGGCGAAATACTCTCCCGGCCACATATTGCATTATCTGCTCATCAAAGAATTGAAAGAACAAGGCTATAATTGTCTTGATCTTGGCGTTGGTGACGAAGAATGGAAATTACAGAATTGTGATCTGACCATTCCGCTCAAACGCCTCACCGTCTGTGCCACTTTACGGGGGCGCCTCTATGAAATGCATAAAGATATAATGTCCCGTTTGCGTTCCACTGCATTGTGGCAGGGTGTGCGCCCGGTGAAATGGCGCCTGATCCGCGGCTTTACGCGCTGATTAGTCAGCCCGCGGATCGATCTTTCAATTATGACCCCGCAAATACGACTGTGAATACAGCGCCTTTTCCAAGCTGTGAACGTACGATCAACCGGCCACGATGGCGGGTCAGAATATGTTTAACGATCGCCAGCCCCAATCCTGTACCTTTATGGGCGCGACTGCTATCCACATCGACACGATAAAAACGCTCGGTCAGACGCGGTAAATGCTCAGCCGGTATACCGGGGCCAAAATCCTCTACGCTGACAGAAAAACCGCGCAGCGCATCTGCAGTGGTTGACACCACCTCGCCCCCCTGCTCATCAAGACTGACAATAACACGCTTGCCCGCTTGACCATATTTGCAGGCATTTTCAATCAGATTCTGGAACACCTGAATCAGCTCGTCTTTGTCGCCGGGCAGCCAGACCGGATGATCCGGTTTCGCCCATTCAATGACCACGCCAACACCGGTCGCCATCGGCGCCAGTGTCTCTACCACATGGCTCAGTACCTGTCCGATGTCGATGCGCTCTTTGACCGGAATCGCGGCCTTCATTTCCAGACGGGAAAGAGACAACAAATCATCAATCAGACGCGACATACGATCCGCCTGTGTCTGCATAATGCCCAGAAAACGCTCCCGTGCAGCAGCATCGTCGCGCGCAGGGCCTTGCAGTGTTTCAATAAAACCGCGCAATGAAGCCAGAGGTGTACGTAGCTCATGACTGGCATTGGCAATAAAATCCGAGCGCATACGGTCAATACGGCGTAGTTCCGTCTGGTCACGGAAAATCAGGATAAAACAATCTGCCTCACCTTTAGCCGTTTCAAAGGTCATGACCGAAGCGCGATACCAGCGCTCAAACGGCAGCCGCTCCAGATAATCCGATGACCGGGCCTGCCCGTCTGCAATAATCCCCTGTATCAGCGAATGCATTTCCGGCGACCGGAAACACAAATACAAAGAAGCATCCCGCGCCAGTGGCGGGAACGCTTCCCGGGCGGCATGATTAACATAAAGGATCGTTCCCTCAGCATCGAAAAGCACCAGCGGGTCAGGTAAAAAATCTGCAAGACGCTCACCGGATAAACGCGATAACGGCCCTTCATGCTTACCGGTTTTGACCATGACCGCAACAGGTTTCGGCGTGCTGAAAAACACCAGAGCAATGACCAGAATAAAGAGCAGCAGACAGCCTGTCACTGCAAGCGGAGTGGAAATACCCCAAGCGTGGAGGAGTAAGAATAACGGCAAAACTATAAGCAAATAAGGCGCAGATTTACGCAAAGTTTCCAGCAATCTCTGCTGCCCACTCTCCTGCTTCCGCTCTCCGTCCGTATCTGATGCCATTATGTTGGAAACGCCGCCTTGCTGTTTCTGACCGGTAACCATAGATCTGAATGCCGCCTTTATGCCTGCCCTGTTGCAATACGCCTGCCATGTATTATTTCAACAGATGCGCATATTATCTTTCAGATAGCAGCACAGTTTCTCAGAATACATTTATTTTGCTGATTTCATATGTTTTTCCGGAAAGTGCATTGCCCGCCCGAAAAGAACAACCGGACTATTTATGATTTATATTGCGGTTTTGTGACAATCCGGCCGGATGATTAGGCCTTCCTGTGCATAATGAGCCGGTAAAGTCTGTACACTCATCCTATCCGCCTCAGCATGTTTCAGCCCGCCCTCAATACGGCTCGGAAAATGCGGTGTTTTTTCCCAGTGATGGGGCGAAGTGAACATCTGATAAAATGCACGCCATGACGCAACAGACAGTAACAACCAGTATAAAGGCACACCCCAAAGATAATAGTACCGGCGTTTTTCTTCGTAACGCAGCGTCTTCTGGCACAGCAGATGGAAACTCAGATACGCTGTCAGCAAATTCATGCCATTAAATAAAACTGCCGCCATGACGGACTGATCATGATAACCGGAAACCGTTAAAGCAGCCCCCCAAATCAGGCTGACCAGCATAAAAGGGTGCAGCAATGCCGATAACAAAAGGCCTGTTGTATATAACAAGTAAAGACTGAAACGCGCGGCACCTAACTGACGGCAGGTTTGCACAGGCGAGCGCATATGTACCAGCCACGTCTGCATCCAGCCTTTGAACCAGCGGGTGCGTTGTGTTTTCCAGTCCTTATAATTTTCCGGTGCGTCTTCGGTTGTCGGACGGTTAATTACATCTACCTTGTACCCAAACCGTGCCAGACGCATGCCCAGATCGGCATCTTCCGTCACATTATAACTATCCCAGCCACCGACTTTCTGCAGTACCCTGCGCCGGAGATGATTGGATGTACCGCCCAACGGCATCACTGCACCACGACGGCTGAACCATGGCAACAGCCCGCGAAATAATCCTGCATATTCAAAAGAAAAATAACGAGTCAGATAGTTACAGCTGAAATTACCGATCACCAGCGGCGCCTGAAGACAAGCCAGATCATTACCGCCGCGCTGAAACGCCTGCCATGCCTCCAGCAACTGATCACGATGTGGTCTGTCTTCCGCATCATACACAACCAGATATTCGCCGCGGGCAAATTGCAATGCATAGTTCAAGGCCTTGGGCTTAGTACGCGGGCCGATAGAGGGAACTTTCAGAACCTCAAAATGTGCCGGCAATTTATGTCGTGAGAGCGCTGCTAAAGTTTCACTGTCATCAGCCTCGCAAATCAGCTTGATGTCCAGTTTTGCGACCGGCCAGTTCAAGGCAATAAGTGCCTGTACAAGCTGCCGCACAATCCCGGCTTCTTTATAAAGCGGCACCAAAACAGTATAGACCGGCAAATCATGGAGCCGGTACGGTGCCAACGGTCTGATATGTAATGGTCGTGCACTCCATGCCGCCAGAAGGCGAATGGTTACACAGGCAAAGAAAAACAATGTCATGCCCCAATAGAGAAAAGCCAGCCAAGTGCCACTCCCTGTCAAAAACATCCATAACAGCCCGATAAGCAATCCGGCAAAGCAGAAACCCTGCCAGCCGTTCAGCACCAGACTGGCGGAAAGATGTGCAGGTGTCATTTTTTGTGCCCGTCCTGCAGCGGCTTTGCCATAACGGTTATGTAAAAGTGCTACCAATACAGAGGGTGGGCATAGTCTTAAACGTTCGCGCATTTCAGGATATTGCCGCAAATAGAATTTCAGCATCGCCAATTCCCTGAGATCCGGCGCCATATAAAGCAGGCTTTGGCCTCTGGACCCTGCAATCAATATATGACGAATACTGCTGAGACGAGCCGGGCCATCAAAAGGACGCAACAACACCTCTCCTGCATCCGGCGCATCATCATAAGTCAGTCCCGTTTCATCAGCCCAAAGCCGGTAAAGCGCAGCCTCAGAAATTGCACCTTTATGTACGAGTTCATCATTAAAAGACGTATTATGCCGCGCCGCACTGGCAAAGGCCGCAATAATATCCGCTTTACCTAAGCCAGCAGCGACAAGCCGGACTGAGAACCCGGCGCAGAGCTTTATAAAACTTTGTGAGAACAACAAATGTATTGTCATTTCGCCCCCGCGAATATTTAACCAAAATCAACTCAATTAAATTAGAAGCAACGAAACAAATCTATTTTGAAATTTACGATAAATTAACAATAATAATAATCTTTAAAAAATATCAACTGTAAAAAATACAATATACAAATCATTAAATTTCAATAATACCAACATTAATCATTGTTTAAAAATAAATTTATTGTTCATGCAGGTTCTACTTTCTATAAAGGAGAGAAAATTTTATACTGAGCAAAATTCGAATAAACCGACAGGAGCTGCAGCCAATCAATGCGCAATGATACTATTTCCGCCCTGCTCAAGCGGGCGTTAAACTATTGCGCAGCTGCCTGCTCTGCGACCCTGTTAATATCCGCTACCGGCATTGCAATCGCCTACGCTGCTCCGCCTTATCTGGCAGGAGACGACCAGAAGCCGGTGAAGCCGGATATTTCACAAAGAACCCAGATACGTTTCCTGACCGGCACAGATTTTCCGCCCTTTAACAGTCTTTCCCCTCAAGGACGGCTGAGCGGTTACCATATTGATTTGATCCGTGCGCTTTGTCAGGAACTGGCGATCACCAGCCGCTGCCTGATCGAAGCCCGCCCGTGGAATGAGCTGCTTCCCGCTTTGCAGAAAAATGAAGCCGATGTACTGATTGCCGGACTGACACCGGATCGGGAAAAACGCACCACTCTCAGCTTCACCCGCGCTTATTTCAGCCTCCCTGCCCGCTTTGTAACTGCAAAAACATCGAAACTGGTCGATAAGAACTTTTCACCTGACGAGCAAACCGTTGGCGTTCTCGCCGGTTCCGCCCATGAAGCCTTGCTGAAAGCCTACTTCCCGAAAGCAAAAAGCAGCCCTTATAGCAGCAGCGAGCTTCTCTATAAGGATCTCAGGGATGGTAAAATTCCGCTGCTTTTCGGTGATGCGATGAGCCTGTCGCTCTGGATGAACCCGACCACAACCTCAGGCGATAATGCAGCGCCGGACGGCTCCTGCTGCCGCTTTATAGGCGGCACCTATCCGGCACCGGAATTTCTCGGACAGGGAATGACAATTGCGTTGCGCAAGCAAGATGCTGACCTGCGTCTCACCTTCAATAATGCACTCAATGCATTGGAGCGCAAAGGTGTTTTAGACGACCTGTATCTGCGCTATTTTCCGGTCGACTTCTATTAAGAAAAAATAAGCGCATCTCAAATAAGATGCGCCCATCAGCTGATTACAACTTGCGGAAACGCACACGCGCACTGCGCTCAATGGCGGCAACGCTCAGTTCATCAAGATTCCACAAATCACGCATCAGCTGCAGGAATGCCAGTTCTTCCTGTTCAACATGCAGGTCGGCAGCAGCCACTTCAACAGCCAGAGCATAGGCTGTTTCATAGAGTTTTTCCGGCAGGGCCTGATGGGCGATATCAAGAATACGATCCAGACCATCATCTTTGGTCAGCAATTCATAGCAACGCTCGGCAATTTCCGGCACTCTTTCGTCATCAAAGCCGGTAAAAACCGGCAGGCGATGCACAAGATTTCCGATGGAGGACAATTCTGCATCTGTCATCCGCGTATCCGCAGCTGAAACCGTTACCATAATATAGATCAGCGCATCCTGCGGCGTGATTTTCATTTCCAAGAACTCCTGCATCGGCTTTTTATGACTTTGAAACTATTCCATAGGGCTTAACAAGTGTTCAACTGCATTTCAGCTTGAGGATAATGCACACAACCCCCATCATTTTTGCATTACGCCCCTGCACTTACGAAGAAAGCGCATCATATCCCCCAGCGCTTGCAAAGAAAGCACAGCACCGCATTGACGAAACCCGCGTCTCACCATAGACCTGTCTATCCGCACCCGTAAAAAAGTGCGGATATTTTCAAACCAGCACCTCCTATCAGGAAAGATATTATGACAACCGACCGCTCAAACCACATCGACCTTGCGCCCGACCTGATTGCGGCAGCAGCACAGGCGAAAGCGTGGCCCTTTGAAGAGGCTCGGAAAATCATAAAACGGTACGAGAAAACCGGCTTTCCCGAGGTCGTGATTTTCGAAACCGGCTATGGTCCGTCCGGTCTGCCGCATATCGGTACTTTCGGCGAAGTTGCCCGTACATCCATGGTGCGCCATGCATTCCGCGTTCTGACCGAAGATAAGGTTAAAACCAAGATCATCTGCTTCTCGGATGATCTGGACGGCATGCGCAAAATTCCGGATAATGTTCCGGATCGTACAGCACTCGAGCCATACTTGCAGTTACCACTGTCAGCCGTACCAAATCCCTTTGGCGGCGACTATAAGAGCTTTGCCGATCACAACAACACCATGTTCTGCCGGTTCCTCGACACCTTCAGCTTTGACTATGAATTTGCAAGTGCGACCGACTATTACAAGTCCGGTCGCTTTGACGAAGTTCTGTTGCGTGCCGTTGAGCGTTACGACGACATCATGGCCGTGATGCTGCCGACACTGGGTGAAGAGCGCCGCGCCACTTACAGCCCGTTCCTTCCGATTTCGCCTACCACCGGTCGTGTGCTTTACGTACCAATGAAAAAGGTTGACGCGAAAGCCGGCACCATCACATTTGACGATGAAAACGGCGTGGAAACAACACTGCCGGTCACCGGCGGCAATGTGAAACTGCAGTGGAAGCCGGACTTCGGCATGCGTTGGGCAGCGCTGGGCGTTGACTTTGAAATGTTTGGTAAAGATCACCAGACCAACCAGACAATCTATGACAAGATTTGTGAAATTCTTGGTGGTCGTGCGCCGGAGCATTTCGTGTATGAACTGTTCCTCGACGATCTCGGACAGAAAATCTCCAAGTCAAAAGGCAATGGCATCAGCATTGATGAATGGCTGACCTATGCACCGACCGAAAGCCTCGGCCTCTATATGTTTCAGAAGCCGAGAACAGCGAAAAAGCTGTATTTCGACGTCATCCCGAAAGCCGTGGATGAGTATTTCACCTATCTGGCGGCCTATGAAAAACAGGATTGGGCAGCCCGTCTGAACAATCCGGTCTGGCATCAGCATTACGGCAATCCGCCAAAGGTTGATCTGCCGGTGCCGTTTGCCATGCTGCTGAATCTTGTCAGTGCATCCAATGCGGAAAATGCCAGCACTTTGTGGGGCTTTATCTCGCGTTATGCACCGGGTGCATCTCCGGCAACCCATCCGGAGCTCAATGCTCTGGTGGAATATGCCATTCGCTACTTCAATGATTTCGTGAAGCCGAGCAAGAAATTCCGTGCGCCGGATGAAGTTGAACAGCAGGCATTACGTGATCTGGATGCGGCACTGGCTGCGCTGGATAGCAGTGCAGACGGCACAACAATTCAGAATGCCATTCTGGATGTGGCCCGCGTCATTGAACGCTATCAGGATCACAATAAGAAGAGCCCTGATGGTGGCCCCGGCGTGTCTGTCTCGTTCTTCCAGATGCTCTATGAAGTGCTGATCGGACAGGAACGCGGCCCGCGCTTTGGTTCTTTCGTAGCGCTTTACGGCATTGATGAAACACGCGGCCTGATTGTCGAGGCACTGAAACGCGCCTGAGACTTCAAAATAAAAAAGAAAAAGCCGCGTTTCTGAAACGCGGCTTTTTTATATTTTACTGCTGAGGTGCAGGTGGAAACGGCAAGTCCGGCGCAACCGGTTGTGCCGGCGTGGTGGCTTCAGGCGCAGTAACATCAGGCATTGTATTGTCCGCAGGCAATGAAGGTGCAGGCATGATACCTGCCGGATTATCACCGGAGCTTTGCGGCATATCCGCTACCGGTTTGCGGCCAAAAACACCGAGCAGCATTTTTTCAGCCTGTGTCTGACTGTCTGCATACTGGCCGCCGAAAGTTGCCCGCGCCCAGCCATTCTCTACCAGCCAGCGTGCAACATCCGTTCCCGCCAATGTACAACTCGTGCGCATCAGCTCCTGATTTTGCTCAACACCATCCATGTTGCAGCTCACTGCACGGCCACGCAGCCATGAGCGAAATGCTGTGCGCGCCTGCATACCACATTGCCAGACGTCACCATTCACATCGGAACAGGATGCATCCGGCTCGACAATATCAATGCCGTTCAGCTCGATCGTGCGATTGCCCACCGCCAGTCTGCCTGCAGCCAATGCGACAGGACGATAGAACAAACCACCTGCCGCCGCCTGCTCTTCAGCCTGTTTCCCGGATTGTGTTGCCTCAGGTGTTTTTTCCTGCACCGGCGTAGCCAACCCCAGATCGCTCAAAGGCGGGCGCGGGTCTACGCGCTCCAGAGGCTTATTCTGCATTTCACCGGAAACATCAGGCAAAGGATCATCCGGTTGCGAGCTGTTTTCTTCGCCTTCTGAAGATCCGGTAAGTGTACCGGACGGTAAACGCTCCGGCGGCATATCTTCCGGCAAATCGAAATTTTCGACGACAATACCGGTTTCACCGCTACCTGATTCACGATCAAGCGCGCCGTAAAACGGGGCAACATAAGCGGCAAATAAAGTAGCACCAACACTGAAAGCAAGGATCGGCGGCAGGATTGTCCGAAGGGTCGCCGGTTTACGCATACTTACTCCTGTACATTGTCATGCTTCTTCTGCTGCGCGTTAATGGATTTTTCGCCTGTCAGCAATTGCGCAAATGTCATCACATCCATTGCAGTAACCTCAAGGATTTTAGCCAGAGATTCCGTTGACGGCCAGCGCGGTCTGCCATCTGCCGCGAAACGCTTGGACTTATTAAACGTCGTCGGGTCAAGACCGGCACGCCGTGCCAGACCGGATGGCGTTAATTGCGCCCGTTTTGCCACTATATCAATGGCTGACCAGAGTTCTGCATGGGTAAACATAAGCCATCCGAAGGAATAAAATCCTCGCAAGTATAACCCAGCTCATACATCAGAACATCAACAAAAACGAAAATGGCGCAGAGATATCCGCGCCATTTTTATCATGAGTGATCAAAACTACGTGTTAAGCAGCTTTATCAGCGGCCTTATGGGGGTTGAAACGCTGATAAAATGTTTCACCATTTTCCGCCATGTCGGTCAGGAGTTTCGGTGCCTTGAACTGCGCTCCGTAATCCTTCTGCAGCTTTTTCGCCAATTTCACGAAAGCTTTGGCGCCCATACCATCGATGTAAGACAGCGTACCGCCGGTATAAGGTGCAAAACCGAAAGCAAGAATGGAGCCGACATCGGCTTCACGCGGATCGGTCACAATGCCCTCTTCCATCACACGGGCTGCTTCCAGAGCGATAGTGACGAGGAAACGCTGTTTCAGTACTTCCACATCCACCTTGTCTGCATCCTGCTGCGGATAAAGCGTGCTCAGCTCAGGCCACAGATGTTTCTTGGCAGGCCGCGCCGGATAATCATAGAAGCCTTTGCCGTTCTTGCGGCCGAGGCGGTCATATTTATCCACCAGCGTATTGACCAGTTCGACATGGCGCGGATCAACGGCCTTGTCACCCAGATCAGCCAGCGTTGCCTTGAGAATTTTCTGCGACAGATCAATCGCTGTCTCATCATTGAGTGCCAGCGGCCCGACCGGCATACCGGCCATTTTAGCGGCATTTTCGATCATTACTGGCGGCACGCCTTCCACCAGCATATTATAGGCTTCAGACATATAACGCAGCACACAACGATTGACGTAGAAACCGCGTGTATCATTGACGACAATCGGCGTTTTCTTGATGGCACGCACATAATCCAGTGCCGTTGCCAGCGCCTTTTCGCCCGTCTTTTTGCCCATAATCACTTCAACCAGCATCATCTTATCAACAGGTGAGAAGAAGTGCAGACCGATGAAGTTTTTCGGACGCTGTGAGACTTTGGCAAGACCGGTAATCGGCAGGGTTGAAGTATTGGATGCAAAAATTGCGTTCTGCCCCAGCACCGCTTCTGCCTGTTCGGTTGCCGCCTGCTTGACGCCGCGATCTTCAAAAACAGCTTCAATCACCAGATCGGCACCATCAAGCGCGGCATAATCGGCAGAAGGCGTAATCAATGCCAGCAGCTTGTCTTTATCTTCTGCTGTCATCCGGCCTTTCTGCATCTCTTTGGCAATCAGATCGGCAGAATGGGCTTTGCCTTTTTCCGCTGCTTCCAGATTACGGTCGATCAAAACCACCGGAATACCGGCTTTGGCGGTGACATAAGCGATACCTGCGCCCATAAAGCCGGCACCGATCACGCCGATTTTCTTGAGTTTGGTTGGCTTGATACCTTCCGGACGGCGCGCACCCTTGTTCAACTCCTGCAGGGATACGAACAGTGAGCGGATCATCGATTGCGCTTCTGTGGTCTGCAGAATATGCGTGAAATAGCGCTGTTCAATCTTCAGGCCGGTATCAAACGGCACCAGCAGGCCTTCATAAACGCATTTGAGAATGGTCAGCGCTGCCGGATAATTTCCGGAAGTTTCGCGGCGCAGAATGGCCGTTGCTGCAGGCCAGAGATTGGCACCGGCTGCGGAATAAATCGCACCACCCGGCAGTTTAAAGCCCTTCTCATCCCAAGGCTGCACCGGTTTCAGCCCGTTACGGATCATTTTCTTGGCGGTTTCTACCAGCTTCTTCGCCGGAGCCACCTCATGCACCAGTCCCATGCCTTTAGCGCGGGCAGCAGTCAGGCTCGAACCGGTGGTCATCATCTGCAGGGCATCCTGCTGGTTGACCAGACGCGGCACGCGCTGCGTACCACCGGCACCCGGGAACAGGCCGACTTTAACTTCCGGCAGTGCCAGTTTCACGCCTTCCGCATCGGAAACCACACGGCCATGACAAGCCAGCGACAGTTCCAGCGCACCGCCCATGCAGGTACCGTTGATTGCTGAGACCCAAGGTTTGCCGCAGGTTTCCAGCTTACGATACAGGCCGGTCATTCGACCGACATTGTCAAACAGGTTCTGGACAGCTTTGTCAGCATCCTGCTTCTGCTCTTTTTTGAAACGCGCCAGCATTTCCTGCATCATGGTGAGGTCGGCACCACCAGAGAATGTATCCTTGCCGGACGTAATCACCGCGCCTTTAATCGTGCCATCTGCCACAACCTGATCGATAATCTTGTCGAGTTCGGTCAGTACTTCTTCGGTCAGCACATTCATGCTTTTGTCAGGCATGTTCCATGTGACAACAGCAATACCGTCTGCACCGGTTTCAACTTTAAAATTCTTGTAATTTGTCATTGGACTACCCTCCCTCACACACGCTCAATGATGGTTGCCGTGCCCATACCTGCACCGATACACAGGGTAACCAGTGCTGTATTGAGATCACGCCGCTCCAGCTCATCGAGCACAGTGCCGAGAATGATTGCACCGGTTGCGCCCAGAGGATGCCCCATGGCAATCGCGCCGCCATTTACATTGATTTTGTTGTGAGGAATATTGAAAGCCTGCATATAGCGCAGAACCACAGCCGCGAAAGCTTCATTCAGCTCGAACAGATCAATATCCGAGAGCTTCATCTTGGCGCGATCCAGCAGTTTCTCTGTCACATCCACAGGGCCTGTCAGCATCAATGCCGGATCGGAACCGATATTGGTGAAAGCGCGGATACGGGCGCGCGGTTTGATATCCAGCATCTTACCAGCACGTTTGGAGCCGACCAACACGCCCGCCGCACCATCAACAATACCTGATGAGTTGCCTGCATGGTGAACGTGATTGATGGTTTCGACTTCCGGATGTGCCTGAATACCGACAGCATTAAAGCCGCCCATTTCCCCCGGCATCACGAAAGACGGATTAAGGCCGGAAAGCGCCACCAGATCGGTGGTCGGGCGCATATGCTCGTCATGATCAAGAATAGTCAGACCATTGACATCTTTCACCGGAATGACGGAGTTTTTGAAATAACCCTTTTTCCAGCTCTCGCCTGCACGGCGCTGGCTTTCCACCGCATAAGCATCGACATCCTCACGGGAGAAGCCGTATTTGGTGGCGATCAGATCAGCCGATACACCCTGCGGCATGAACCAGCCCGGGAAGCCAACCGACGGGTCCATATACCATGCACCGCCGGACATACCCATACCGACGCGGGACATGCTTTCTACGCCACCGGCAATCACCAGTTCGTCTGTGCCACCTGCAATTTTAGCGGCAGCGAGATTAACCGCATCAAGACCGGAAGCACAGAAACGCGAAATCTGCATACCCGGTGCTTTGAAGTCATATCCTGCTTCAAAAGCGCTTGATCGCGGAATAACCGCACCGGCTTCACCCACCGGATCGACACAGCCGAAAATAATATCATCTACTTTTGCAGTATCAATGCCGTTGCGATCGCGCAGAGCTTCCAGCACTTTGGCACCAAGGCGCACCGCAGGCACTTCATGAAGACTCCCGTCTTTCTTGCCGCGGCCGCGTGGAGTGCGCACATGATCATAAATAAAAGCATCAGCCATAGTTCAATTAACTCCCAACTTTTCCAACTTTTTAAGACGCTCTCTGCGTTTCTTAAAAAGCATCTTCCGGCAGTGTCATCATCGTAACGGCACCGGTCTGAATGCGTGCCAGACGCAATTGCGTTTCCGGCATAATACGCTCCATATAGAAACGGGCTGTGACAAGTTTAGCTTCAAAATAGGCTTTGTCACCGGTACCGGCATTCAGTTTTTCCTGTGCAGCTTTCGCCATTTTTGCCCACATATGACCAAAAGCAACCAGACCAAAGAGATGCATATAATCTGTTGAAGCAGCACCGGCATTATCAGGGTTGGCCATCGCATTTTGCATCAGCCACATGGATGCGCCCTGCAGATCATTCAGGCCTTTTTTCAAATGTTTTGTGTAAAAAGACAGCGCCTCATCTGCGCGGTTTTCTTCACAGAAATCGCCGATTTCTTTGAAATAGGCCATCAATGCATGGCCGCCATTGGCAGGCAGTTTGCGTCCCACCAGATCCAGTGCCTGAATACCATTGGCACCCTCATAGATCATGGTGATACGGGCGTCGCGCACATACTGGCTCATGCCGTTTTCTTCAATATAGCCATGACCGCCAAAGACCTGCTGCGCCATGACCGCATGGTCAAAGCCCTTATCGGTCAGCACACCTTTCAGCACCGGCGTCAACAGGCCGACATGATCATCGGCTAATTCGCGGGTAGCTTCATCACTACTATAATGCGCAATGTCAGACTGCAAAGCAGTGGACAGCAACAGCGCACGGCCAGCTTCATTAAAAGCGCGAATGGTCATTAATGTACGGCGGATATCCGGATGCACGATGATCGGATCGGCTTTTTTGTCCGGATATTTCGCACCGGTCAGCGCCCGTCCCTGCAAACGATCACGGGCATAGTCAGCAGCATTCTGATAGGCAGTTTCGGCAATCGACAGACCCTGCAATGCCACGCCAAGACGCGCTTCATTCATCATGGTGAACATGGCACGCAGGCCTTTGTTTTCACCGCCGATCAGGAAGCCCGTCGCGTCATCATAATTCATCACGCAAGTTGAGTTGCCGTGAATGCCCATTTTTTCTTCAATGGAGCCGCAAGTCACGCCGTTGCGTGTGCCCGCTTCACCATTGGCATCAAGATTGAACTTCGGCACAATAAACAGCGAAATGCCTTTATTACCTTCCGGTGCGCCTTCAATACGCGCCAGCACCAGATGGATAATATTTTCGGTCATGCCATGTTCACCGGCGGAGATGAAAATCTTCGAACCGGAAATCTTGTAGGAGCCATTCGCCTGCGGCACAGCCTTAGTGCGCAGCAAACCTAAATCCGTACCGCAATGCGGTTCGGTGAGGTTCATGGTGCCTGACCAGCGACCTTCAATCATCTTAGGCAGATAAGCCTGCTTTTGCTCGTCAGTACCATGGGTGATAATCGCGGCAATCGCGCCCTGCGTCAGACCCGGATACATCATCAGTGCCATATTGGCAGAGGACATATATTCACCCACAGCTGCATGAAGCAGATATGGAAGTCCCTGACCGCCGAACTCTTCCGGTGCGGCCAGCCCTACCCAGCCACCGGCACAATATTGATCATAGGCCTCTTTAAAACCCTGCGGCACCTTAACGGAAGCATCCGGTAAACGCTTGCAGCCTTCACGGTCGCCGCTGTAATTGACAGGGAACAGGGTCTGCTCGGCAAGCTTTGCGCCTTCCTGCAAAATGGCTTCGATCGTGTCTGCGCTCATTTCCGCATAGGACGGCAGATCATTACGGGACTGGACGCCCAAAACATCATTCAGAATAAACTGCGTATCCTGAACCGGCGCGCGATAGACTGGCATGCACTTCCTCCAAGTTTGACGTCGGCAGATAATTGTTCTGCCGGAATGCGGGCGGAGGTGTTCGTTAAGACGCTACCTCTCCCGCGCGTTGTCATTCAAACATTCAGAACACAGGATAGCCTGGCTCTGTGGTGCCGTTCTCTTTCTGCCCAAACACAACCGGACTCCTCTCCGGCAGCGTCTGTTCGCTTTCCCATGAATTCTTTAACAGCCTATCACGGGATCCACCTGACAGTATGCACTCTTGCGTGAAAACCGTCATTTTTATGAAGCAGTAAAATTATTACAGCACCCTCGGATATCAGCCTAATAAATTTTGACGTTTGCGTAAACGTCAAAAATCTGTTTTTGAAAATTTAAATCCAAACTTTCTGTCGCAGCTCTATCAATCAGATGTTTCAGGCACAGGAATACCGTTTAAGAACCCCGAAAAGGCTGCTCGATTCTTCAAAACCAAGCCTTTTTGTATAAAAACTATATTTTTCAGAAAATAATTTTAGAATTCACACAGAAAAACAGATACATTTTTGCAACACAAGCAACTGTAATAACCATCAAGAAATATATCAAGAAAGGCTAAAATACATTCAATAAATATTAAATTACTTTAAGCTAAAATAATTTAACATTATGAATTTTAATCAATTAATTCATTTTAAATTTATACATGCGGCCAACATTATAGAAAAACCAGTTATTTCAGCAACTTGGCAAATAGTCGTTAGTCATTTCTAAACTATAATTTTAGGGTGTTCATTAATTTTTTTACAGATAAGGTCAGTTCAAATTCTTTAACGAACGGACTTTAGATATGAAAAAAATCGTAGCCCTTCTCGCCATGACTGTATTGTCAGGTCAGGCTTTCGCCGCAGACGCTATCGTTTCTGCTCCGGAACCAGCACCGGTTGAATATTCCGCATTCAGCTGGACCGGTGGTTACCTCGGTGCACATGCCGGTTACGGCTGGGCATCTATGCACGACATCAACAACCCGCAGGCTGACAAAGTAAAGCCAAAAGGCGGTTTTGGTGGTCTGCAGGCCGGTTATAACTGGCAGTTCGATAACAATGTTGTTCTCGGTGCAGAAGCTGACATTTCTTTCGGCAAAATCAAGAAGTCCTGGGATGGTCGCGACACCAACCAGTACAACTCTTACTATGGCGAAGATAAAATCGGCACACATGGTACAGTTCGTGCTCGTCTCGGTTATGCCGCTGACCGCTTCCTGCCATACGTAACCGGCGGTATTGCTTTCGCAGAAACCAAGCATTCTCTTGGCTGTGATGTTGCCCGAGTATCAGCAACAAATGGTTGCGGCGGCAAAGTAAACGGTGGCAAGTTCGAAGATAATGCTTCGAAAACCCGTGTTGGTTACGTTGTAGGTGCCGGTGTTGAATATGCTGTCACAGACAACTGGACACTGAAAGCTGAATATCTGTATTCCAACTACGGTAAGAAGAGCATTACTCTTTCAGATCCGTACAAAAATCAGTTCAACGAACGTCGCTTCAAAACCAATCTGAGCGAAGTACGCATCGGCGTAAACTACAAGTTCTAATCTGCTGATCGTTAACGATCACAAACAGAACTAAAAGCCCTGCCTCGATGAGGCAGGGCTTTTTTATTGAACAGAGATTGCATTTTTTAAATCAGCACATCCTTAAAAAGGCAATTATTTCAAAGCTTGTCTGCCGTCTTTCAGGAGATGCTGAACAAAACCGATACGGCAGGTGGATCTGAGCGCATTCATTTTCAGCCAAACATAAAGTTAAGAATTATCATCAAAGTTAACGGCTTATTTACCACGTTTCGACAAAACTGTGTCTGAGGCAAAATCTGTGTTTCGTGTGGTGCTGAGCACCACCTCAACAATGACCTTGCTTTTACCCGTCGGCAAGACCTGCAGACGAAAACAAACGGACAACCTGACCAGCTCCTTTAAGGCGCACAGTTTGAAAAGTGTAAACGGCGATGACAAATCAGCGGTCTCCTCTCGATAATCTGAATATGCGCCGTGAGCGCCGTCCGCTGGCATCGCTTGAGGAATTGAACCGCACTTTATCCGCTCTTGAAAATCATCTCGCCGGGCGACAGGAAACGGAAAATTATCCCCGCCACACACAGGCTGCCGATGAAACGGCATCACCTGATGCCCTTGAATTTCTTCGTACTGATCCGGTCGCCGCATCACACACACAAACGGCACCTGTGTCAGCGGACAATCCGCACAAGGAAGCTCTGGCTGCCATTGCCGACGAATTACAGCGTTTGCGCGCCCGTACAGAACTGAGACAGGCAGCAGCCATCAGCGAAAAACTGCAACCGTCAGAGACTGGCACCCGGCATAATCCGGCACGCCTTTCCGCTGCTGACCGCTTCATCGCCGGCACCAGCACTCTGTCAGCCAATAACAGCCCGAATACCGATGCAGTTATGCGCCGTGACTTCGAGGAGCTGAAGCGGACTGTTGAGACTCTGGCGCGTGAAGAATCCCTGCGCCGTATGAGCCATCGCTGGGATGCGCTGGATGAGCGCTTTGACAATTTTGAACAGCAGCAGACTGAGAAATTCCATGCCAGTCAGTCGGCACATATTGATCCGGCTCTGGATGCGATCACGACACGCCTTGATGATCTGCGCCATGCTATTGAACAGCTGCCGGACAATCAGAGCCACTCCCTTCGTCAACTGGACGAACGTCTGGATGAAATCAGCCGCGCAATTCTTGCGACCAGCTATCATCGCCAGCAGCCTGAGCAGGAAAACGCTGTTTTTGAAGAACTCGACCGCCGTTTTGCCGATCTGACCAGTCATCTGGATGAACAATATCGCAACAGTGCCCATAAAACCGCGCTGAATGATGACCGGTTTATTCAGGCGCTGGAAAGCCGCCTCGATCTTATTACCCGCCAGGTATCGGAACAAACTGCTGCATTGCAGGCTGTGCCGGCAGCACCGGCCGCCGATCAGCAACTGATGCGCAATCTCGAAAAGCAGCTGGGCTTTATCACAGAACAACTCAGCAAGCCGGAAAGCCTGCTGCCTGAACTGGCAGAGATCAAGCCACGTCTTGATGTGATTGAACGCGCCATCGACATTAACCGCGACACAGTTCTGAGCGCTGCCCGTGAAGCCGCAGAAGAAGCTATTCGTCAGGTTGTGGACAAGGGTTCCTCCCGCGACACAGATTTTGCCCGTCAGCTGGCGGACGATCTTAAGGCGCTGGAACAGCTGACCCGTGATACGGATGAGCGTAACAACCGCACCTTTAACAAGGTTCATGATACATTACTGAAAATCGCCGAGCGGTTAGGACAGATTGAAAAAGACAATCTGCAGAAACCGCCTTTTGCCCAGCCTTCGCGTTCTGCAGGCCAGTCGCGCGAACAGAATAATGCAACACGTTTTACCAGCCAGTTTTCTATTCCTGAATGGGGCAATGATCCGGAGCAAGCCGCAGGTAACTCTCCGCGCAACACAGCATTTTCCGCTGTGCCTTCACCGGCTGCTGCCGCTATTGAAGCCGCACGCGCTGCTGTCAAATCTGCTGCCAATCCTGTGCCGGGAAAAATGGCTGCAGACACAGAAGCTGAAACAACTGGCACAACCCGCAAATCACTGCTGAGCGGCCTCGCTCAGGCTGTGCGCCGCTCCAAGCCCAATGGACCTGCTGCAGCTGCAGCCGATGCGTTTCAGATTGAAGACACGGATTTGCTGACACTGGATACTCCGTCTGCTGCAAACCGCATGCCGGTCAAATCCGAAGAAGAAAGCACCGACCAGACCCTTGCGGCAATGCCGGACCTCAACGCTATTATCCGCCGCGTGCGCGATGAACAGCGTGGCCGCGGGCCGGATCATAATCCTGCAGCCGGCAAATCTGATCTCATCAGCGCGGCACGGCGTGCGGCACAGGCTGCAGCAGATGAAACCGGACGCCTGCGCGATCAGAACCTGAGCGATAGCACTCTGGCTGGCGATATCACATCGGATGAAGACCGCACGACTGCTGCAGACAAGCCAAAGCGCTCCCTGCGTAAGCCGCTTCTGCTGGCCATCGGTGCAATTATCATCGCTGTCACCGGCTTACAGCTTGGCAACATCTATCTGACAGAAAAACAGGACAGCGTTGTTCCGCAGTCACCGGATCTGGCCAGTGTGCAGCCGGCACCGGTCAATACCGCTCCGGCTGTGATTGAAGACAAGAAGCCTGCTTTGCCGACAATCACCACACTTGATAATCCGGCTCAATCGGAAGAACAGACTGCATCAACACTACAGATTACCAGCCTGAACCATGGTCCGGTCTATGACGGCACAGAGGCGCAACCGCTTGGCTCGCGCGAATTTCCGACAGAGCCTCTCTCTGCCAGACCTATGACCGGCAGCACACAGGCCGTGATCAAACCTGTTGTCATCAATCCTCCGGTAGCATCCGCGCCGGATATACAACCGCTGCCGGAACTGCCTGCAAACGGCACGCCCGTTGATACGGCTCAGGCTGAAACAGCAATACCGGATCAGATGACAACACAAAGCCTGCCGCAAAAGAGCGAAGCTGCTGCAACGGCGAAACTGACCGCAGCCCCTGCTGTGCCGAAAGAAGCCGGCCCGATTGCACTGCGCAATGCCGCCGAAAGCGGCGATGCCCGTGCTCTTTATGAAATCGGCATGCGCTATACAGACGGCCGCGGTGTTGCCAGCGATTTTGCGGAAGCTGCCAAATGGTATGCGCTGTCTGCGGAGCGTGGTTTTGCACCTGCACAATACCGCCTTGCCAATTTCAACGAAAAAGGTCTTGGCATGCCGCGTGATGCTGCCAAGGCAACACAACTCTATGAACAGTCCGCTGCACAGGGCAACGCCAGTGCCATGCACAATCTTGCTGTGCTCTATGCCATGGGACCGGACGGCAAGGCAGACCATGACAATGCTGCTAAATGGTTCTTCCGCGCTGCAGAACTCGGCGTAAAAGACAGCCAGTATAATCTGGGTATTCTGACCGCTAAGGGTTTGGGTCGCACGCAAAATCTGGAAGAAAGCTATAAATGGTTCGCATTGGCTGCCAATGCCGGTGATACGGATGCAGCTGACAAGCGCGATCAGATTGCAAAATCCCTCAAGCCTGAACAACTGGAGCGGGCAATCAACCTGACCAAGCTCTGGAAGCCGAAGGACATGATTGAGGATGCCAACTCGGTCAGCATTCCGGATGCCTGGGCTGATGACAAAGCTGTCACCACAGCTTCCGTCGACATGAAAAAAGCCGTCCGTAATATTCAGCTGATCCTGCAGAAAAACGGTTATGATGCAGGCACGGCAGACGGTGTTATGGGCAATAAAACCAGAGAAGCGATTTCCGCTTTTCAGAAAGCCAATGGCATGAAGCCGACCGGCGAAGTGGATCAGAAACTGGTTGAAGCACTGCTTGCCAAAAACAGCTGATTTGCACCGGCAACAATCAGCAATAACAAGAAATCATACCCCTTTGCCGTACTGACAGAGGGGTATTTTTATGGCGGGAACGCATAAAATTGCGGCCTAACTGCAACACCTGTCACACACAATCTCCGACGGCTATTCAGGCTGACGGTTTCGCATCATCTTATGCACAGTGATGGTTTGACTTGGCGCGGCCAAAGGCGCAGAAAATTAACAGTTTTTTGCGACGATGAGTGTGTTGCATACAAGAAGCACGCAAAAAACGACATCAGCATATGGTATTTTCAGGTTTAACGCCGCAAATGGCGGCTAAACTCAGAATTCTGTCAGGTCACGAAGAATAACCGCCCGCCGCCATCGAAAAGCTGCAAAGTCTGACGATAGGCCGGGTATTATTTTCGGGAGAACTCTGCGGGGAACTTAGCTGTACACCGGATAAAGGGATACAGATTTCAATCTCCGGCAGTGTCATAGTAATGGTAGTGGGTCGTGGGTATTTATCTGCCAATAGCAGAAATTTCAGTCAACATGCTGGTTCTTCTCGGCATGGGGGCGGCTGTCGGCTTTTTGTCAGGTCTGTTCGGCGTTGGCGGCGGATTTCTGATTACCCCTCTGCTGATCTTCTATAATATTCCGCCCGCTATTGCTGTTGCCACCGGTGCCAATCAGGTTATCGCCTCCTCCGTTTCCGGCGCACTTACGCATTTCAAACGCCGGACACTGGATTTCAAACTGGGCATATTGCTGGTGATCGGCGGTCTTGTCGGTTCTCTGGTCGGTATTTACATATTTTCGCTATTGCGTGATCTCGGTCAGCTCGATCTGATTATCTCCCTGCTTTATGTGGTCTTTCTCGGCTCTGTCGGTGGTCTGATGGCCGTTGAAAGCTGGCGCACCCTGCGCCGTAACAAAGACGGCAAAGCACCGGATGTCCGCCGCTCGGGGCAACATAACTGGATTCACCGCATGCCGTTCAAGGCGCGTTTCCGTGCCTCGATGATCTATGTCAGTATTATTCCGGTACTGGCTATCGGCTTTTGTATCGGCCTGCTCTCATCCGTTATGGGTGTCGGCGGCGGTTTCATCATGGTTCCGGCGCTGATTTATCTGCTGCGCGTTCCGACCAATGTGGTTGTTGGCACATCGCTGTTTCAGATCACTTTTGTAACTGCTTTTACAACGGTCATGCAGGCGACCAATAACCATACGGTTGATATTGTACTGGCCTTTTTGCTGATGGTCGGCGGTGTGATCGGCGCACAATACGGCGCAAGAGCCGGACGCAAATTGCGCGGCGAGCAATTGCGTATGCTGCTGGCATTGCTGGTTCTTGCCGTTGCTCTGCGACTGGCTTTCGGCCTGTTCATTCAGCCGGATAATCTTTTCTCCATCGGCTTTGCGGATGAGTAAGATGAAACAGATTATCCGCAAAAGCTTACTGGCAACCGTTTTGCTCTCCGCACTGGTACCGCTCCAGAGCGGTAATGCCGCGACACGGATAAAAGAGCGCGGACAGGAAATGGCTGCGGTCACCAATCTGCAAGACCCGCAGCAATTGCCGGAAACAATCGAGATCGGTCTTTCGACAGAAACGATTGCCATTGCCTCCAATTTCAGCGGCACCAATCTGACAATTTTCGGTGCGCTGGATAATGCCGATCCGCTGATCCGCAGGCAAGGACGCTACGATATTATCGTGGTGCTGGAAGGCCCGCAGCGTAATCTCGTCGTTCGTGAAAAATCACGTTATCTCGGCGTCTGGGTCAATGCGGATTCCGAAACATTCACATCTGTGCCGCTTTCCTATTCTCTGGCATCCACGCGACCGCTGCAGGATATTACCGATGAGAAAACCTATCGCCAGCTCTCGCTTGGCGTGAATTACTTCGCGCTGAACCCTGAATATGGCACGCTCGCTGATCCGAATGCCATGCGCTTCGGGCAGGAGCTGCGCGACCTGAAATCCCGTCAGGGGCTTTACAGCCAGAAAGTCGGCTCGGTCGAATTCGTTTCACAGACCTTGTTCCGTGCAACTCTTGCTCTGTCAACCAATGTGCCAGTCGGGCGGCACAAAGCCCGCGCTTTGCTGTTCCGCCATGGCGTATTCATCGGGGAAGCTAATACCCATCTCAATATTGTCAAAGCCGGTCTGGAGCAGCAAATTTTTGAGGCAGCGCATCAATATAGTCTTGCCTATGGTCTGTTTGCTGTTTTTCTCGCCGGCCTCACAGGCTGGCTCGGACAATTGCTGTTCCGTAAAGACTAGAGCATTTCACAGTCAAGTTGGATCAACTTGACGGCAGTGATAATGCGACCAAATAAAGAATTTAGAGCGAGCGCTATGATCCAATCTGGACGTAAACCGCTCTAATTAGTCAGGTCGTAAAAAACGCGGATGTACAGTGAATATCCGCGCTTCACTGCGCAAATGCACGTCAAAACCACTCACATCAAACAGGCCGCGGAATGCCTTATCCAGCACGTTAAGGCTACCCGTATAGGTACCAAATGCCGGCATGATCAGGCGGCGCCCATTATTGACAAAACAAGAACGCCGTACACTGCGCCCCTGCCGTATAATCTTTGCTGCGGGGTGCAAATGACCAGCCACCTCACCGGGATTATCTCCCGCAAGCGGCTCGTGCCTGAAGATCAGACCGCCAAGCCTGAATTGCGCCATGCTCTCCCCTTCAAGCCCCGCCGGATGTACCGGATCATGATTACCCTCAATCCATAGCCATTGGCGGCTTTTCATCATCTGGCGAAGCAAACCGGATGCCTCATCTGCCAGCCGCGATGCGCCATGACAATCGTGAAAACTGTCTCCGAGACTGATGACACAAGATGGCTGATAATCATCAATGATGGTCTTGAGCAGCGCTAATGTGGCCAGCGTATCATAAGGCGGCAGCATCATACCGCGCCTAGCAAAGAATGACCCTTTTTCCAGATGCAGATCAGACACCACCAGCGTCCGGTATGACGGCAGGTATAATACCCCGCGCGGATCGAGATGGCACAGCGTATCATTGATGAGAATATCCGCGCCGCCCTGATGCGCCTGCTTAATTACACTTGTCAATTTTCCAGTGCCTCACGGGTCATATCTTCCAGCAAATCATCATCTGTTCCGGCAACCCGTTCTTTGCCGATTTCCAGCATCACAGGCAATGCCAAAGGCGAAATATGCGGCAGGTTACGATGAACAATGTGATCGCGCACACGCTGCAACATTGTTCCGAGACGGGCAATGTCCAGCAGCCCCGCTGCGGCCTCTGCCCGTGTGGCTTGCAGTAAAATATGATCCGGTTCGTGGCTGCGCAACACATCATAGATCAGATCCGTGGAAATCGTCAGCTGTCTGCCGGTCTTTTCCTTACCCGGATGACGCCGTTCAATCATGCCGGAAATCAGCGCACAATTGCGGAAAGTACGTTTCAGCAGATAGCTTTCATCCAGCCATGCCTCCAGATCATCGCCGAGCATATCCTGATCGAACAATGTATCCAGCGATAATTCACCACCTTCCATCATCGCATTCAGATCACGTGCCGCCCACAGCCCCAGCGAATAATCCGTTGCCACAAATCCCAGCGGCCGTGCACCTGCCCGATCCAGCCGCCGCGTCAGCAACATCCCCAATGTCTGATGCGCCAGCCTGCCTTCAAACGGATAGCACACCATATAAAACCGGTTCTGGCGTGGAAAAGTCTCGACCAGCAATTCATTATGTGCCGGCAGCACGGAGCGGTCACGCTGCAATTGCAGCCAGTCACGCACCTGATCCGGCAATTGCTGCCAGCTTTTGTCATCCGCCAGCATCGCACGGACTTCCGAGGCCAGATAAGTTGAGAGCGGAAATTTACCGCCCGCATAGACCGGCACTTTCGCATCCTCGCCGGAGGCCTGCGACACCAGACATTCATTGTCGCGGATACCTTCAAAACGCACGGTCCGGCCTGCAAAAAAGAACGTATCGCCCTGTGTCAGCGTTTCGAGAAAATACTCTTCGATACGCCCTAATATCCGCCCTCCGCGCATGGGGCTGGCGGCGCTTCCTGCAAGTTTGCGCCCCTTACGGATCATGCGGATATTCAGTTCCGGCGCTTCAACAATCGTACCGATATTGAGGCGATATTGCTGGGCAACTTTACCATTGCTGACACGCCAGCGCCCGTCCGGCATCGGGCGGATTTTTGCAAACCGCTCATAGACACGCAGCGCATAACCACCGGTTGCCACAAAATCCAGCACACGGTCAAACTGATGGCGGGATAAATGCTGATAGGGCGCTGCAGAACATATTTCTGCGTAAAGCATATCCGCATGAAACGGTTCAGCACAGGCCATGCCGAGTATATGCTGCGCCAGCACATCCAGAGCCCCGTCAGCCAGAGGCGGTGTATCCTGCACCCCTTCTACATTGGCAACCAGCGCCGCATTGCATTCCAGCACTTCAAAACGGTTTGCAGGCACCAGAACTGCGCGGCTTGGCTCATCCATACGGTGATTGGAGCGCCCTATACGCTGTGCCAGTCTGCTGGCACCTTTCGGCGCACCAATATGGATAACCAGATCGACATCACCCCAGTCAATCCCAAGATCAAGAGTCGAGGTTGCCACAACTGCGCGCAGAGCATTGCGGGACATTGCCTCCTCCACACGACGACGCTGTGTGGCATCCAGCGAACCGTGATGCAGGCCGATCGGTAAGGTCAGCTCATTGATACGCCAGAGCTCCTGAAAAATCCGCTCTGCCTGCGATCTGGTATTCACGAAAATCAATGTCGTGCGGAATTGCCGGATCAATTCATAGACATCGCCGAGTGCATAGCCGGCACTGTGACCGGCCCATGGTATCCGCTCACCGGATTGTAATATGCTGATCTCCGGCTTTGCTCCGCCCTGCACAGTAACCAGTCCGGCCAGTGCAGGAGTATCACCCTGCGTAACCAGCCAGCGACGCAGATCATCCGGCTCTGCCACTGTTGCCGACAGGCCGATTGTCTGCATCTGTAGTGCAAGATTGCGCAGCCGTGCCAGCCCCAGTGCCAGCAACTGCCCCCGTTTTGAAGTGACCAGCGCATGCAACTCATCAAAAATTACAAAACGCAAATCCGCGAAGAAATCTGCCGCATCTTTACCCGCCAGTAACAGAGCCAGTTGCTCCGGTGTGGTGAGCAATATATCCGGCGGCGCTAGTTTCTGCCGCTGCCTTTTATGGGCAGGTGTGTCCCCTGTGCGGGTTTCAATAGTTACCGGCAGCGCCATTTCCGCAACTGGCTTCGCCAGATTGCGTTCAATATCAACAGCCAGCGCTTTGAGCGGCGAGATATAAAGTGTGTGAATACCGGAACGGCGCGGCTGATTACGCGCACCGCTCTGTGCACGCAATGTCAGATCAGTCAGTGCAGGCAAAAAACCGGCCAGCGTTTTACCGGCTCCGGTGGGTGCAATCAGCAATGTGGACTGCCCCGCCAGACTGCGCTCCAGCAATTCACGCTGGTGTTGGCGCAGCTGCCAGCCTTTATCCGCAAACCACTGTACAAAGACAGCGGGCAGAACATCTTGACCGGAAGATTTATCGGCAGCGGATATTGGTTTCACAGGGTGAATGTAAGGTGCATCCCGACAGGTGTGAAGTCCCGTTTGTACTTAAAGCGTCACGGATTGATCTCTGTTCAGACAACAGAAAGCAGAAACCGTACCGGCTCAGCATTTTTGGGCAATAAAGACATAGCCATCGAGATATTCTCCGCGATCAAGGCGCAGAGCAATGCGCTGATAATTCAGCAATTCAAAACGACTGACTTGTAATAAATTTTCGATATAGCGGGCAGAATGGGTAAAACGTAAAGATGGCTGCAAAATCATATCATCACATGAACCGTCTGAACTCTGCGCTTCAGACCGGTCATGTGTTTCCACCGAGAAGGCAAACACCCCTCCTCTCCGCAAACATTCCGCGGCCAGAGCGAAAGCGCGCTCCAGCTGGCCGATATAGATAAACACATCGGCAGCAAGGATCATATCCGGCTGCGGCAGATCCTCATCGACCAGATCCGCCTTACGGCACTGGTTTACATCTGCCTTAATCAGCCTTGTATAAATCTGCTTCTCATCCGCCTTTTTCAGCATGGCTTCTGAGAGATCCGCACCGCTCAGCAAACCGCTGCGCTGATGAATTTCCTCTCCCATCAGACCGGTGCCGCAGCCCAGATCCAGCACATGCTGGTAGCTGCGTTCCGGAAAATGTCTGGCAATCAGTCCCGCCAGTTTTTGCGGCCCGCAATATTGCAGTTTATCGACCAGAGATTCCTCGAAATCCGGCGCATAGGCATCAAACAGTGCCTCAATATAGGCAGGCGGTGCCGCATCAGGCGTTTCACCAAGACCGCATTGTGCCAACTTCAGTCCCGCGCCAAAACGGTCTTCAGGATCAAGCTTCAGCAGCTGTCGCCAGAGAGCCACAGCTTCATCTGTTTCGCCCGCATTTTCATGCATTTCGCTGAGCATAAACAGGCCCGCAGGCCATTGCCGGAATTGGGATGTCAGATAATCAAGCGACTGGCGCATCAGGTCGGCTGCTGCGGAATGGTCTCCCGCCTCAGACATCATGACCGCATAATGAGCACGGCGATCCGCTATCAGATCACCGGAAGAGAAAAATGCCCGCGCCATTCTTACCGCATTTGTTGCAGAGCACGCGATATGCAGTGATGCGGGGCATTTGACAAGATATTTTTTTGCAACCCGAACGGATTTCACACAGCCAAAGCGGGTTCAAATATAATGTTCACTACAAACATACGGTCGCATTGATCCGCACCGCTATGGTCTTGTTTAACGCTGCGTCCGGTCTATGTTATTTCCATGCGTCCTGAAGAACTGCTGCACCCTGCCCCTGAGGGGCTCTATTGTCCGGCCGGTGATTTCTATATCGATCCGGTGCGTCCGGTTGACCGCGCGCTGATTACCCATGGCCATGCCGATCATGCCCGTGCAGGCAACAATCATGTGCTGGCTACAAGCCAGACGCTGGATATTATGCGCATCCGGTTTGGCGAGCATTATGCGCGCACCAGTCAGATCGCTGATTACGGAAAACCGCTCAGTATCAACGGTGTTACGGTCACCTTTTATCCGGCGGGCCATGTATTAGGTTCCGCACAGATTGCAGTGGAATATCAAGGAACCAGAATTGTCGCCTCCGGCGATTATAAACGTGTTTCGGACAAAACCTGCACACCCTTTGAACCCGTGGCCTGCGATGTCTTCATTACCGAAGCCACTTTCGGTCTGCCGGTTTTCCGGCATCCGCAACCAAGCGATGAAATTGCCAAGCTGCTGCAATCCTTACAGCTTTTGCCCGAGCGCAGCCATATTGTCGGCGCCTATGCGCTTGGCAAGGCACAGCGGGTCATCAGCCTGCTGCGTCAGGCCGGTTATGATGCCCCCATCTATCTGCATGGCGCCTTGGAGAAGCTTTGCCAATATTATCAATCTCAGGGTATTGCCCTCGGAGAGCTGCGTCCTGCAACTTCAGAAACAGCACATCAAAAAGCAGATTTCGCGGGCAGCCTGATTATTGCCCCGCCCGCTGCAATGGCTGACCGCTGGTCAAGACGGTTTCCTGATCCTGTCAGCTGTTATGCCTCCGGCTGGATGCGTATCCGCCAGAGAGCCAAACAATCCGGAATTGAATTGCCACTGATCCTTTCCGACCATTGCGACTGGGATGAGCTGACCGATACAATCACGGAACTCTCTCCTTCGCAGGTTTGGGTGACACACGGACGCGAGGAAGCTCTGGTACGCTGGTGCACTCTCAACACCATCCCGGCGAAACCGTTGCATCTCGTCGGCTATGAAGATGAGGCAGACATATGAAAGCCTTTGCCGCATTGCTCGACAGGCTGGTGCTCACGCCTCGACGCAATGAAAAACTGCTATTGCTGGCCAATTATTTCCGCACACAGACTGACCCTGACCGCGGCTATGCACTGGCCGCGCTAGCAGGTACACTTGAGCTAAACAGTGTAAAACCCGCACTGTTGCGCGCACTGACCATGACACGCGTCGACAGCGAATTATTTGCCTATTCCTATGATTATGTCGGCGATCTTGCGGAGACGATTTCTCTGATCTGGCCTGCTGCCGATAATGTGCAGCCGGTCAATGACTTGTCCCTCGGCACTGTTATCACAACACTCCAGCAAACATCGCGCAATGCCGCGCCGCAACTGGTTGAGACTTTGCTGGATGCGCTTGATGTCTCTGAGCGATACGCTCTTTTGAAACTCGTCACCGGCGGCTTACGGATCGGCGTTTCCGCGCGGCTGGCAAAGCAGGCACTTGCGGATTTCGGTCAGGTTGAACTCAGCGAGATTGAGGAATTGTGGCACGGGCTGACCCCGCCCTATGTCAGCCTGTTCAACTGGCTCGACGGCAGGAGCAGCAAGCCGGAAAATAATAATCCGGCACCGTTTCGTCCCGTCATGCTGGCGACGCCACTGGATGAGACTGAAACAGAGAAACTCACGCCGGAGGATTTTGCGGCAGAATGGAAATGGGATGGTATCCGCGTACAGGCCGTCAGTGAAAACGGGGTCAAAAAGCTTTATTCCCGCAGCGGTGATGACATTACCCACGCCTTTCCCGATATTGTCTCAGCCATCCGTTTTGAGGGTGCAATTGACGGAGAATTGCTGATCCGCCATGCAGACGGCAAAACAGAACCAGCCTCTTTCAATGCTTTGCAGCAAAGGCTGAACCGTAAAACTGTCTCTGCCCGTCAATTGCAGGATTATCCTGCCTTCATCCGCGTTTATGATCTGCTGCATCGCGGCAACCGTCTCACCGGATCAGATTTGCGCAATCTGCCTTTTGCGCAAAGAAGGCAGCATCTGGAAACCTTCATCAAAGAGCTTGATCCGTCTTATTTTGATCTTTCGCCACTGCTTAACTTTCAGACATTTGCCGAACTGCGGCACCTGCGCAACCACCCGCCACACGCCGTGATTGAAGGCCTGATGCTCAAACGTACGGACAGCGTTTACAGTGCAGGACGACCAAAAGGCCCGTGGTTCAAATGGAAACGCGATCCCTATATTATCGACGCGGTTCTCATTTACGCCCAGCGCGGTCACGGCAAGCGTTCAAGCTATTATTCGGATTTTACATTTGCGGTCTGGTCTGATGACAGTGAACAGGCACAACTGCTCCCCGTCGGCAAAGCCTATTCCGGCTTTTCCGATGAGGAAATGAAACAGCTCGACCGATTTGTACGGGAGAACACAATTCAGCGCTTCGGGCCTGTACGGGCTGTCAGGGCAGACCGGCAGCACGGGCTTGTTGTGGAAGTCGCCTTTGAAGGGCTGAACCGCTCCACACGCCATAAATCAGGACTGGCTATGCGCTTTCCGCGCATTTCCAGACTGCGCTGGGATAAGCCGCCGGCACAGGCCGATATTATACAAAATCTGATGCAGCTTTTGCCGGATGATACTCCGGCAAATTGATTATTCTACGGTTTTAACCCGGATTGTATAAATATCGATGCTTTTGCCTGTGCCGTTAATATCACTGGTCAGAACAAGACGGCCGGAACTGTTTGCCGATGACACTTCGGGAACCGGAAGATCAAACAGTAAACTGCTTTGCTGGTCTGTCACATCATAACGCTTACGTCCGCAATCACCCAGAGAGCCCAGATCGCAACTGACAGACATTTGCACGGTTCCGCCGTCGTCACTGCGCACCATGACTTCAAATGTCGCCTGTTTGCCTTCAAGCTGATCCAGCACACCCTGGCCAATATCAAAGCTGGCCGTATCGGCTGCAGTCGGCGATTTAATACGGACATAACGGGCATTGCCGGAGCCGCCGATTTCAGCAGTCGCTTTTCCCTGAACAGAAATGCGATCCGGTTGCGCAGGGGTGAAAATTGTCACCCAGTCTTTACTGTCGGCCTCATTACCCTGCATCACAGGACCGGCATTGCCGGATTGCGCAAGCGGCGCATTTCCTACCGGCCCGATGGTGACAAAACTATTATAGAGCGACCAGCCGATAAAGCCGGCCGTTACCAAAAATGCTACGGGCAGCGCCAAAGAGAAAATGCGGGATTTTTTGCGTTTTTTCGGCTTTGCAGGCTGACTGAGCCCCTGTTCATAACCCAGATCAGGCTCGGATTCCGCTTTGTTTTTATGCTTACGGGAACCTTTGCCCTGAGAGCGTACATCACTATGATCCAGTTCAGGAACACCCAATCCGCCATCATATTGCGGCGCAGGTGCAAGCATTTCCTCATCAGAAACACGGTTCGCATTCGCGCGCATTTCCTGTTCGATATGGGAAATTGCAGCTTTCAGCTTCTCACGCCGCTCAGCACGTTGCGGATCTGAAAGCTGGGCATTCGCAGCCATTGCGCGTTCATGTGCGCTCCAGACGGATTCATAAATCCGCTGACGCACAGCCGGATCAGACGAATCCGCTTTGGTCAAAGCGTTGCGTATTGCACTTTCGATGCCCTGCAAAATTGTCCCTTCCTACTACCGGCTTTATACGCGGATGCTCTTATTGATGCACGAATAAGCAGATCAACGCATTAACTTATTTTTAAGTCTTATGAAATCCTAACTATCACAGGGATATAAAAAGATTATATACGATCTTAACATATTGTTCCACAAAGACTATTTGCGCGAAAAATCTCTATTTCCATAATATGCCGTATCGGCGCATCTTTAGTAAAATTCCCGCTAAGGCATAAACATGTTCACTTGGCATATTTCACAGTAAATATTGCATATAAGTCAACCACCAAGCTTTCCTGAACCAAAATGATACAGTTTTTTATATTTTGCCTTTGACATCCTGCAATCCTTGCCAACAATATACCGTTTACGTTTACGTCAATTACGGGACTGCAATATGGCTCTACCGGATATTCTCAAAAACAATCTGCGCTTACCGGCAATCGGTGCGCCGCTCTTCATCATCGCCAATCCTGCACTGGTTATGGCGCAATGCAAAAGCGGCATTGTCGGTGCATTTCCGGCACTGAATGCACGCACTGCCACACAGCTGGATGAGTGGCTGGCAGAGATTACCGAAGGGATTCAGCAATATAATCAGGAGAATCCTGACCGGCCCGCTGCCCCTTTTGCCGTCAACCAGATTGTGCACCGCTCCAATCTGCGTTTGCAGCAGGATCTGGAATTATGCGTCAAATATAAGGTTCCGGTTGTTATTTCCTCCCTCGGCGCGGTGCCGGAAGTGAATGCCGCAATTCACTCCTATGGCGGAGTTGTACTGCATGATGTCATCAATAACCGTCATGCCAATTCAGCTATTCGCAAAGGCGCAGACGGACTGATCGCTGTCGCCGCCGGTGCCGGCGGCCATGCGGGAACACTGTCCCCTTTCGCGCTGATTGCTGAAATCCGCGAATGGTTTGACGGTCCTGTCGCCCTGTCCGGTGCCATTTCCAGCGGACGTGCTATTCTTGCAGCACAGGCAATGGGCGCAGACCTTTCGTATATCGGCTCGCCTTTTATTGCGACCAAGGAGGCCAATGCTGTTGACGCCTATAAGGACATGATCGTGCAATCCAGCGCGAAAGATATTGTCTATTCCAACTATTTTACCGGCATTCATGGAAATTATTTGCGCCCGTCGATTGAAGCGGCAGGCATGGATCCCGATCATTTGCCGGAGGCTGACCCGAGCAAAATGGACTTCCATAAAGCCACCACCGGTGCAAAAGCCTGGAAAGATATCTGGGGTTGCGGTCAGGGGATTAGCGCAGTCAAAGAAGTGCTGCCGGCCGGAAAATTGGTGGAACACTGGATTGAGCAATATAAAGAAGCAAAATCCACGCTTTGCCAGGCTTAACAAGGTCGCAAAACGTCTTAAAAACAGTGGTATAACTGAGATTTACTCTCTGATAGAATAAGCGAACTTGTTCATTTTATCAGAGAGTTTTAATTCTCCTGAATGACATAACGGAAACCGTTTCTTTTTGCTTTTGCGCCTTGCAATCAGAATGAGATTTCGTTATCACGCGCCCGAACAGACTGCATAAAATCACTGCATTCTGACGGGAGTATCTCCCTGCCGCTTTAGCTCAGTTGGTAGAGCACATCATTCGTAATGATGGGGTCACGTGTTCGAGTCACGTAAGCGGCACCAATAAAATCAAAGTCTTACTACCATTTAAACTTGGTATATTCAGAATGGATTTTCTCTCGGGTAACGAATAGGGTACCCTTGAACCCAACACCGTTAGAAAAATCATACGTGCAATCACACAGTTTACAGATTTCAATGAGCGTAACGATCCCCACGGCGAGAATGATTGTGCATCATGGAAGTCGATAACTTAAGCATAATGTGAAAAATTGATTACTACGATGAAACGCTCACGCAGCACTCACCTGATTCGGCAGATCCTAATGTTACTGTACGTATTCTCACAGTCATGCTAGCGGATGAATACTAATGCGTTCTGAACACCTAATCGGCCACACTGCTGCACCCTCCTCCAGAATAAGCGCTTACAAACAAGGTGAGTTTGATGAGTTATGCGGCATTTATGCAATCATCAACAGCATACGATGGTCGATCCGGCAACACCCTTTGGCATCAAAGGGCCCTCACTGGAATAACCTATTCGGTGTATTGAACCATTACGCAGTCACAGAATTGAGCAATTTAACGATCGCCTCAAGCGGTTTAGGGCTCAACAACATGATATGGTTGGTACGCACAGCTCAAGAGCATATGCTCGACGTTCAGAAATTGACTATTCTGACAGAGCGCCTTTTTGCACTTGGTAAGCCAAATCATCCCAATCAGATAAGAGAGAATCTGTTCAACTACCTCAGTAAAAGTAACAGTTCAGCCTTGTTCGCTCTTTATGGTCGCATCAATCATTGGACAGTACCGACCGCACTTACCCATAATAAAATCAAATTATTTGATAGTAACCACTTTTAATTCATGTCTGAAAAATCCCTTTACGTAACGAATATTAAATCAAAAAATAAACACCACACCTACACCCAACCAAGTAATTTCATATTCTTGTCAGATAAGTTTAAATGAAATTACTATAAATTTTAAATATATATTGATGTCATTAAGCACGCTTTCAGAAAACATGAATAAAATTATATACTTATCCATACTCTCAATAAGCAGAATCTAAGACATGAGCATAATACAATACTCCATTGTTTTATGATAAGCACCTATAATACATCAAGCGTTTTTCAATCATGGATTTTACTAATAATATTTACCGTATCGCTTCACATAATATTGACAAGTTATAAAAATAAGCGTTTTACAATTTCATATAGAAACCTCGGTAAAACATCGAACGCATATGGCGCGTAGACACGCTCCAGCCGCTGATGATATTCGCGCCCCCACGGTCCGATATTAACGACCGGATATGTTAGCGCGTCAGGTGAGACCTGATCAATAAACTGCAATGCTGGCGTATTCTCTGAGATAACCTGACTATCCGCAGCATCCGGTTTATAGCCGAAAAAGCTCATATCCGAGATACCGGCAAAGGTGTCACGATATTTGATGGTCGCAGAAAGTTTCTGCTCGATCGTCAGGCGTGCCGTATCCAAAGCCACGTTGAATTCACGCTCCAGCGCAGTTTCATTGCCCATATGCACATGCGGATAAACGAGACTGCCAAAGCCGATAATCACAGTCGGACCGGTAATACGTGCCTCAACAACCATACGGTCAACGAGCTCGCGGGTCAAAAGCAGCGGATTGTCATGGACCGACAGTTTCTGTTCCAGTTCCTCAATGCGCTTGAGAGCCGCATCGCCCCCCATACGAATAACCTCTGCCCGCAATTCGGCCACTGTCATCACACAGCCTTCATGATCGCTTGCCGATTGTTCGGTTCCCAGTAATTTGGCATAGGTTTGTGCATGCGTGTTGAAATGCCCGATTGCACGGTTCAATGCATCACTGACGATGGTTTGGAAGTGCTGGAATAAAGCTTCCGGTGAGCGCGAATGTGCGAGCCAGTTAAATGCAATCCAAGTGCGCTCGGGTGTTGTTACCTCATAGCCGCCACGGAAATCGCGTGCTTCCAGACAAATTGGTGGTGGGGACACTTCATTGCCTTCTGTGTCGCTCAAGTCGGCATTGGCCTCCACTGCACGCATAATTTCCGAGGCGATCAGATGCGCGCTGATGCCTTCAAACGGATAGCCCGCATGGGATGGCTTGCCGACAACAAAGGCAAACGGCAATTGCTTCCCGATTGTCCCGCGATAAATTGCACGGCCTTCAGAGCCGTTACCCTGATCACTGGTGGCATCGAGATTGACGCCTGCAACAATGTCCAGATTCCAGCGCTGCATCAGAGCAGGCAAGGCATCACGCAGGCTGCGCATTCCGCGCGAGCCGCGTTCCTCATCAGGTGTTACAAACAGCAGCAGATTGCCTTCGCGATCATGCTTTGTCGCGAAATGTTCCAGCACCGCAATACCCGCTGCAACACCACTTTTCATATCCAGCATACCGCGTCCGGGAATAAAATCACCGGTCTGGAAATCAGACAGTGCTTTTGCTTCATTCGGCGCAAGCGGTCTGCTTGTTAAGTCAGCCAACAAAGCTTCCAGCAAGGCATCCGGTTCAAACGCCAGATGTTTGAGATCACGGTAATTACCGGTTTCAACAACATCATAATGTCCGGCGAAGGCCAATGCTTTGCGGCCACGGCCGCGCACCACTGCAACCACATTTTGCGTCATCGGAGAACCGTGGCTGTCAATCACAGCAATATCATCCGGATTGGCCTGAAAATAAGGAATTCTACGCAGCAATTCGACCAGTTTCGGAGCGAATTCAGCCTCGCCTGCAGTTCCGGTTTCACTCGGCCATCGCACCATTTGGTAGGACAGTTGTCGGACGCGCTCTGCAGGCTGCCATGCATTAACTTCAGTTGTATTGAATGATGTCACGGTTTTTTCTCAGTCTATAGTTTCCCGTTCCCGTTCTTCATCAAAAACAGGTTGCTCAGGAGATGCGTTAAGGGGGCGGACACAGCAACTTCAACTCAGATGAGGTGTCCGGTCTGATTTCACTTATTGATTGAGGTGTTTTCTCAGGAATGTTCTGGTGCGCTCATTCTGCGGATTGGTGAAAATATCCTCAGGCTTGCCCTGCTCCACAACAACGCCCTTATCCATAAACAGAACTTTGTCGGCTACCTCGCTGGCAAAACGCATTTCATGGGTCACAATCAGCATCGTCATATGCTCTTGCGCCAGTTGCTTCATCACGAGGTTTACTTCTTCCACCAATTCCGGATCAAGTGCCGAGGTGGCTTCATCAAACAGCATGACTTTAGGCTGCATCGCCAAGGCACGGGCAATAGCTACGCGCTGTTTTTGCCCGCCGGACAAACGTGACGGATACATCTCTGCTTTGTCGGCAAGACCGACTTTTTCAAGCAAGGAAACTGCCAGTTCCTGAGCCTCACGCTTGGATTTGCCTTTCAGCTTGATCGGCCCGAGCGTGATATTATCCATCACATTGAGATGCGGAAACAGATTGAAGTGCTGGAACACCATACCCATCTGCTGACGCACGAAATTGATATGTTTTTCAAAAGCGCGGCCGGTCAGCGGCTGGTTGACCTGTACGCCATCCAGCAAAATTTCGCCGGAATTCACGGTTTCAAGATGGTTGATGGAGCGCAGCAACGTGCTTTTACCGGAACCGCTGGGGCCGATAATCGCAATGATCTGGCCACGCTTAACCGAGAGATCAATACCTTTGAGAACTTCCAGTGCGCCATAGGCCTTATGGACATTGCGCACTTCAACCATTGGTTTGCTATCGCTCATCGATAGGCCTCCACTTTCTTTTCCATCCAATGCAGGCCGGCTTCGAGGATGAGATTAAGGATGTAGAACATCACAGCTGCTGTGATGTAAAATTCAAACGGGCTGTAAGTTTCGCTAATCGCCTGCTGGGAGGCATGCACCAGTTCGGTAATGCCCAGAACAGAAACAATCGCCGTGTCTTTCAACAGCGCAATCAGATTATTACCCGCCTGCGGCAGGGCATTGCGCACAGCTTGCGGCACAATCACATAGCGCAATGTCTGCACATTGCTAAAGCCGATAGAGCGTGCACCTTCCGTCTGCCCGACATCAACGGTCAGAATAGACGTGCGGAAAATATCGGCATTATAAACCGCGAAGTGCAGTCCCAGTCCGATGATGCCTGTCCACAAAGCAGGGATGTTAATGCCGACCTGCGACAATCCGTAATAGAGCAAAAACAACTGCAACAGCAGTGGTGTTCCCATGAACAACCACATGAAAAAGCGCAGCGGATACCGAACAATTGCAGGAGCATAAAGCACAAGTAAAGCAAAGAGAATGCCACCGATAAAGCTGACGATCCCTGCCGATACGGCAATAATCAGTGTCCAGTAAAATCCGGTCAGCAATAATTCCGTGTAGGGCGGGACGATGGAGAAATCGAGTTCCATGAGATCACCCTTTATTTAAGCGCAAAGCGGGCTTCTGCGTAATCGACAAAGCGCGAAATAACATAAATCAGCACCATGTAGATTGCGGCAGCAACACCGAAAATTTCAAAAGGACGATAGGTCGAGCCAATAAAGCGCTGTGCAGTATAGGTCAGCTCAACCACGGAAATGGCAGAAACAAGGGCAGAGCCTTTAACCAGCATAATCGTGTTAACGCCGATAGAGCGGATCATCAGGCGTCCGGCCTGTGGCAGCACAATGTAGAACATTGCCTGTTCGCGACTGAAACCAATGGAACGTGCTGCCTCGGCCTGTCCGCCGTCAACGGTCAGGATGGCGCCACGCATAGCCTCAGCCATATAGGCGGCAATATTGAGCCCGAGGCCGATCGCACCAGCAACAAACGGATCGAAGTTCAACCCGATCTGTGGTCCACCGAAATACAAGACGAACAATTGCAGCAGACAAGGCGTACCGCGAAACACGCTGACATAGGCAATACCCAGATAACGAACCGGCCAGAAACGGGACAGTTTGGCAGCGGTTACAATCGCACCGACGGTAATACCGATGAGAAATGCCCATGCTGAAATATGAATAGTAACAATAGCGGCATTCACGAAAAACGGGAACACTTCCGCCATCAAAGAGAAATCCATCGATCCCCCAATCTCTTTAATCGCGCATCATTACAATGATACGACATAGCTATATTCATGAAATATCTGTTTCAGAAACGACGATGCAAGTCTGAAAAATCCAATATTTTCAAAACAAAAGCCGGAGTGCCAGAGCATGTCGCAGTTCAATGAACCTATTAGATGCGACACGCTTCAAAACAGAACTCCGGCTTGAATGATGCGATTAGCGAATGTCGCGGCCAACCCATTTCATCGAGATTTTCTCGTAGGTACCGTCGGCTTTCATATCATCCAGTGCTTTGTCGAGAGCAGCTTTGAGCTCAGGATTGTTTTTGCGGATTGCAATGCCAACATTGTCCGAACCCTGCAGTTCCGGCGTATCAAGCTGGCGAACCTTCTCATTGCCGTTTTTGATCGCGATCAGCACAGGAATATCATCGGTTGCAATACCGTCTACACGACCGGCGCGCAGCTCAAGGAGCAGTTCCGGAATGCCTTTATAGGTACGGATTGTCCAGCCGCCTTTTTCGCGTGCCCATTTGTCACTAGTTTCACCAAGAATAATACCGAGCGTTTTGGTCTGCAGCTCTTCCAGCGTTTTAATCGGCGATGTTTCAGCTACAAATACGCCGCGTCCGCCACGATAATAAGGTCCTGCAAAATCAACGGCTTTTTGGCGCTCAGGTGTAATGCTCATGCTGCCGATAACAGTATCAAACTTGCCTGCCCGAAGGCCTGCAATAATACCGTCAAAAGCTGTGGTGATGATCACCGGCTTAACGCCAAGACGTTTGGCAAGCTCGTTACTGATATCCACATCGAAACCGACAACTTCATTTTTGTCATCAACAAAGCTGAACGGCGCAAACACGCCACTCATGGCAACGCGCAATTCGCCGCTTTGCTTGATCTTATCCAGATCATCAGCGTGCGCAACCGGTGTCAAAGCCAGAAATGCACCGATACCGGCAGCGATAACAGAAGATAAAAACGTTTTCATAAATTCCCCATTTTTTTAAAAACCGGCAAAGTTGCGATAACAGGCTTGCCCTAACCTGATAAATTTTGCTGACGGTCCGATAGCTTATCCGGATATTCCCTTGACCGTTTGTAGTTCAGAAACTTATCCGGTTTTTTTGTTAGCACCACGCTATCGAACCATACGATCAGCGAAAACGTCAATTATGTATAGAATAACGCATTATTTTGCGCTTATAGTCAGCAGATTGTTTAAATAGTCAGTCAGCAGGTATTATGGACGATCTGGATCAGCGCCTTATTTCTGAATTGCGTATCAATGCTCGCGCTTCTATTCCAACCCTCGCCAGCATTCTCGGCGTCGCACGTGGAACCGTACAAAGCCGGATGGAGCGCCTGATCGCCTCGGGCATGATTGCCGGTTTCACCGTTCGCCTCAAAGATCACGGCCCGACCGATATGATCAAAGGCATCATGATGGTTGAGCTGACTGGCAGAAACATTAAAAATGCTATTGCCAGCCTGCGAAAAAACCCTGGCTTTGCCGCACTGAATATCACCAATGGCAGCTGGGATCTGATTGCCGAAATCGAGGTCCCCAACATGAACGAGTTTCATCGTCTGGTGACCACGGTGCGTGCAATGGAAGGCATTGCCAAAACCGAAACCCATTTGTTTTTGGGGCCCGCATAAATCCGTTGATACAAGTAACCGCCCAGTCAATAGTTTCATTGACGACCTCGCATACGGATCATCCATTGACGCAGTGGATCATTACTGTGCTGGTTCAGGATGCTTTCAAACACGTTGTCATTTTCATCCTGCCCGAGTTTGAAACGACCGGAAACAGAACGGATTTGCGCGCGAAAACCCATGACACCGCTGCGTAATTTTTCATAACGGGCACCGAGAGCCGACAGGTTCCACGGTTCTTGCTGATTGCGCTCCATATGCGCGACGACGCGCTCTAAAGCATCATCAGTCAGAGCATCATCAAAATACACGTCCGCAACAATACGCACTGTCGCAAAATTCCATGTTGGTGCCCAGTCGCTTATACCGGCATGGGACGGCGACACATAATCATTCGGCCCGTGAAAGCTAAAAACCGCACGCGGTTGCTCTTTCAGCACCGCATAATGCGGGTTTCTTAACGGAAAATGCCCGAGCAGACTAACTGGCTGACCATCCGCATCCAGATCCAGCAGCATAGGCATTTCACTGACAGAGATATTAGCCTTATCCGTAATACCGGCGCTGATAATGGACGCCATAGGATAATCCGCGATCAGATCGCGGATATCTGCAAGTGTCCATTTTGAAAAATAATCGGCCATTGGTCAGTTGCTCTGTTGGGTTTTATGCTTAATTGAAAAGGCGTTTCAGCCAGTCTGAGGCATCACTAAGCGCCTGATCAGCCAGTCCGGATATTGATACAGCTTCCAGAAAACTATGGGTCGCGCCCGCATAGACAACACTGGTCTTATCAACACCCGCTGCTTTCAATTTATCTGCCAGCGCGTAGTTTTCATCGGCAAGCACATCGCAAGGCGCAATACATAAGAATGCAGGCGGCAGACCAGTCAGATCGGCAAGGATTGGTCGTGCCAGTGATGCTGTTTCTATCGGCTGGCTGCCGAGATAATCCTGCCAGAAACCAACCATTTCCTGAGATGTGAGCATATAATTTGTCCCGTCAAACCGGTCATAGGAAGGCCGGTGTTCGGTATCATAAGCACCATAGCTCAGGATCATCGCATCCAAAGGCGTACCGCGGTCGCGCATCGCTATGCTTGTGGCCAGAGACATATTCGCCCCGACAGAATCCCCGCCGATTGCAAGGCGGTCAAGATTCAGACCATATTGCTCACCATGGGTTTTAAGCCAGTCAATAGTGGCAGAAATCTCGTTCAGCGCTGTCGGATAACGGTTTTCCGGCGACAGGCTATAATCAATACCAACAACATCCAGACCACTGCGCGCCGCATATTCGCGCATCAGACGGTCATGCGTATCCATACTGAAAATAACCCAGCCGCCGCCGTGAATATAAAGCAGCGTCCCCTTTGCCCGTTCCGCACCATTTTTATGAATACGGATGCGCACGCCCAGTGTTTCCGGCACCATATCCTGCGTGCTGTGCATCGCAGGGCCACCCTGAGCCCAAGGTTCGCGCACCTTTTCGGCAGTCAGACGGCGCTGCGCAATACTGGCAGGATCGTCACCGGCGAAGCGGTTGTAATCCTGTGAAGTAATCCGGATGAATTCCCGAATATCCGGATCGATATCCGTGCCGTCACCCGATTGATTATTGGCCAGCATACCAATTTCCCATTCATTATAAAATTATTATGGGGCAACCATCGGCAATCGGCAGCAATGCTTCTATCGAAAAAGGGCCAAAAAATATGTATCTCGGGCAAAGCGCTCGTTTTTAGGCCGGATTTGTGCTTGTTTGGCACTCTGTCTGGCGGATATGTGTCACAAATGAAGCATTCGAGCGATTTAAAAAATAATGGTTGTCCGGTCATCGGCCTGTCGGATGAATATAGCGCCGGTTTTACAGATACGTGGCACAGCCATGAGCGCCCGCAACTACTCTATGCCATTACCGGTGTGATGTCTGTTTCCACTACTGCTGCACAATATACCGTCCCGCCGCAACGCGCATTGCTGATACCGGCGGGAATGGGACATGAGGTTTCCTGTCGCGACAGTGTTGCCCTGCGCACACTTTACTTCGAGAACAGCGCGGAATTACCGGACGGTTGTATCCTGATGGAAATATCCGAGTTTCTGCGTGCGTTAATTGTCGAAGTCGTATCCTTTGACCGCAGTCAGCCTGCGAGCGAACGCGATATGAAGATTGCGGAACTGCTGATTACCGAGCTTAAAACCATGCCAGCCGCGCCTTACAGTGTATCAATGCCATCTGATCCGCGTTTATTACGGGTTTGCAAGGCCATGAGCGAAAATCCGTCAGATCCACGCGATCTGGATGCATGGGCATCCTATGCGGCAATGGGACGGCGAACCTTCACACGGATGTTTCGCGAACAAACTGGTATGAGCCTGACAACATGGAAACAACAAATTCGGTTAATGGAAGCGCTGTCATTGCTAGATAGCGGACATAGTGTGACAGATATTGCTTTCCGGCTCGGCTATGAAAGCGTCAGCGCGTTTATCGCGATGTTTCGTAAGTTTTTCGGAACATCGCCTACACGCTACAGCCGGAGAGACACGAAATTATCTGATATCAAGGTAGTAAGTTTGCATAGCTTAACTCGTGCAGACGCATAGCGACCAATTAAGTTTGACGATCATATAAATAATGACATCATCGTACATTCTCCACTCTGTTTAATGTACTCATAATTTAGTCAAAACACTTCCTTTCAACTATAAAAACATCACTTGGGCTATACGATCAGTTTCTGATAATTTTGATATTTGTGCGAGAGTATCTCTTACCACATTACATCAACCTGCTTCTGCCGTTAAATTCAGAAACGTAGCAGTTTGGATAAGCAATGAGAGTCAATGCCAATCTTCGAATGCTTGATCAGATCGCCATCAAAAATATGTAATTTCCGCTACAGTTCTCATGCCGTTCACTGCCACTATCGTTTAATTTCCTAAGCCATTATCACAACCTAGGCAAATTTGCTTTAAAGCTATCAATCTCATATGTTTTTCAGGGCAGATAAACTGAATTACTTTTGAACTACATATATCTATTAACTTTAAATTGTTTTTTGAGATTATCAGCATCAAGTAAGGACAAAAACCTATCGTCCTTACCCAGAGGTACAACGAGCCAAGCCCCGCTTGGTACAGACTGTAATACTCACTTGTCTGCATGATAAGTAATAGGATACCCGTGAGGGTAACCCGAGTTACAGCGCTTCACCCCCTTAGTGGCATGATCAGGATACCAGCCAGGGATGGAGTTGGTGCTTCAATTATTCACTAATCGAGTTTCAAGCTCGAATGAATAGTTGATGGCCAGCGTTTGTATCGGAGCATCGACTATTCTTTCTAGCTTTACGCAACAGAAAGGAAAGTCGATGACTAGAAAAAATGAACTCTCTCCTAAAAACATTGAAAATGCTTATTTGCAGATGACGGAGCTTCTTGTGAAGCGCTGCGGTCTTAACTTAAGCTTTTTAGTGTCTGCACACGCCCCAGCACGCCCGCAAGATTACCAGCCAACCGACCTCTTAAATAGCCTGCAAGCAGCGGAATTGCTTGGACTAAGTTAAAACACGGGCCAATTGGCGCGTCTCTGGCCAGCACGATCTGCCGTATCGACAGATTGGCGGCGCTATTCGTTATCAATATGCAGACCTTCAATCCTTCGCCAACAATAACAAGCTGAACAGCACCTACAAAACAAATGGGCTTAGGTAGACCTCGCTTAATGAAAATCAATCTATCCCAAATGGCAAAAATTAAACTGTCATCCCGTGAACACGATTAAAACTACTAGACTTACACTCATGGCAAAACAGCACTTTTGCAATGAGTGAGCCTTCTTTGAAATATAATTGTAAATAATTACTGTCTGCATTTATTAAAAATAAAGTAGAATTTCATTTATCCTAGCCCGCTCTTCTCGGCATCTTAATATAAAGATAAAAGGGAGACACTGCCCCCCTTGTAATTCCAATTGCAGATTAAAACCGATAATTCAAACCGACTTTGAATGTATGCGTATCAAGCAAATTCGACATCTTCCGGCCAACGCTTTCACTTCCTGCATGTGTAACGGGCTTCATGACAGGAGACTCGAATAGTTCACAAATTACCGATGCCATCTGGCATAGTAATTCAGGATAGCTTGGTGTCAGCCACTCCGCACCCATTTGTTCAAGTGTGATATAGTCCGCTCTCATTTGCGCGCGCTCCGGCTCCCGGACGTACGATCAGAGCCGGACTGACCACAAATTTTAGTATCTCTATTATCTTAATCGGCATCATTCAGTGGAATAATATGATAATATTGCACCCAAGAGAGAGCGCTTTCATAGAGGGAAATATATTACTCAGCCCCCTCTCCGCGACGCCAGTATGAAACGACCAGATGCTCATGTTTTTTAAGTCCGCGTTCTGTGCGTAAATAGCTACGGATTGTGCGGAAAGCTTCAAATTCGCACCCTGCCCAGACATAAACAGATGAACCATCATCCGGCATGGCAATCCGGCGAACCGCATCTGCAAGCTGAGAAGTTGTACCTGCGGGTTGTCCGTTACGCAGCAACCAGCTTACTTCAACGGATGAGCGTGTGATCAGCGATTGTATTTCATGCTCATCCGCCATTTCAATCAGAGCAATACCGCGTGCTGTTTCCGGTAAATGTTCCAACATTCTACCGATTGCGGGCAGAGCTGTTTCATCACCGGCAAAAAGATACCAGTCGGCTTCAGTAAGACCGCCACCGCCTGGTCCCATTACGCCAACCTGATCACCAATATTGATCCGCTCGGCCAGAGCCGAACCGGGCCCGGCATCGTCATGCAGAACAAAATCAATTTCCATAATGCCCGTATGACTGTCCAGCGAGCGCACCGTATATTTACGGAAGACCGGCCGCGTCTGCGGGTCATCCCAGTGCACAAGTCCGTTAATGCCAACCGCCGGCCATTGTGGTTCTGTGCGGTCAGGATGCTGAACCAGAATATTGAGATGTAGCGCATCCATAGGCATAAAACGTGCGATATTCTCCGCTTGAAATGCAATCCGACGCATATGAGGTGTTATATTCTGGCAGCTTACAACCTCTAAAATCTGAAAATTCGGTGGGCGAACAATGGTTTCACCATCGCCGGTCCATTCAAATAACGGAATTTTATGTTCAGAAAACTCCAGAATATGTGATGTCAGCGCCATACGGGTAAAATATATGCCCTCAAGAGTTTTTGACCTGACATCAATCAGCACCTCATTTCCCTCACAGGTCAAATCTGCCTGCGTATCCAGAAATCGTAAAATCCGTGTTTCACCACGCCTTTCTACTTCTGCATCATGTTCAATCATATGTGCGCACACCTGCGTCAAAACATGATCGGAATTCAACAGCTCAATACGGGTGTGTGCGATAAATTCCTTCATCATCCCCTCCTGTCATTTTGTATGATTTTCTGAAACGACGGGGCTGCTCTGGCCAGATATTACCTGTGCGGCACCATCAACCATGAGGCGTATCTGCCCCCGCGTGCAGCGCTCAACCCGCGCGTCAATATGATAAACGTCAGCCAGCATCTGCGGCGTGATAATATCTTCAGGTGTACCGGAGCTGTACAAGCCCCCTTGTGCCAGTACCACAATCTGATCTGCCCATTGTGCAGCCAGCGCCAGATCATGCAAAACAACCACAACGATCCGGCCGGTGCGGGCGTAATTCTGCACATGCTTCATAATCAGAAACTGACGTGCTAAATCCAGCGCACTTGTCGGCTCATCTAGCAGCAGCAACGCAGGCTGCCCGGCAATGGCCTGTGCAAGGCTTACCACCTGTCGTTGGCCACCGGATAATCTGTTGAGCGAATGCAATGCCATATCTGCCACTCCGAGTTGGACCAGAACATCATATGCCCGCTTTTCAATATGCCTTGTGTTGCCGTTATCGCTCGCCTTCAAAGTCGCAATCACAGTTTCAAGCACACTCAGCGATACATTTTCCGGCAGACTCTGCGGCATAAACCCGATTGTTGCAGCCCGTAGCGCCGGCTTCATGTGCATCAGATCAATATCATCCAACCTGATTTCTCCACGAGCGGAAATCAGTTGCGCCAATGCCCGCAATAAGGTGGATTTTCCTGCGCCATTCGGCCCGATCAGTGCCACAACGCCTGAGTGAACCAATGGTAAAGTCAAATTTTTAATGACAGGACTATCGCCGTAACCTGTTTGTAAATCGCGGATTGTCAGAACGGGAGAAGAACGCGTTTTCATCGCTCAGCTCCGCCCTGCCGCAAGATCAACAGAAAAAACACCGGCAACCCCACCAGTGCTGTTACAATGCCAATCGGCAATAATGTGCCCGGCACGATCACCTTGGAAGCGACCGAGGCAAGTAGCATAACGACCGCTCCGACACTCATACTCGCAGGCAGCAAAAAACGGTGATCATCACCTACCAACATCCGCGCAACATGCGGACCGACAAGACCAACAAATCCTATGATGCCGACAAAGGCCACTGCTGTTGCTGAAAGCAGGCTGATACGTAACAATGAAGTCAGTCGTAAACGCTTGAGATCGATCCCAAGGCTCTTGGCCCGTTCCTCACCCAAATGTAATATCGTAAAGCGCCATGAAGCCGCGAAAGAAAACGGCACACAAATTACAACCACAATAGCTAAGATCAGCACACTATTTTTATCAGCACGCGAAAGACTGCCCATACTCCAGAAAACCAGTTGCTGCAGCGCATCCGCAGATGCAATAAACTGCAACAAGGAAAGCAGCGCACCGGCAGTAAAGCCCAACGCAATACCAAACAGAACCAGCACCTGACGATTAGTACCACGTAAGCTGGCCAGCAGATTAATTGCGATAAGTGAGACAGCTGCGAACAAAAATGCATTTGCGGAAATTGTCCAACTGGCAGGAACAAGCGGGAGTGACACACCCAGAACAATGGCCACAGCAGCTCCCAATGCCGCACAAGATGAAATGCCGAGGGTAAAAGGCTCTGCCAACGGATTAGACAATAAAGTCTGCATTTCAGTTCCGGCCAGCGCCAGAGCGGCGCCTACCAAAACTGCCATCAGTGCTGTCGGCACGCGCACCTGCCATACAATCACTTCAATACGACGGGGAACATCATCTATGCCTAAAAACGCATTCAGAGTTTCATGAAAACTGTCCGTCGTCGAATGATTTGAGACTAATTGTGCTTTTGAAGATTGGATTTTCCGGCTCGGTTTATGGGTTGATTTA
>NZ_JAAPBB010000062.1:0-924 GCF_019730395.1 Ochrobactrum sp. SFR4 | reverse complement strand
ACCGTGGCTCTCTCTCACGTTCACGCATATGTCGTTTGATGGGCGTAACAGATCGTGGTTTACGCGCATGGAAACGCCGTCCTCCATCACTGCGCCAGCGTCGTGATCTTATACTTCTAGCGCATATACGTGAGCAGCATCGGTTGTGTTTGGGGAGCTATGGTAGGCCGCGTATGACAGAAGAGTTGAAAGCGCTGGGCCTGCAGGTTGGGCAGCGTCGGGTTGGACGTTTGATGCGCCAGAATAACATTACAGTTGTTCGAACGCGTAAATTCAAACGGACAACGGATAGTCATCATACCTTCAACATTGCACCGAACCTATTAAAACAAGACTTTAGCGCAAGCGCACCCAACCAGAAATGGGCAGGAGATATCACTTATGTTTGGACCAGAGAAGGATGGGTCTATCTTGCTGTTATCCTTGACCTGTATTCCCGTCGCGTGATTGGCTGGGCAACAGGTGATCGATTAAAGCAGGATCTTGCATTAAGGGCACTGAATATGGCGTTGGCTTTACGCAAACCACCACCGGGTTGTATTCAACACACAGACCGTGGGAGCCAATATTGCGCTCATGAATATCAAAAGCTACTGCTCAAACATCAATTGCTGCCGTCCATGAGCGGGAAAGGCAATTGTTTTGATAACTCCGCAGTAGAAAGCTTCTTTAAATCATTAAAGGCTGAGTTGATTTGGCGCAGACACTGGCAAACAAGGCGAGATATTGAGATTGCAATCTTCGAATATATAAATGGCTTTTATAATCCACGCCGAAGACATTCAACACTCGGCTGGAAATCGCCGGTGGCATTTGAGAAAAAAGCCGCTTAAAATGAGAGATAGACCGGAACACAACCGGTGCAAGACCAGATCATTGATATTCCGCCTTTATCTCCGGCTATGCATTTGGCACTGGATGAGG
>NZ_JAAPBB010000631.1:0-292 GCF_019730395.1 Ochrobactrum sp. SFR4 | reverse complement strand
AGACGCGGAAGTGGCCAGCCTGACCCGACATTGGTCCCAAACCGCCCATCTGCCACATCAGCCATTCATCTACAGCCACACGGGCACGCTCAGCTGCCGGATAGAATTTACCGAATTTACGTCCCAGATATTGAAGAATAGCACCCGATTCAAAAACAGAAATCGGCTGACCATCCGGCCCTTCCGGATCGATAATCGCAGGCATACGGTTATTCGGAGCGATTTTCAGGAATGACGGCTCGAACTGATCACCCTTACCAATATTGATATATTTTACTTCGTAAGGAACACT
>NZ_JAAPBB010000630.1:0-292 GCF_019730395.1 Ochrobactrum sp. SFR4 | reverse complement strand
CAAAATTATAAATTTTTAAATAAAATTGTGCTTATATATGGCAGAATTATCTCTGCTTTAAATTAAGCTATGAGCGCATTTCTGCACTCTGAAAGGAAAATCAGTGAACCGGACAGGCCGTTCTCTCCTGTTTATTCTGATTTTTCTATTGTTCTGGGTCACAGTGAGACCATTCACCGACTTACGTGATCCCTCAGTCCTGCTGGCTGAGGAACAAGGCAATATTCTGCAGCAGCTGGTTTCACTGTCATTATTTGCGGCTTCAGGACTGTATTTGCTTAAAAATTGGCAG
>NZ_JAAPBB010000629.1:0-292 GCF_019730395.1 Ochrobactrum sp. SFR4 | reverse complement strand
ACCTTGCTCAATCATATTCTGAATAATCGTGAACAGGTGCGCGTTGCACTGATTGTTAATGATATGAGTGAAGTGAATATTGATGCTGCATTGCTGCGTGATGGTGGTGCCAATTTGTCCCGCACACGGGAGCAACTGGTTGAGCTGACCAATGGCTGTATCTGCTGCACATTGCGTGACGATCTTTTGCAAGAGGTAACACAACTCGCCAAACAGGGGCGCTTTGATTATCTGCTGATTGAATCGACAGGTATTTCCGAACCTTTGCCGGTGGCGTCGACCTTCGAGTTTC
>NZ_JAAPBB010000628.1:0-292 GCF_019730395.1 Ochrobactrum sp. SFR4 | reverse complement strand
CCGGCAGGAAGTTTTTCAGGCATATGAGGAGCAAGGCAACGCCAAACCAAATCATAGCCACGAATGCCAATTTCGTAATAGAAGCCTACGGCTGCCGGTGCTTGGGCATGGAAGCATGAGCCTTCACGTGTTAGCACTTTCAGCGGACGGAATGAGCCTTCATTTGCAGGTGATGCCGGATCAGTCAGTGCTTTAAAGATCACCTGCATACTGACGAGTGTATCATCATAGCTGGCATTTGAAGGCCCTGAATCCTGATCAGGATTATCCCGTAGATCAATGATAAATTCAG
>NZ_JAAPBB010000627.1:0-292 GCF_019730395.1 Ochrobactrum sp. SFR4 | reverse complement strand
CGCGCGAGCTGAAGGATTGGCTGTTTCGGGAAGCCGAGATGGCGGTGTCAAACGAAGATATCGCCCGTCGCTTCGTGGCGGAGTGCCGACGCACCCGCACGGTTCTTCCTGCAACATCGACGATCGAGCGGCTTTGCGCCACGGCCCTGGTCGATGCCGAGCGGCGGATCGAGACGAGGATCGCCAGTCGGCTGTCCGTGCCCATCCGGGAACAGTTGCTGGCATTGCTCGAGGAGACGGCCGACGATCGGGTGACCCGCTTCGTGTGGCTGCGTCAGTTCGAGCCGGGCTC
>NZ_JAAPBB010000626.1:0-293 GCF_019730395.1 Ochrobactrum sp. SFR4 | reverse complement strand
ACCCGCGCAACCTGTCTCTTGCCGAATGGTGGGCAGCCATGGTGGAGATTCCGGCGATTGTGCAAGCCGGTTCAAAGATTGACGATCTGGCAGCCTGTTTTGCAACAAGAGCAGAATTTATTGCATTGGGTGCTGCTGTTTTCTCTGCAGACAATCCGGCACAGATCGTTGCAGATGCCAATCGCCAGCTCGATGAAATGAGCGCCGCAGACACTAAAGAATAACATTGGCGGAGAGCCTCCCGCATCTCCGTCGTTATTAAGAGTAAAATAATGCTGAAAAAATCCGTTCTG
>NZ_JAAPBB010000625.1:0-293 GCF_019730395.1 Ochrobactrum sp. SFR4 | reverse complement strand
CTTCACAACAAAGGTGGAAGAGACACGTGCTTTTGTTGTGGTGCCGATTTTGCCGGAACGCTATGCGCTGGTCGTTGATCAGGATGAGAGCGAACGCCCGAAATACCGCCGCAGTGATGAGGCGCGGCTTGAAGAAGCTGCGGGTCTGGCACGCGCAATTGACCTGAATATTATCGACAGTTTTCTAGTGCAGACTTCGCAACCGCGCCCGGCGACATTGCTCGGCACCGGTAAAGTCGAAGATATTGCTGATCGTATCGAGCGTGAAGAGATCGAACTGGTGATTGTCGATC
>NZ_JAAPBB010000624.1:0-293 GCF_019730395.1 Ochrobactrum sp. SFR4 | reverse complement strand
TACGCTGGTGTTTTTGATGTGGCTACACAAGGTTATTCTTCAATCTGGTCAAACTCCATTTCCGGCATAGGTGATCTCACCAAGCGTGGCGATGGTATTCTCATTCTTAGCGGTCAAAACACTTATCAGGGACCAACCAACATTGTTGGCGGCGGTCTGGAAGTGCAGGGAAGTATTACATCGGAAAGCCATGTCTCGCAGACAGGCCAATTGTCCGGCAGCGGCTCTGTTGGCGATGTAATCCTGGCAAAAGGTGGCAAGATTTCTCCGGGCAGTGCGATTTTTGCAGACAA
>NZ_JAAPBB010000623.1:0-293 GCF_019730395.1 Ochrobactrum sp. SFR4 | reverse complement strand
AGCATCTAGCCGATTCACGGGTTATACAGTAACCGGCGGCGTGGACCGGGCATTGACTGATACGTTTTCCGCAGGCATTGCCGGTAATTATGAGCAAAATACGCTGAAAATCACCGATCGCTACAGTTCCGCAAACATCACAACACTTGGTGCCGGTCTTTATGCAGCGTGGGAGTATGAAGGCTTCGGGCTACGGAGTGGCATATCATACCAGCATCACACTATTGATATTGACAGAACAATCACTTTGCCTGCCCTTAACGGTTCACTAAAGAGTGATTATACGGCATGGA
>NZ_JAAPBB010000622.1:0-293 GCF_019730395.1 Ochrobactrum sp. SFR4 | reverse complement strand
ACCAGGTGATGGTGCACATTTTTCAGAAATGGCACGTCAACTGGTAACAGCTGCAATTGAAGTGGTCGTTACCCAAGAAGAACCAGATCGACGCAACCTGATCGCTGTCGCGGATCTCCTTTTATCTGGAGACCTTGATAAAACCCTTGAGGCCTGGGTTGAAAATAAAGACCTTGTCGGGCATCGCCCGGCGCAAACTGCCGCAACTATTTTGCGAGCAGGAGACAGAGAGCGCGGTTCAATTCAAACTGCAGTCTCTAAGGCCTTTGACTGGATGCAATCTGATAACATGC
>NZ_JAAPBB010000061.1:0-932 GCF_019730395.1 Ochrobactrum sp. SFR4 | reverse complement strand
GGTTTGCAGAGTCTTTGCATTTTTAACCTGCGATGAAACATTCACCTGCAAACCGCGCGAAATTTCCATTAGCTCGGACGGGGTGGCAATAGTTGTTTGAAATTGCTCTTGGTACTTTTGAATTTCGTCTGGATTCGGCGCTGCAAGGTCGGCAATGTGGTCTTCAATCCAGAGTGCAAAGTCACTCTGCATCATCTTTTCACCATTGTTTTCGACCCATTGTGCCCATTCTTCAGAAAGTGGAAATTTATAATAAATGCGGTGGGTGCAGTTGTCTGCGTGTGGATCGTCTTCATCGTCAGGATGATAATCAATCACCGCCAGCAGGATTGGTTCGCGCCAGTTCACATCGGCAAATATTGCGCTATGTGGTGTAGCATGCCGGTCAGTCAGGCTGATAAAGGATTCCAGCGTTTGCACTGAAGCGGTGCCCCGCTTGCGGGCAGGGTGCAAGCGGTGTTTTTCCATAAGATCAGATAATGATGTCGCTGCGGGGGTATCACCGCACGTCATTAGGATTGGTACTTGTGGTGGCAGGCCTTTCAATTCTGCCGGCACTTCAATTTTGGATATGCTTACACCATTGGCTCTTGTGCTAAGCGAAGCTAATTCTTTCAGCGCCACATCAAAATTAACTGACGCTTCATTCGTCGACACAAGCTCCGCCGCACTGAGATTGCTAACTGTTGGCTGAGTTTCTTTGCTAGATTCCATGATCCTATCCCTCTTGATTTGCGATTAATTGCTGGCGACTTCGCGTGGAGAGGCAAACATATCTGTTTGCTTCGGATGCTCTGTCGAAAGGCGAAGATCATCCGTCAGCCAATAGCGCGTCTGTCCGTTGACCGGTTTCGGTTGCTTGGAGTTAACCTCGGCCTCAATCGTGACCATCCCGCCTTCAAGGGTGAGGTCGAGCTTTAAGGTGACTGAAC
>NZ_JAAPBB010000621.1:0-293 GCF_019730395.1 Ochrobactrum sp. SFR4 | reverse complement strand
CATGCATAGGCGTTGGATTCCGTGGAAATCGCGGTTGGCACAGTATTGCTGCGACCATCTTTATAGATCGAATGGGCAGCCACACCATATTCCGCCACATCATCCATAGCACGGGTACGGATTTGCAGCTCTACACGCTGACGGGACGGCCCGATAATTGTGGTATGGATTGAACGGTAATCATTCTGTTTCGGCGTTGAAATATAATCTTTGAAACGTCCCGGCACCATTGACCATGTGCGGTGAATAATACCCAGCGCCTTGTAACAATTATCAACATTATCAACGATAAC
>NZ_JAAPBB010000620.1:0-293 GCF_019730395.1 Ochrobactrum sp. SFR4 | reverse complement strand
AAATACCTGAATATCAAAACCGTAAGTGCTGGCTTTGTCGCCGCTATTTTTGGTTGTTCCGGCCCTGCATTGATTGTGATAGGTGCTGCCGGGGCAGGAAATCTGACAAATGGACAGACGGTAGCGTGGCTGTTTTCCATCTATTTTCTGGGCGGACTGATCAGTCTGATTATGGCGCTTTATTATAAGCAGCCCATTTCAGGTGCTTATTCTATTCCCGGTGCAGCGCTGGTGGCCGGTTCTTTGGTCAGTATACCATTCGATCAGGCTGTTGGTGGTTTCATCCTTGCGGG
>NZ_JAAPBB010000619.1:0-294 GCF_019730395.1 Ochrobactrum sp. SFR4 | reverse complement strand
GATCCGATTGCGGTTGCGGATATTCAGCAGCTTGTGCGCCATCTGACCAGCCGTGGTATCGGCGTGCTGATCACTGACCACAATGTGCGTGAAACACTGGGGCTGATTGATCGCGCCTATATTATTCATGCCGGTCAGGTGCTGACCCATGGTCGTCCGAAAGAAATCGTCGCCAATCCGGATGTGCGCAGATTGTATCTGGGTGACCAGTTTACGCTTTAAAGCTGAAGAATCATCTTATTTCAGGAGCCCCAAAAGCTTCCGAACTCTTTGCATTCTTTGCTTAATTTTAAA
>NZ_JAAPBB010000618.1:0-294 GCF_019730395.1 Ochrobactrum sp. SFR4 | reverse complement strand
CGATGACCTGAGGAAGCTGTTCGAGGGTCACGGTTATGCGCCGATCTTCGTCGAGGGTCACGAGCCGGAGGCGATGCACCGGCTGATGGCGGATGCGATGGATCTGGCAACGGACATGATCCGCGCGATCCAGGAAAAGGCTCGCTCGGGAGCTGCTTCCACGCAGGCACCGCGCTGGCCGATGATCATCCTGCGCAGCCCGAAAGGATGGACCGGACCGAAAGAGGTCGACGGCAAGAAGGTCGAGGATTTCTGGCGCGCACACCAGGTTCCGGTTGCCAACTGCCGTGAAAA
>NZ_JAAPBB010000617.1:0-294 GCF_019730395.1 Ochrobactrum sp. SFR4 | reverse complement strand
CTCACCCAACGTGACCGTGATCGGGGCCTATGGCAAATTTTGTTTCCTGAAAAGTAAAGGATCAGTTATGAAATTTGTTCGGGGAACCCGCCATTGGGTCACCATAATAATCGCAGTGATCCTGGCCATTGCAGCGATGTTCTTCCTACCTCAGGTTTTCCCAGTTTATTCGATAACGACCTATGCTTTTGGAATTATCGGTCTCGCCGTCATTTTAGACACCCTCGGAAGCGCTGCAGAGCGTCATAGGACGACTTTAAAGGCTGTTTCCTGGATATGCTTAATTATAGCGAC
>NZ_JAAPBB010000616.1:0-294 GCF_019730395.1 Ochrobactrum sp. SFR4 | reverse complement strand
GCCAAAGAAACGGCAGCTTATTATTTCGCCTTATATCAAGCCAAAGCGGAGAACGCTTTGGCTGAATGCATGATATGCACATTCAAAAAACAGAAAGTTTTTAATCATGTCCGCAAGCCCGTTATTTGATGAAGAAGCGCTGGAACAGGCCTATAATGAGGCTTTGAAGCTTGAAAAATCGGGTGATTTTGACGGCGCAGCCAAAGCCTATCAGAAGGTTCTGGAGATTGATCCGGATGATCATGGCGGTGCTGCTGTGCGTCTGGCGAGCATGGGACGTGGTGAAGTGCCAAA
>NZ_JAAPBB010000615.1:0-295 GCF_019730395.1 Ochrobactrum sp. SFR4 | reverse complement strand
ACAGGCGGGGTGGCGTTTTCTTCCCCCTTCACGCCATGAAAATAGGATAGGTCTGCCCCTTATCTGGCCTCCTGTCATGAGTTGTATTTGCTGAATTGCAGGTATAAAAAAACCGCCTAAAGGGCGGTACGGATGGTCAGTTTAGAGCTTAGAAATTATGGCTGAGCGAGCAGCTCTGCGGCACGCTCTTCACCAAACAATCCAATTGCTGCTGTTTGGAGTAGTGGCCAAAGCTCATGATCTGACCGGTATGATTGAGCGGTCATGAAAATCTGCCGGACACGGAAAGGTTGCT
>NZ_JAAPBB010000614.1:0-295 GCF_019730395.1 Ochrobactrum sp. SFR4 | reverse complement strand
ATTGCGGATTGGTATAAATTACGACCGGACGGCCTTTGGCCGCTTTGGCAATGGCTGTAAAATAGGCCTCAACACCTTCATCACTGACAGGAAAATAAGATTCCAAAATTGCCAAAATGCCATCTGCGCCCGCATTGACCATATCCTCGGTTTGGTCAACCGCATCACTGATGGAGGTAGAAGCAACACCTGCCACAACCGGCACGCGCCCGCGATTGGCTGCAAGCACAGTATCCACAACGCTGCGGCGTTGTGATTGGGTGAGATAAGCAAATTCGCCAGTACTGCCCAAAGG
>NZ_JAAPBB010000060.1:0-985 GCF_019730395.1 Ochrobactrum sp. SFR4 | reverse complement strand
GGGGGGGGGGGGGGGGGGGGGGGGGGGGGGGGGGGGGGGGGGGGGGGGGGGGGGGGGGGGGGGGGGGGCGGGGGGGGCGGGGGGGGGGGGCGGGGGGGGGGGCGGGGGCGCGGTATGTTTGGTCGGGGCCGTGTGTTGCGCCCTGAGCGCCGGAGCATCAACGGAGCCTATGAGATTGCCCGTCTTCTGCTTGTGAAAGCTGGCAGGCGCTTACGGCGTGAAGAATATTATGCCGAGGCCTTGTGGCTTTGGCTGTCAGTCCGTGACGGCTCATGGTTTCGCATTGTGAAAATGCCAACGGTTAACGATGAGCAAGCCATTATGACAGCCCATAGAATGCTGTGGGATTATGTGCGCCGTGAGCTACCGCGAAACACAACCATATTCCGCGTCGGGATAACCCTTGCCGATCTGAGCCAAGCCAATGCCCGTCAGCTGGATATTTTCAATAACGACGATGTAATCAGGCAGAAGTGGGAAAGAGCCAACGGCGCAATGGATGCGCTGAATGCCAAATACTCCAGCACGATTGTGCACATGGGAGAATGGAAACCACCTGCAGGCGGTCATGTTGGCGGTAAGATCAGTTATGTCCGGATCCCATCGGCAGAGGACTTCTACTGATGGGCAACTGGAAAACAAAATACAAAGTCGGTGATCTATCCGATGATCAAAAACTAGAAATGATCTGCAAAAAATGCAGTCGGCTTGTCTATATCACTAAGTCAACGATCTGCACGGCAAGAGGCCGTGAACAGCTGTATCTGGATGAAATTGAGAACCGTGCCCGATGTAAAGCGCAAGGCTGCAGAGGCCGCATGCGTATGGCCATGTATCGGCTCGATGAAATGTCAGGCTTTGTTGGAGGTTTGGCATGAGCGATGAAACACAGTCCCGCACATCGAAAGGCATGTATATTCATTTTTGCATGCATAAAGGATGCAAAAAGTGGGGAGCTTATGGATTCAAGGGGCGCTACGGCACT
>NZ_JAAPBB010000613.1:0-295 GCF_019730395.1 Ochrobactrum sp. SFR4 | reverse complement strand
AGAATGCCTTCGGTGTCATCGAATTCCATGAAGAAGTTGTGGAGCGCATTGATCACAAACCGCAGCTTCTCGGTTCGCTGAATTTGTTTGAGACAATCTACTCGCGCTCGCGCTCAATTGCGATTGCCGATCGGGATCGCACACTCTCTCTCATTCCTACATCTGAAAATGGCGCGCCACTAGCTGAACTTATTCCGCAAGGCGCAAAGGTTCGAAAATTTGACACCGTTCGCCTTGCAAAAGGTTCAACGATTTATGCGATTGAACTTGCTGGTACAGTGGCTCTACCGTTTGA
>NZ_JAAPBB010000612.1:0-295 GCF_019730395.1 Ochrobactrum sp. SFR4 | reverse complement strand
GCCCGTATTCATGAGTTGATGGAAAACTCGCTGATGCTGGTGACGGCTCTCGCACCGCAAATCGGTTATGACGCGGCAGCAAAGATTGCCAAGACTGCCCATCACAATGGTACAACGCTTCGCGAAGAATCCCTCAAAAGCGGTCTTGTCAGTGAAGCAGAATATGAAGCTTTAGTGCGTCCGGAACTGATGTTGCAGCCTTCATAAGTTGCTTTGCATTATGCATTTATTGCAGCCCGTAACAGCTCATTGTTGCGGGCTGTTTTCTTTTTATAACGTCTCGTAACTTTAGCCC
>NZ_JAAPBB010000611.1:0-295 GCF_019730395.1 Ochrobactrum sp. SFR4 | reverse complement strand
AAATGCCAGCCATGATCAGCAGCAGGAAGCCGCATAAATGATAAAAAAATCGGCCGCTCTTGCTTACCGCAAGAGCGGTTCGGCGTCCGGTATAAAGGGCGCACCAACCTGTTTTTGCCAGATGCGAATGCTATTCCGCCCCGCGCCCTTTGCGTCATACAAAGCGAGATCCGCTGCGCGCAAAAGTGCCTCGCGAAACACAGTCAGATCAAGATCGCGAGCGATCCTGAATGTGCCGGATATACCAATGCTGACTGTCAGGTTTTCGCAAGGGCGGGATTCATATGTGATCGCG
>NZ_JAAPBB010000610.1:0-295 GCF_019730395.1 Ochrobactrum sp. SFR4 | reverse complement strand
CGCTGTCCCTCATGGCAACGGGCATTTATCAGCCAACAGAAGGCAACGTGCTTTATGACGGGCAGGCGGTTGAAAAACTCAAAGGCCGTGAGAAACTCGACTTCTTGTTAAAAGTACAGATGGTTTTTCAGGATCCTTATGCTTCGCTCGATCCGCGCATGAAGGTCAATCAGATTGTCGGTGAGGCTCTGAAAGTGCATCGCCTGATGCCCAGAGCCGAGATTGCTGGTGCGGTGAACAAAGCGCTGGAGGAAGTGGGGCTTGATCTCGCTTATCGTGACCGCTATCCGCATCA
>NZ_JAAPBB010000609.1:0-296 GCF_019730395.1 Ochrobactrum sp. SFR4 | reverse complement strand
GTCAGTTTTGGAGAAGGTACCATGAGGTACTGAAAAGAAGGTATATTCTTTTGTTTTAGGATGAAATGTTCTATAGATATCTGTTAAATCCATTTGGTTCATAACTTCTGTTAGTTTCTCTGTGTCTCTGTTTAGTTTCTGTTTCCATGATCTGCCCATTGCCGAGAGTGGGCTGTTGAAGTCTCCCACTATTACTCTGGGAGATGCAATGTGTGCTTTGAGCTTTAGTAAGGTTTCTTTTATGTATGGAGTTACCCTTGTATTTGGAGCATAGATATTTAGGACTGAGATTTCAT
>NZ_JAAPBB010000608.1:0-296 GCF_019730395.1 Ochrobactrum sp. SFR4 | reverse complement strand
CTATTTCACATTCTATGTGATTGAAAAGTTTGCTGTCAGTGTTCAGAACGCTCAGTTGATCCTGTTCCTGTTCCTCGGCGCATCCGCAGCCGGTGTCTTCCTCGGCGGCCCGATCGGCGACAGAATGGGCGCACGCTTCGTGATCTGGTTCTCGATCCTCGGTGTTATTCCGTTTGCCCTGATGATGCCTTACGCCAATCTGTTCTGGACCTGCATTCTGGCCGTTGTCATTGGTATCATCTTCTCCTCAGCATTCTCCGCAATTGTGGTTTTTGCTCAAGAACTGGTACCGGGAC
>NZ_JAAPBB010000607.1:0-296 GCF_019730395.1 Ochrobactrum sp. SFR4 | reverse complement strand
CGCGCATGTTGCTGACCATGAAGGGTCTGACACAAACCTCGCGCTCGATCTGCTACGCGACTGCACAGGCACTCGATATGGCAAAGGCCGATCCTGCCAATGGCACATTCTGGGCAAACCGCGCCAGTCTGCTGACGCCGCTTGCTAAAGCCTTCTCTACCGATAGCGGTGTGGATGTCGCCTCTCTCGGCGTTCAGGTGCATGGCGGCATGGGCTATATCGAAGAAACCGGAGCTGCCCAGTTACTGCGCGATGCCCGTATTCTCCCGATTTATGAAGGTACCAACGGTATTCAG
>NZ_JAAPBB010000606.1:0-296 GCF_019730395.1 Ochrobactrum sp. SFR4 | reverse complement strand
ATTTGAACGCACAACACGCGAAGTTTCTGTGACCCCTGCCGGGCGGATTTTCTATGAAGAAAATGCCCGGCTGGTGCAAAATTATGACCGTTCCGTTCAGGCAGCAAGACTGGTTGCCGATGGCAAAACCGGCAGCCTGCGGGTGGCCTATATGGCTTTTGCGGCAACCGAACTCATGCCGCGTGCCGTATCGCGCTATCGCCGGCTATATCCGCATATTAATGTCGGCTTACGCTATGTCCGATCACAAGGGCAAAAGCTGGAGCTGATGCATGATCAGATTGATGTCGGCTATA
>NZ_JAAPBB010000605.1:0-296 GCF_019730395.1 Ochrobactrum sp. SFR4 | reverse complement strand
GGATAACTACAAAATGACGGATGGGATCAGAGCAACAGAGCGTTGCGAATATCTTTGTATTGTGAAACGCCGTTAATCTTCACATCGAAGTCGTCCATTTCGATCAGGCTTACGCCGTCAACTTCCAGTTTGTAGTAATGGACGGAGACCTGATAATCACTCTCCGACAAATCACCGGTCTTCCATGAACCTGCATCTGCTTGTTTAAGGAAGCCGCGAATATTCATGACGGCGCTATGTACAGTGCCATCTTCGTCTACAAGCGCACCGGTGATCATAAATGGGTTCTCAGCCCC
>NZ_JAAPBB010000604.1:0-296 GCF_019730395.1 Ochrobactrum sp. SFR4 | reverse complement strand
GCATGAAGATGGTCAGGTTGTGCAGATGGTCGCGGAAAGCGAACGCGCATGGCATGCAGGCCAGAGCTGCTGGAAAGGCGAGCGGGATATTAATTCCGCATCTATCGGTATCGAGATCGTCAATCCGGGTGTGCTGGAGAATTTCCCGCCATTCCCTGCGAAGCAAATTGAATCAGTGATTGCGCTGTGCCACTCGATTTGTGAACGCTACAATATCGCGCCGGAGCATGTACTTGCCCATTCCGATATTGCGCCGGAGCGTAAGATTGATCCGGGCGAGAATTTCCCTTGGAAAA
>NZ_JAAPBB010000059.1:0-998 GCF_019730395.1 Ochrobactrum sp. SFR4 | reverse complement strand
AACAATAAAAAAAATGGCTCAGGTAGTGGCAAATCGTTCGTACCGTGGTGCCGATAGGGGGATTTTACGGAAACAACCAAAATAGTGAGAGTAAAATCCCCCGCCTCCCGCTTGACAAAGAAAAACAAATCAGATTTACACTTAGGTGTAATAAATTATTACTAGCGTGTGCATAATATACATTATGTGATATACAACTATAACAGCTATATAGAGATGCGACAGTTGGGCAAATTAGAGATGCGACATTTTTTAGTCGCTTGCCCTATTCAAACCAAACAAGGAAAGGAAGACTAGGTTTCCGGGTGCAAGCAACGGATGGGAGCCGTCATGTCTTGTTTGATCACGATGTCGCAGAAAGAACTCAACCGGCTGAAGACCGTTCAGCAAATCAGAGATAATCAGCTTCGTGTGGTGGAGGCAGCGGCGCTGCTTGGCCTCAGTCGCAGCCAGGTTCATCGGATGTTACAGGCATTTGATCGGCTTGGTGCAACGGGCCTTGTTTCGGGCAAGCGCGGTCGCCCGAGCAATCGCCGTTATGGCGAGGATTTCCGGAATGATGTTCTGGATATTGTACGGACGTATTATCGGGACTTTGGGCCGACACTGGCCTGTGAGAAGCTGATTGAACGCCATCAGCTTTCAGTCAGCAAGGAGACGCTGCGGCAATGGATGACAGCAGCGGGATTGTGGACATCGCGTCGCGAACGCAAGCGACAACTGCATCAACCGCGCGGCCGGCGTGATTGCTTTGGTGAACTGATACAGATCGACGGTTCGCATCATTGGTGGTTCGAGGAGCGGGGTCCCAAATGCGCCCTCCTCGTTTATATAGATGATGCGACCGGAAAGCTTCTACACCTGCGCTTTGCCCGATCAGAGAATACATTTGATTATTTCCATGCGACGAAGGCCTATCTGGAGCTTTGGGGCAAACCGCTGGCATTTGAGAAAAAAGCCGCTTAAAATGAGAGATAGACCGGAACACAACCGGTGCA
>NZ_JAAPBB010000603.1:0-297 GCF_019730395.1 Ochrobactrum sp. SFR4 | reverse complement strand
CTGTTCGCAGCAGTCATGAACATTGGGCTGTACAGCAAGGCCTCCGGCTTCTCAAAAAGCATTTTGGTAAAACACCAATTATTCAGCCAAGCTCTCCGGCGTCCGGCTTAGCCCATCCCTTTGTTAAAGAAATGGGCGTAACTCTATTCGGCGCAGGGCTGACACATCATGGTGCAATGCTTCACTCACCGGATGAGAACATCATTATTGATCAGCTTGCTAAAATGATCGATTTTTCGGCTGAGTTTTTCGAAACCGTTGCGCATCAATGTGAAGCGGAACAAAGCAATCGGGAAG
>NZ_JAAPBB010000602.1:0-297 GCF_019730395.1 Ochrobactrum sp. SFR4 | reverse complement strand
GGCAGAATGAATGGAAACATCGCCACGCCAACCGATGTAATCACACCGAAAATCGCCAGTTTACCGAACAGCAAAGCAGTGCCGGGACGGCGTAACCACAAGGCCAGAATGACCAGAAACAGCGCAAACAGCCCCAAAGCCGGAATTGTCCAGAGAGCCGGATAACGCAGATAATTCGCAAGCCATGCGCCTTGTTCAACCACAGCAGTTTTAAAGAGCGGATTGGAAGGACCATTCGGATCAATTTCGCTCGTAATACGGTAGCCAAGACCGGATTTCCAGAGATAGAGACCAGCC
>NZ_JAAPBB010000601.1:0-299 GCF_019730395.1 Ochrobactrum sp. SFR4 | reverse complement strand
GTTAAACGGACACTGTTACGAAGCTTGCTCAGGCAGTAAAATAATCTGTACCGCTGAAGGCTTGGCAGTTATGTCAGGGTAATTATCGGCATTTGCAGATTACAGCGCAAAAGCCGGATCTGCCTGTCTCCATCAGCCGCTCCGGACGAGCCGATTGCGGAAATGCCCATCCTATATAGAGTAAGCAAAAGATATTAAAAGGGCAAAGAGTGCCGATTTATGTCGTATTCAGGTTGTGCTATGGGCAATAGCAGCTTGAAATGAAATATTTATATCGCCATTTATAGAGCGTATTCAAA
>NZ_JAAPBB010000600.1:0-299 GCF_019730395.1 Ochrobactrum sp. SFR4 | reverse complement strand
AGAGTTCTTCCGGCGTTCCTTTCGCCCGAACCTCGCTCGATGTGACAACCATGCTGTTGACCAGACCAGCATCGACAAGCCGTCGATACTCGACCATGCCGAGATAATCACGGCGCAGGAGGTTCATATTCTCTTTCAAGGCTTCTTCAGCCTGCATTCGCCCTTGGCGCCAGCCTTCGGCCATATAGCGATCCCACACTTTGCGTTCTTCCTTTTCTGAAGGAAGAAACTGGTCTGATGGATCTGGCGTCTTGTCGATGCCCATAACCAGATAATCGCGCCAGCTTGGGATGACAGCG
>NZ_JAAPBB010000599.1:0-299 GCF_019730395.1 Ochrobactrum sp. SFR4 | reverse complement strand
CAAAAAGTACCCTGGCATCCGTATCGACTATAATGATATCGGCACAAACGGTGTTTACAACCGTGTGATCTCTGAAGCTGCCGCAAAGCAGGTCGGTGGTGATGTATTCTGGACCTCGGCGATGGATCAGGGCGTGAAGCTTGCGGTCGACGGTTATCTGGAAGCCTATAAATCATTTGAGGCTGCATCACTGCCAAGCTGGGCAATCTATAAAGATATCGTTTATGCGACGTCTGTCGAGCCAATCGGGATGATTTACAACAAGACGGCACTATCGGAAGATAAGGTGCCGCAAACAC
>NZ_JAAPBB010000598.1:0-299 GCF_019730395.1 Ochrobactrum sp. SFR4 | reverse complement strand
CGCCGCACCGCCACCCGCACCTGTTATTGCCAAAAACCCTGATGCCGCTAAAATTCTGGTCATCGGTGATTTTATTGCAGGCGGACTTGCTGAAGGTTTAACGGAAACCTTCGCCGAAGCCGCCGATCTGCAAGTCATCAACCGCAGCAATGGCTCATCCGGCTTTGTCCGTCAGGATTATTATAACTGGAGCAAAGAACTGCCTGCTATTCTGGCAGAGCAGAAACCCGCTGTCATCGTCATGATGATCGGTGCCAATGACCGCCAGACCTTAACCCAAAAAAGCATCAGTCTTGCAC
>NZ_JAAPBB010000597.1:0-300 GCF_019730395.1 Ochrobactrum sp. SFR4 | reverse complement strand
CCGTTTTCTGCAAAGGAGACCGGCCAGCGGGATAAAATCCTCCTGTTTTTCAAAGTGTTTTTTGCAAGCCCGCTTGGGATCCTGAAAAGGGATCAGCGAAACGGGCTATCTGGCTTTGTAGAGCCAGCGCTCAAATACTCTGCAATTAAGCATTTCCGGCACTTTGATTTCAAAAGTGACTGTGGTGCGGGGCTGAAACGGTTTTTTGTGACCGCTTCTCGTTCCGAACCAATGCTTACGCGTTTGTCCAGCATAGAGCTGACATACAAGCGTATCCCGCAACAGAAATTCTAGGAAACG
>NZ_JAAPBB010000596.1:0-300 GCF_019730395.1 Ochrobactrum sp. SFR4 | reverse complement strand
AAGGTTTCTATATTTCTTCAACCTCAACAAAGCACACAGTCGATTTTTATATGCATCAGGGGGGCAAGCCGGTCATGCATCCGGATCAATCACTCTATGCTTTAGAGCCGGATGATATTCATCTGCTGCATAGATTCTCTGACGCGGAATGACGCTGCGATTTATTTTTTACAGCGCTGCTTTCCAAGCTGCACATTGAATTGTTTGGGACCGACAAGTCCGGACTTGGCAGGCAGAGCAACGATCTTCGCGGTAATGGTGCAGTTTCCGGCAACCACCAGATACTGATCATCTTTTTGA
>NZ_JAAPBB010000058.1:0-1039 GCF_019730395.1 Ochrobactrum sp. SFR4 | reverse complement strand
TAGAGCTATCATGAGCCGAAAATCCTCTCTTCTCAATTAACACTGTTTTGTCTCAAGGGCGCTGATGTCGGACAATCATCTGAAAGCCGCATGATTTCTTCCATACGGTGCGAAATGTAAATTACTGCAGTTCCGCGCGCTTTGAGCCGCTCGATAATGGAAAAAAGGATTTCCGCTTCGCAGTCAGAAAGCGAAGAAGTAGGTTCATCCAGAATGACAACATCGGCTGGCTGGCTTAGCCCTTTAGCAATTTCGACAAGTTGTCGCTGTGCGATTGAAAGATCACCTACCTTGGCACGGGGATCAACAGGCAGCCCTAGCTCAGTAACAAGTTTAGCCGCATGTGCATTCAATTCACGATCGCGGATAAATCCAAACCGGCTTGGTTCGTTATTAGCAAAGATGTTTTCTGCAACCGTCAGATTGCGCGAGAGGCTGAGTTCCTGAAAAACGATTGAGATGCCGCTCACTCGTGCTTCGCGCGGATCTTTCGGCGCGTAATTGACGCCACGCAGTTTAATTGATCCTGATGTAGGCTTGAAAACGCCAGCGAGGATTTTCATCAAAGTCGATTTACCAGCGCCGTTTTCACCGAGCAAAGTATGTACGCGACCGCGACGAACTGTGAGGTTCATGCGTTTAAGTGCGATGACGGGACCAAAAGATTTGGCCACATCGCAAATCTCAAGAACGACATCCGTATTGCTGGCTTTTGCGGAATTGGTCGCTGGCACGATCTACCTCCACTTTCCTTTGAGACTGCAGGCAGAAGTCACTTCCATGCGCTGATTACGCTGTAGCTTGCCGATAATGTTATAGCTGCGGCGACGCGTCAGCGGTGGTGACTGCGTCGCCGCGCGCTTAATAGAAATGACGACTGGGAGGAACCGTCATTTCACGCGGTATTACTTGGTTTCACCATCTTTGGTGACGACACCGGGAACGATCGGCTGCTTTGCAGGAATGGACTTGTCACGGTTTGATTCCGCCTCCTTAAATAGACTATTTGTCATTAAGGAGAAGAATTATGGCAGTTTCA
>NZ_JAAPBB010000595.1:0-300 GCF_019730395.1 Ochrobactrum sp. SFR4 | reverse complement strand
ATCCATGTTATGGATCTGGCCGAAGGTCATCTCAAAGCGTTGGATAAGCTCAATGAGCCTAAATGCCTGACGGTTAATCTCGGTACGGGTGAGGGCTATAGCGTTCTGGATGTGATCAAGGCGTTTGAACACGTTTCCAACCAGCATATCCGCTATGAAGTGGCACCGCGCCGTCCCGGTGATATTGCAACCTGCTATGCTGACCCTGCACATGCAAAAGAAATACTCGACTGGAGCGCTAAGAAAACCTTGCGCGAGATGTGTGCCGATATGTGGAACTGGCAGTCTAAAAATCCAAAC
>NZ_JAAPBB010000594.1:0-300 GCF_019730395.1 Ochrobactrum sp. SFR4 | reverse complement strand
AAAAGAGAAGGCGAAGGTTGATGCAATTCGACACCATCATCAAGAACGGTACAGTAGTGACCGCAAGCGACACATATCGCTGTGATGTGGGCATATCCGCTGGAAAGATCGTAGCTCTTGCAGAGAATTTAAACACGGCAAAAGAGATCATCGATGCAACAGGCCTGCTGATTATGCCCGGCGGTATTGATAGCCATGTGCATATTTCACAATATTCCGGTGATGGTATTGTTATGGCAGATGACTTTGCCAGCGCAACCTTGTCTGCAGCTATGGGTGGTAACACGACAGTCATGCCTT
>NZ_JAAPBB010000593.1:0-301 GCF_019730395.1 Ochrobactrum sp. SFR4 | reverse complement strand
CGCCTATATGGCGGAGATTTATCGCGGCGCGCTTTTATCCATCCATCGCGGCCAGTGGGAGGGCGCTGCAGCGCTCGGCATGCATCCTTTCCGCATGTGGATTGATGTGATCATGCCGCAGCTTATCCGCGTGGCACTGCCTGCAATGGCAACCTATGCCATTGGTCTTTTGAAAGACACGGCCATTGCCTCGACAATCGGTGTTTCCGAAATGACCTTCTATGCCAACCAGTCTTCTATGGCGACCTATCGCGGCCTTGAGGTCTTCAGCTTTGTTGCCCTGCTGTATATCGCGCTCAGC
>NZ_JAAPBB010000592.1:0-301 GCF_019730395.1 Ochrobactrum sp. SFR4 | reverse complement strand
CATTAAGACTATATCGGAGGAGACCTGCAATGTATGATGGTGTACCCGCTCAATGGCAAAAGCCTGCCGATCAAATGAAAAACCGTACGGATGAAGCGGCATTTGTTTTTCTCGGGATATTTCTGGCCGGTCTGGCTGTCCCAGCCGCATTTCTTATCTGGGCAATTACTTCAAGCCTGTTTGCTGTTTTCGGCTAAGGAGCACTGAACTCATAACAGTTTAAACAAGAGTTTTCCGGCAGCTGGATCTGCATAACAACAGCCAAGAAAAGATGAGCTTAGCGCCCTTGTACTTCCGGTAC
>NZ_JAAPBB010000591.1:0-302 GCF_019730395.1 Ochrobactrum sp. SFR4 | reverse complement strand
CAGCCGATCAACGGAACCATCCGCTTCGACGGCGAAGATGTGTTTGCCATGAATGGTACAGCCATTCGCTCTATTCGCGGCAAGCGCATTGCCATGATCTTTCAGGAGCCGATGACCTCGCTCAATCCGTCTTTGACGATTGGCCGGCAGCTGGAAGAAGGGCTGGAACTGCACTATCCGCAGGAAAGCAAAAAAGAGCGGCAGCTCAAAATCATTAACATGCTGGAAAAGGTCGGCATCAAGGATGGTGAAAAAGCACTGAGTGCCCATCCGCATCAATTTTCCGGCGGCATGCGTCAGCG
>NZ_JAAPBB010000590.1:0-302 GCF_019730395.1 Ochrobactrum sp. SFR4 | reverse complement strand
GGCGTACCACTTTCACATCATGGCGACCAACCATATACGACGTCAGGGCCGTGCTTTCAGAATTTTGATGTCTAATTTTGAAGATCAGAAGTTTTCAACCGGAACGATACAGTCCCCAACCTTACGTGCTCTGTATGCTACGGATCGATATACAGATTTAAGAAATGCTGTATTAAACCGTAATTTTGAACAAACAGAGATTTTAGTAAACAAGCACCTTGATATGGTTATGGCGACATATAATGAGCTAAACAACAAAAATTAAATTGCTCTTTTATGGCTTTAAAACGCATTTTTTTAAA
>NZ_JAAPBB010000589.1:0-302 GCF_019730395.1 Ochrobactrum sp. SFR4 | reverse complement strand
CGATAAGAATTAGATTGATATTTGCTGGTTTTTGTGTTCCCTATTTGTTCCTTTCTCTAAGCTTTGTGAAAGGAGATACTTTCTATGCAGATAGGATTAAAGGTGGAGGCCGAAGTTCTGGTTCCACTTATGTTGCATGGATTGTGTGCGGGTTTTCCCTCGCCAGCCGATGACTACATTGACGACACTATAGATCTATCCAAACTCTTAATCAGCAACCCGCCCGCGACATTTCTTTGGCGCGTTGACGGACACTCAATGCGGGATGCGGGAATATTTCACGGCGATCTTTTGATTGTTGA
>NZ_JAAPBB010000588.1:0-302 GCF_019730395.1 Ochrobactrum sp. SFR4 | reverse complement strand
AGAGTTTCAGAAAAGCTGCCTGCGGCTCCTGAGTGTCATAGCGGTAGAAATCCACATGCAGCGGATTTTGCTCTGTCAGCGCTTCAATACGCATCGCATCAATCAGTGCTTCGGATTCATTGAAAGTCTCCCGATAGGATTCAGGGAAACCGGAAGCCAGACTGATCACACGCGGCGCAAAAGTCTGCGAGCTTTCATCTGCTGCGTCACGCACACCATCTTCCCATGTGCGGACAAAAGTGCGGATCTGCTTTTCCAGTGCCTCACGCGCCATTTCCGCAACGCTGCCATCGTGGCGACGG
>NZ_JAAPBB010000587.1:0-303 GCF_019730395.1 Ochrobactrum sp. SFR4 | reverse complement strand
AGGGTCGGACAGGAATCCCGCGACACCGGCGAGCGTCTTGTCCTTTTCGGCTTAGAGGACGGGGAGGATCCCAGCAACCAGCAGCGAGTGGCTTGTCTTCTCCCAGGGGTTGGGTTTTTCCAGCGAACCTTCCGGATCGACCAACACGTCGGCGACGTTCTGTACGTCGCGCACTTCCCATTCGCCGCGGCGCACCTCGAGCAGGGGATTGTAGGCGGCTGATTTGACGTTGGTCGGATCAAACAGAAGCACGCGGCCGTGCTTTGAGCGGAAGCCGGCGGTGAGCTGCCAGTTCTCGCCCTT
>NZ_JAAPBB010000586.1:0-303 GCF_019730395.1 Ochrobactrum sp. SFR4 | reverse complement strand
GGCAAAAGCAGCTATGCCGGTTTTGGTACAGATTTTGGGCAGAAATTCGCCTTGCCAAGCTATGTTCTCTACGATCTTTACGGTTCCTACAAACTGAAAGAAAATGCGGAATTGTTCTTCTCGGTTGAGAATGTGGCGAATAAAAATTATCGCGTCGCCGTTTCAGGCCCGCTGGGTGAGAACGAATATTCAGGCAAAGGCCGCAGTTTCATTTTTGGTGCAAGCGCCAAGTTTTGAGAATTGCTGGTCAGTGTCGGACACATCAGCCTGCCGGATCAGTCCGGCAGGTTTTTTATTGTCATA
>NZ_JAAPBB010000585.1:0-303 GCF_019730395.1 Ochrobactrum sp. SFR4 | reverse complement strand
GGCGATCCTTGGCGCGAGCAGAGATACACCCATGACTGAGATCGGCGCGCAACCCGCGTTTTGGCAGTCCTGCTTCATCGACGAAATCGTCGAACAGACCCCGAGTATCAAGAGCTTCTTCCTGCGGTTGGGGAACCCGTTCGCTCATGTGGCGGGTCAGCACGTCGATGTCCGCCTCACCGCACCCGACGGCTACACGGCCATGCGCAGCTATTCGATCGCATCGTCGCCCGCTTCGTCTCCGATCCTCGAACTCGCTATCGAGCGGCTCCCGGATGGCGAAGTCTCGCCGTTCTTTCATGA
>NZ_JAAPBB010000584.1:0-303 GCF_019730395.1 Ochrobactrum sp. SFR4 | reverse complement strand
TGGAAGTGGCTGTGCGCCGCGTGGCGCAGAGTGAGCCTGCATTGAATATGCGCTTTCAGTTTAATGATGATTTTGAACTGGTTAAGGCGCCTGCATATAATGCCGTACCTTGCGTGGAAAATATTCAGCTGCTTTCGGCGCAGCATGTGAGCGAGCTGCTGCTGGTGCGGCAGGCAGCACCGTGTGATCTACAGGAGCAGGCACCCTATCAGGTGCTCCTGAACAAGGCAGGCGGGAAAAAGCAGATAGACTTGATTCGGCATCAGAGCCTGGATGAAAATATTGATGCCGGTATTGTGCTGC
>NZ_JAAPBB010000583.1:0-303 GCF_019730395.1 Ochrobactrum sp. SFR4 | reverse complement strand
CCTTCGGCATAAAGATGAGCATCTTCTTCAGATACGCCTTCATTCATCAGTGCGCCGATCAAGCCACCCGTCGCGGCACCGACAACAGCACCACCAGCCGCACCGGCAGCAGTTGCCGCCAGCCAGCCAGCTGCAACAACCGGACCAACGCCCGGAATAGCAAGAATACCCAAACCTGCAAGCAAGCCGCCTGCACCACCAATCATAGCACCGATGCCCGCACCGGCAGTTGCACCGCCCGCAGCATCCGTTTCCCGATTAGCATCATGTGTAACAATACTGATGTCGTCGGACGGAATTCCA
>NZ_JAAPBB010000582.1:0-303 GCF_019730395.1 Ochrobactrum sp. SFR4 | reverse complement strand
GAAATCTGGCTGTGTGCTTCCTATCTCTCAACTTATAAGAGAGTATAAGGAGCAACCATAAGCCGATGAATGACCGAACAATCAACCATGATATTGTTCTGCCGCGTTTTGAAGACCGCCGCCTCTATGAAGGTGTGCGCTCAAGGCGTATTTTCGCCTTTCTGATCGACTATTTCATTGTGCTGCTGCTGTGTATTCCGGTTGCCATTTTGATTGCCTTTCTCGGCATTCTGACACTAGGTCTCGGCTGGATGCTCTACGGTATTTTGCTGCCGCTGGTGGCATTGCCTTATGTGTATTTTA
>NZ_JAAPBB010000581.1:0-304 GCF_019730395.1 Ochrobactrum sp. SFR4 | reverse complement strand
CGCTCTCTACTATGGAAACATCAATGCTCAATTGCAGTCATTTTGCGGCTGCCGGTATGGGAGTTGGCATCGTTGATAAACCGACGCTGCGGTCTTCCGGTGTTAATTGCGTGGCCATACCTTTTGAGCCGTCTATTCAGGTTTCTTATTTTGCGATCAGACCAACCAGCAGTACACCCAATCCATTATTGGATGACATTATCAGTATAATGCAGGAACTATTGTGAACCACACCGAGTTTGGTCTTGCACCGGTTGTGTTCCGGTCTATCTCTCATTTTAAGCGGCTTTTTTCTCAAATGCCA
>NZ_JAAPBB010000580.1:0-304 GCF_019730395.1 Ochrobactrum sp. SFR4 | reverse complement strand
ACCGACCCGATGACCACGCAGTCTGTTGCTAAAGCAAAAAAGATCGCGCGTGTGCAGCCGAATAAACGTGATTTCACACAGCGCTGATCTGGAACGTTATGTAAGTTTTCAAACCGCCTGTTCCTGATCGGAGCAGGCGGTTTTTTATTGCTCTAAAATTGTAACATCATGCTGTGACCGAACGGTCATTTTGTCGTCATGAATTTATAATCAATCTGGCGCATGATGTTTTTGATCTCAATTTATTCAGTGATACTGAACTTGTGTGAGGCAGTTTGCCATGGGCCAGATTTTACAGAAAGCA
>NZ_JAAPBB010000579.1:0-304 GCF_019730395.1 Ochrobactrum sp. SFR4 | reverse complement strand
ACGATCGTTCCCATACTTGCGCGCAGGAATGGACTTTTGCCAATGCAAACCAATATAGCTTGCAGGCCGACGCCTTTGTCCGCTTTGTGCGGGGGCAGGAAGAAATGCTGTTCAGCCTTGAAAACTCAAAAGCGAACCAACATGTTATTGACAAGATTTACGCAGCAGCAGAAAAGCTGTGAGCGAAAGCATATCCCCAAAAAGCGGAAACCGTTTTTAAGAGGATGTGCAGGTGCTGCGGCTGGTGATAAATTTTTTAGATTTTGAAAAAATCGCAAAATTCGGTCAAAAAGCATGAAAAAGT
>NZ_JAAPBB010000578.1:0-304 GCF_019730395.1 Ochrobactrum sp. SFR4 | reverse complement strand
AAGGACATGCCGCCGTCCCATACGGCCGGAATTTCCAGCGGGTTGCTGATATAAAAGTTGAAATTATAGAATAATACGTAGCCAATGCGGCCGCCGATCACCACGCCAAGAGCTGCCCAGAGGACAAAGTCATCCAATGCAAGCGGATCCATCGGTGCATTGTTGTTCGGCCACAGACGGGCATTGTTGACGAGTTTTTTGCCGTACCACCAGGCAAATAAAATGCCGATGACATAGCCGATACCATACCAGTGAACGGAGAGCGGGCCTACCGAGAAGAGAACAGGGTCAATATTCGGGAAGG
>NZ_JAAPBB010000057.1:0-1085 GCF_019730395.1 Ochrobactrum sp. SFR4 | reverse complement strand
GGCCGCGGATCACTTCTCTGGCCAGTTTTCCCAAACGATGGCTGTGCTTGCTTCAATCAGCAATACACCTATGCCAGCATTTAAAGAAATTGGTGCTCCCGATCTTAAAGTCATCATGAAAGAGACGAAGCATCTGGTGGGAAACGACTAGAGCAGGCTTCTGACTGGCGCGGCATCATCGGTGTAATCGCCCATATTTTTAGTACCCCGATCTCTGAAGTGAAACAAATGCCAGTGGATGAAGCAATCCGCTGGCACGGGAAAGCTGTTGAGATTTGGCAAGCAAGGCGTGAGGGGATGTTATGAGCGTTTTACAGTCTGTCTTGAAACTGACTGTGATGGATGGTGTGTCCTCAAAGATGCGCACCATCACAGGTAGCATGAACGGACTGATGAAACAGTCCAACCAGATCATGGCTCCCATCAATGGCACAGTGATGCGCGTGGCAGGGCTTGCTGCGGGTTACGTCGGGGTTCGTGAAGGGATACGTGGCACCGTTGGTGCTGCCATTGGATTTGAATCTGCCTTTGCGGATGTGCGTAAAGTGGTCGATGGCAGTGACGACCAGCTCAACACCCTCCGACGTGACATCATTGCTCTTTCCAAAGAGATGCCGGTTACTGCCGAAGGGTTTGCTCAGATTTATGCTGCGGCTGGCCAATCGAACATTCCTATTCAGGAAATGAGTAAATTTTCCAAGATGGTGGCAGAAGTCTCCACCGCTTGGGAGGTGCCTGTTGCAGAGACAGGTCAGGCACTGGCTGAGATCAAAAACCAGCTTCGTATGAATGTCGGTGAGATTGGCCATTATGCTGATGCGATCAACCATCTGGGCAATAATACGGCTGCACGCGCTCCTGACCTTGTTGATTATTCGAAACGTGTAGCCGCCACCGGTGAGCTATATGGTTTTGCAGCTGCAGAAACCTTGGCGTTCGGCGGGGCTATGATTGCCTCTGGCGCACAGTCCGAAGTTGCGGCCACATCATTCCCCAACATGGGTCGAGCCCTCAGTATTGGTGGGCGGGCAACAAAATCGCATAATGTTGCATATTCCAAACTTGGACTGAACGCGGTCAAAGTT
>NZ_JAAPBB010000577.1:0-304 GCF_019730395.1 Ochrobactrum sp. SFR4 | reverse complement strand
ACAAAATGACAAATTGTTAAATTTCCCTTAACGTGCCACGATAATGCCCTAAATGAACGAATATCACGTTCTTGCTGTCTGGCGATAATCATATGATTCCCGTCAGTGATGTTTTTCAGGCAGCATATTTTCAAGCGATCTAACGCTTTTAAACCTTGTAAAGATGTGCATTTTCCGAAGATGGTTTTCATCCTCCCGATGCACACTTAAAGAATAAGAAAAGGAAGATATCATGTCTCTCCGTAACTCAGTTGCTCTTATGGCTGCTTTTGCCGCCGGTACTTTTGCTGTTTCCGCATCAGCT
>NZ_JAAPBB010000576.1:0-304 GCF_019730395.1 Ochrobactrum sp. SFR4 | reverse complement strand
CATGTCCGCACTCAGCGGCACGGGGTTCACCACGTCTGAATCCGAACTGATCCTCCAAACGCCGGAGCGCAGACGTATCCTTGTGGTCTTGATGATTACCGGTTCCGTTGGTCTGGCTTCGGTGGTTGCCACGGTGGTTGTCGGAGCGTTCGGTATCAAAGAAACCGCGAGTGGAGTGTTGCTTCAGCTTGTGGCGATCATCGCGGCAATTGTCTTTGTGCGTTACGTGCTCTTTTCCTCGGGCGTAGATGATTGAATTGGCGGCATAGATGGAAGAGCCCACGTCTGACTACGGTCACCGTGT
>NZ_JAAPBB010000575.1:0-304 GCF_019730395.1 Ochrobactrum sp. SFR4 | reverse complement strand
CGATCGTATCAATCAGTGCTGCAAAGATCTGGGATTTTGTATCGTAATAGGCCTGTGATTTCTCACGGGCAACCGGAGCAGCAACGGGTTTTGTTGTCGTTTCACCTGACGTTGATGCCGATGGTGATTGTGACAATGGTGTAGATACAGTGCTCTGTGAACTGCCAGCTGTTTGACTGGCAATAGGTTTTATCGTGGTGGCGGGGGTGCTTGCGCCTCTTTTTCCGAACATGGCTGCTCTCTATCCTTGTCCGTTAAGCGGAAGGTTTACGCTTCAGTTTGCTGAGAAGGCCTGTCAGAGGGC
>NZ_JAAPBB010000574.1:0-304 GCF_019730395.1 Ochrobactrum sp. SFR4 | reverse complement strand
ATTGATGTGATCGCACCGCATCCTTTGGCAACAATCCGTTTTGAAAATTGTCGCATTCCGGCGTCCCGTCGCTTAGGTGCAGGCGGTGAAGGCTTTAAAATCGCCATGCGCACGCTGGATATTTTCCGCGCATCGGTGGCCGCTGCCGCTCTCGGCTTTGCCCGCAGGGCTCTGGATGAAGCTTTGCATCACGCCTGCAACCGGCAAATGTTTGGCTCGGCATTGAGCGATCTGCAATTAACGCAGGCACTTCTCGGCGAGATGGCAACGGAACTGGATGCCGGAACGCTGCTGACTTATCGCG
>NZ_JAAPBB010000573.1:0-305 GCF_019730395.1 Ochrobactrum sp. SFR4 | reverse complement strand
CAAACGTCTGGACTATGAGATTTCGATCATCGTCCGCATGAAATTTCCGGGCTACTTTCTGATCGTTTCGGACTTTATTAAATGGGCGAAACTGCAGGACATTCCGGTGGGGCCGGGACGTGGTTCCGGTGCGGGCTCGCTGGTTGCTTATGCGCTGACTATTACGGATGTTGATCCGCTGCGCTTCTCTCTGCTGTTCGAGCGCTTTCTTAATCCGGATCGTGTGTCGATGCCGGACTTTGATATCGACTTCTGTCAGGATCGCCGCGAAGAAGTGATCCGCTATGTACAGCAAAAATATGGTC
>NZ_JAAPBB010000572.1:0-305 GCF_019730395.1 Ochrobactrum sp. SFR4 | reverse complement strand
GCACGCGCCGTTTTATCTGGCTGCGCCATCAAGCTAATGGACGTTAAACCGAAGGAATGGACTTGGCTCGATCTGCTCAATGAGACAAGGCAGGATCAGGAAACCTTGCTGCGTATAATGCTGCGCTATCAGCGCGGTTCCGACATTTATCTTGCTGCCGATTACAAGCAAGTCATGTCCACACTCGGCCAGCTCGAAACCAAAATGCGTTTGTTGGAAATGCTGGCTACAGCATGGCCGGATTATCATGGCCGCGAACGATTTTTCCTGCGCGACTGGCTCGTCAAAAAAACAGATCAACGCAC
>NZ_JAAPBB010000571.1:0-305 GCF_019730395.1 Ochrobactrum sp. SFR4 | reverse complement strand
AGTTGCGGATCATGCGTGACAACAATCAGTGTTGCCTGCTCCTCTGTTGCAAGACGTACCAGCAGTTCCGCAACATCCGCACCGGTTTTCTGATCAAGACTTGCCGTCGGTTCATCTGCCACAATCACGCCGGGCTTTGCCAGCAAGGCACGCGCAATCGCCACACGCTGCATCTCTCCGCGCGACAGAGTTTCGATATGTTGTGAAGGGCGGCTAATGCCAACAGTTTCAAGCAGGCCAAGTGCACGCTCACGATCGGCAGCTTTTACACCACGGTTCAGCTTGAGCGGCAAAAGCACATTGGC